>NZ_AP024269.1:5027392-5352285 GCF_016629525.1 Kaistia sp. 32K
CGCCCGCGTGCTCGGACGGGGCCGTCCCGGCGCCATCGCCTTCACCGCCGGCATGGCGATCGGCGACATCGTCTGGCTGGCGCTCGCCGTGCTCGGCCTCGCCGTCGTCGCCCAGACCTTCCACGAGGTGTTCGCGCTGATCAAATATGCCGGCGCCGCCTATCTGCTGTTCATCGCCTGGAAGATGTGGAAGGCCCCCGTCGCGGCGCCGGATCTCGCCCCCGTCGCGGCGCGCGAGAGCCAGGTCAAGCTGTTCTTCGCCGGTCTCGCCGTCTGCCTCGGCAATCCGAAGACCATGGTGTTCTATCTGGCGCTGCTGCCGTCGATCCTCGACATCACCCGGATCGACGCGCTGGCGTTCCTGGAGCTGACCACCGTGACGCTGACCGTGGTCGGGCTGGTCTTCGCCTTCTATGTCGGCGTGACGCTCCGGGCCCGCCGGCTGATCACCAACGCCAGGGCGGTGAAGATGGTCAATCGCGGCAGCAGCGTCGTCATGGCGGGCGCCGCGGTAGCGATCGCCGCCCGCTGAGCTGCCTCCCGAGTTGACGGATCGACGCGGGGCGGGCTTTCCGGCGTGAATGTCCCGTCGCGAGCGACTAGATTCGCCCGATAACGAATCACTTTCCCGGATACTCCATGCCGCTATCGCGCGCCCGCGCCGCGCTCAAATCCGTCTTCGGCTACGATGATTTCCGCCCGGGCCAGGACGAGGTCATCGCGGCGGTCATGAGCGGCGAGCCGGTGCTCGCCGTGATGCCGACCGGCTCCGGCAAGTCGATGTGCTACCAGCTGCCGGCGATCGTCGATGGCGGCCTGACGGTCGTCGTCTCGCCGCTGATCGCGCTGATGCGCGACCAGGTGCAGCAGATGCAGCATGTCGGCGTCGCCGCCGCGACGCTGAACTCCACCAATGGCGAGGATGCCAATCGCGAGACGCTGCGGCGGCTGCGCGCCGGCGAGATCTCGCTGCTGTTCGTCTCGCCCGAGCGGCTCGCCGGCGATGGGCTGGTCTCGCTGCTCGCCGCCTGCGATGTCCGTCGCCTCGCGATCGACGAGGCGCATTGCGTCTCGCAATGGGGGCATGATTTCCGCCCCGAATACCGCCAGCTCGCCTCGGTGCGCGAGGCGCTCGGCGGCGTCCAGGTGGTGGCGCTGACGGCGACCGCCGACCAGGCGACCCGCAACGACATCGTCGCCCAGCTCTTCTCGACGCCGCCGCGCGTCGTCGTGCATTCCTTCGACCGGCCGAACATCCATCTGCGCTTCGAGGCCAAGGATAGGCCGCGCACGCAGATCGCCGACTTCCTCGCCCGCCACAAGGGCGGCAGCGGCATCATCTACGCCTCGTCGCGTGACAAGACGGAGAAGCTGTCCGAGTGGCTGGTCAGCAAGGGCATCCGTTCGGTGCCCTATCACGCCGGCTTCGATGCCGAGACGCGCTCCCGCCATCAGGACATCTTCCTGCAGGAGGACGGCGTCGTCGTCGTGGCGACCGTCGCCTTCGGCATGGGCATCAACAAGCCGGACGTCCGCTTCGTCATCCATGCCGACATGCCGGCCGGGGTCGAGGCCTACTACCAGGAGATCGGCCGCGCCGGCCGCGACGGCCTGCCCGCCGATACGCTGACGCTCTATGGCCTCGACGACATGGCCTTCCGCCGCCGCCAGATCGACGAGAAGGCGATCAGCGAGGCGCAGCGCCGGGTCGAGAAGAAGCGCCTCGCGGCGATGACGGATCTGGCGGAGTCGGCGACCTGCCGGCGCCAGGCGCTGCTCGCCTATTTCGGCGAACAGCGCGGCCCCTGCGGCCATTGCGATCTCTGCCAGGGCGGCGCCGAGCTGGTCGACGCGACGATCGACGCGCAAAAGGTGCTTTCCGCCGTGGTGCGCACCGGCCAGCGCTATGGCGCGGCGCATCTCGTCGACGTGCTGCGCGGCGAGGCGACCGACGCGGTGCAGCGCCAGGGCCATGACCGCATCAAGACCTTCGGCGTCGGCTCGGATCGCAGCGCTCATGCCTGGCGCACGCTGGTGCGCCAGCTCTTCGCCGCCGGCGCGCTCGCCGAGGCGAGCGAGGAGCATGGGGGCTTCCGCATCACGCCCGAGGGCGAGGCGGTGCTGTTCGGGCACGAGAAGATCGCGCTGCGCTCGATCCGCGAGGCGCCGGCCCGCCGGTCCCGCAAGGGCGAGAGCGATCGCGCCGACGGGCTCGACGCGACGACCGCGTCGATGTTCGAGCAGTTGCGCGCGCTTCGCCGCGAGATCGCCCGCGACGAGGGCGTGCCGGCCTACATGGTCTTCCCCGATCGCACGCTGATCGAGATGGCGGAGACGATGCCCTCAACGCTCGACGAGATGCGGGGCGTGCAGGGCGTCGGCGAGCGCAAGCTCGGCCTCTACGGCGAAGCCTTCCTCGAGGCGCTGCACGCCGCGCGCTGACCCTGACGCCGACCTGGCGCCGACTTGGCGTCGACCTTGCGTTGACCTGGCCCCCGGCGGGCGGCCTATCGACGCGCTCGCGCCGCAAAGCAAGGCGGCGCTTTGCTTTCGCCATGCTCGCGCCCTCATTAAAGGCTAGGGGGAAGCGTGCAATTTGCTTGTCGAAGCAATATATTAGCCTCTCGATTCGACTTTTCGCGCGCGCACGCGCGCGACGCTTTCAAGGAAGCCTGAATGTCCGATATTGCCCGCGATCAAGCCTCCGAAGCCTATGGCGCCGATTCTATCAAGGTGCTCAAGGGTTTGGATGCCGTCCGGAAGCGCCCGGGCATGTATATCGGCGACACCGATGACGGCTCCGGCCTGCATCACATGGTCTACGAGGTCGTCGACAACGCCATCGACGAGGCGCTCGCCGGTCATGCCGATCTGGTCGAGGTGACGCTCAATCCGGACGGTTCCTGCACCGTCCGCGACAATGGCCGCGGCATTCCGACCGATCTGCATGCCGAGGAAGGCGTCTCGGCGGCCGAGGTCATCATGACCCAGCTGCATGCCGGCGGTAAGTTCGACCAGAATTCCTACAAGGTCTCCGGCGGTCTGCACGGCGTCGGTGTCTCCGTCGTGAACGCGCTGTCGAGCTGGCTCAAGCTCAAGATCTGGCGCAACAGCAAGGTACACGAGATCGAGTTCGCGCACGGCAACGCCGTGTCGCCCCTGAAGGTGATCGGCGACTGGGACGGCCGCAACGGCACCGAGGTGTCGTTCCTGCCCTCGACCGAGACCTTCACCAAGGTGGAGTTCGATTTCGAGACGCTGGAGCACCGGCTGCGCGAGCTCGCCTTCCTGAATTCCGGCGTCCGCATCGTCCTGACCGACAAGCGCGGCGTCGAGCCGCGCCGCGAGGAGCTGCTCTACGAGGGCGGCCTCGAAGCCTTCGTGCGCTACCTCGACCGCACCAAGAAGCCGCTGATGCCGGCGCCGATCACCATGACGAACGAGCGCGACGGCATCACCGTCGAGGTCGCGATGTGGTGGAACGACAGCTATCACGAGAACGTCCTCTGCTTCACCAACAACATCCCGCAGCGTGACGGCGGCACCCATCTGGCCGGCTTCCGCGGCGCGCTGACGCGCCAGGTGACGGGCTATGCCGAGAGCCAGGGGATCTCGAAGCGCGAGAAGGTGACGCTCGCCGCCGACGATTGCCGCGAGGGCCTGACGGCGGTGCTGTCGGTCAAGGTGCCGGATCCGAAATTCTCGTCGCAGACCAAGGACAAGCTGGTTTCCTCGGAAGTCCGCCCCGTCGTCGAGAACATCGTCAACGAGATGCTCGGCCAGTGGTTCGAGGAACATCCGACCGAATCGAAGGCGATCGTGTCGAAGGTCGTCGAGGCGGCGACGGCGCGCGAGGCCGCCCGCAAGGCGCGCGAGCTGACCCGCCGCAAGGGCGCGCTCGACATCGCCTCGCTGCCCGGCAAGCTCGCCGACTGCCAGGAGCGCGACCCGGCCAAGTCCGAAATCTTCATCGTCGAGGGTGACTCGGCAGGTGGCTCCGCCAAACAGGGCCGCAACCGCGAGAACCAGGCCGTGCTGCCGCTGCGCGGCAAGATCCTGAACGTCGAGCGGGCGCGCTTCGACAAGATGCTGTCGTCCGAGCAGATCGGCATGCTGATCATCGCGCTCGGCACCTCGATCGGCAAGGACGAGTTCGCGCCGGAAAAGCTGCGCTACCACAAGATCATCATCATGACGGACGCCGACGTCGACGGCGCCCACATTCGTACCCTGCTGCTCACCTTCTTCTTCCGGCAGATGCCGGAGCTGATCGAGCGCGGCCACATCTACATCGCCCAGCCGCCGCTCTATAAGGTCACCCGTGGCCGTTCGGAGCAGTATCTGAAGAACGAGCGCGCACTGGAGGACTACCTCATCCAGCAGGGCCTCGACGAGGCGGCGCTGCAGCTCGACGATGGCGAGGTCCGCACCGGCGCCGATCTCGATCACCTGATCCAGGACGCGCGCCAGATCGCGACGATCCTGGGCGGCATCCACACCCGCTATGACCGCGGCATGGTCGAGCAGGCGGCGATGGCCGGCGGTCTCGACCCGGCGCTCCTCGAAGACAAGGACCGCGCGTCCGCCGCGGCCAACGCCATCGCGACGCGGCTCGACCTGATCGCCGAGGAGACAGAGCGCGGCTGGCAGGGTTCGCTCGATCCGCATGGCGGCTACCGCTTCGAGCGCGAGGTTCGCGGCGTGCGCGAGGTGCACACTATCGACCTGGCGCTGATCGACTCGGCCGACGCCCGCAAGCTGCACGCGATCGCCTCGCGTATTTCCGACGTCTTCGCCAAGCCGTCGACGCTGCGCCGCAAGGATATGTCGACGCCGATCTTCGGGCCGCGCTCCTTGCTGGAGGCCGTGTTCCTGCAGGGACGCAAGGGCATCCAGATGCAGCGCTACAAGGGTCTCGGCGAGATGAATGCCAGCCAGCTCTGGGAGACGACGCTCGATCCGAACGTCCGCTCGCTGCTGCAGGTGAAGGTGAAGGAGGCGGACGCCGCCGACGATCTCTTCACCAAGCTGATGGGCGACGAGGTCGAACCCCGCCGCGAATTCATCCAGGACAACGCGCTCAACGTCGTCAACCTCGACGTGTAGCCGGTTGAAGTATGCCTGCCTGATCTCGCCGGGTGGCAGATCGGGCAGCGCGTGCTAAGGTCGTCCGCCCAAGAGGTCGCACTCTGGCGGCGCGCGCCCTGCGTGCTGCCGGGTATCTGTCAGACACGATACATCAGGGATGAAACACTTTGCAGCAACTCGCTGATATTGGCGTGCTCGGTCTCGCCGTGATGGGCGCGAACCTCGCCCGCAACGCCGCCCGCAAGGGCTTCGGGGTCGCCGTCTTCAACCGCAACGGCGCCCGCACCGACGAACTGATCAACGAGCACGGCTCCGAAGGTCGCTTCACGCCGTCGAAGACGATCCCTGAATTCGTCGCCTCGATCGCCAAGCCGCGCGCCATCATCATCATGGTCAAGGCCGGCCAGCCGGTCGACGACGTGATCGAGGAACTGCTGCCGCATCTCGATACCGGCGACATCATCATCGACGGCGGCAACTCGCTCTATACCGACACGAACCGTCGCTTCCACTACTTGAAGGACCGCGACATCAAGTTCATCGGCATGGGTGTTTCGGGCGGCGAAGAAGGCGCGCTCGAGGGTCCGAGCATGATGCCGGGCGGCACGCGCGAGGCCTATGCCCGCATCGAGCCGATCGTCACCAAGATGGCGGCCCAGGTCGATGGCGAGCCCTGCTGCACCTATATCGGCACCGAGGGCTCCGGCCACTACGTCAAGATGGTGCATAACGGCATCGAATATGCCGACATGCAGCTGATCACCGAGGCCTACGACCTGTTCAAGACGGTCTACGGTCTCGAGGCGGGCGAGATCGCCGACATCTTCGCCGAATGGAACAAGGGCGAGCTCAACTCGTACCTGATCGAGATCACCGACGCCGTGCTGCGCAAGGTCGACCACACCGGCAAGCCGCTGGTCGATTCGATCGTCGACGAGGCGGAACAGAAGGGCACCGGCCGCTGGACCGCGCAGTCGGCGCTCGATCTCGGCGTGCCGCTGACCTCGATCACCGAGGCGGTGTTCGCCCGCGCCCTTTCCGGCCGTCGCGCCCAGCGCGCCGAGGCGGAGAAGCGCTTTCCGCATCCGGCAACGGCCAAGCGCACCATCACCCAGGCCGACATCGACGCCATCCGCGACGCGCTCTACGCGTCGAAGATCGTCGCCTACGCCCAGGGCTTCGAGCAGCTCCAGGTTGCGGCCGAGCAGTACGGCTGGGATCTGAAGCTCGGCGAGCTCGCCACCATCTGGCGCGGCGGCTGCATCATCCGCGCCCGCTTCCTGAACCGCATCCGCGAGGCCTATGATTCGGGCGCCAAGGTCTCCAACCTGCTGCTCGAGGACTATTTCCACGACGCCGTGGTTCAGGCCGAGGCGAACTGGCGCAAGGTCGTCGGCCTCGCCATCGCCGAGGGCATCCCGGTTCCGGCCTTCTCGTCGTCGATCGCCTATTATGACGGTCTGCGCCGCGCCCGCGGCCCGGCCAACCTGCTGCAGGGCCTGCGCGATTATTTCGGCGCCCACACCTATGGCCGCCTCGACAAGCCCGGCAAGTTCCACACCCGCTGGAGCCAGGACGGCAGCGAAATCCCGGCCTGAGGCCGTTTTCGCATCCTTTCCCGGCTCAGAAACAAAATGATACCGACGCGCAACGCATCGTTGCGCGTCGGCCCAATTCCCGGCGCATTCGCCCTCGATCCTGCTATCGTCGATCTCGCGGCCATTGCGCGATCGGTTCACGGCTCCCACATGGTGTCGGCAAGATTGAACAGGCGGAGACGATGACGACCTACCGGACCTTCGTGATTTCAGGCCCCCGCGGCGCGACCAGCTGGAAGGACAAGCTGAAGCTTGGCGCCGCCATGGTCGTCGGCGCCGCCGTGGTCTTCGCGGCCCTGGTGGTCTCGTTCTCGATCGCGCTGATCCTGATCCCCATCCTCGGCATCGTCTATCTGTTCCGCCGCCGTATCCTGCGCGCTTTCCTGGCGCGGGCCATGCCGCCCGGCGCCCAGCCCGGCCCGCGGCCCGGTCCCACGGGCCGGACCTACGAGACGGCGAGCCCGTTCGAGGAGCCCAATCCCTTCCGCGCGCCGCCCGGCGGCCGTTCGAACGACGGCGTGACGATCGACGCGGAGTACCATGTCGTCGAGCCGAACGAGCGCGACGGCAAGTAATAGGCTCCTCGCCGATCGCGGCCCGGTCGCTCGATTGTGATGGCCGGCGCCCGCGAACTTCCGCTTCCCCATTTCCCGATCGGCTAGACTGGATCGGCCGCGCCAGAGCTTGGACGCGGCCGTTCGGCTTGGCGCGCCGGTTCGTCCGGCGGCCGGCAGCCATGGGAGGAAGCGATGCAGGACGCGCTCAATCTCTCCAGTCTCCGCAGAGCGGTGGAAGGCAACGACGCCAAGGCGCTGGCGGCCTTCTATACCGACGATGCCGAAATCCGGGTGATCGACCAGGACCATCCGCCGAGCCGGCCGCTCGTGCTCAAGGGCAAGAAGGCGATCGGCGACATGCTGGACGACGTCTGCGGGCGCGCCCTGAAGCACCACATCGACGACGGCCTGATGGAGGGCAGCCACGCCGCGTTCGCCGAGACCTGCACCTATCCCGACGGCGTCAAGGTCTACATGAGCGCCATGCTGGAACTCGCGGACGGCAAGATCCGCCGCCAGACGAATATCCAGGCCTGGGATCATTGAAGGCGAGGGGCGCTACTACTCCGTCTCCCGTCGCAGCCCCAGCCCCGGCCCGCAACCCACGCTCGCCGTCATCCCGGGCTTGACCCGGGATCCATTCAGCCGGGTTGATGGCCGCGCGAAGCTCCCGGCCTCACGGCTGCATGGATCCCCGATCTCCGCTGCGCTGCGTCCGGGATGACGGGGAGCGCGGTGCGTCGACTGCAGCGGCGTCCCGGCCCCCTACCTCTCCAGCCGGTTGATGAACCAGCGGGTCAGCTCGATCCAGACCTGGTCCTTCTCGGCCGCGTCCTCGATGCCGTGTTCGATGTTCGGGTTGTCGTTGACCTCGATGACGAAGAAGCCGTCCTCGGTTTCCTTGATGTCGACGCCATAGAGGCCGTTGCCGATCAGCTGCGCCGCGCGCAGCCCGATGTCGATCACCTCCGGCGGCGCCTGGCCGATCGTCATCGAGCGCAGTCCGCCCTCGAGCGCCTTGCCGTTCGGCTGGTGCTTGACGATCTGCCAGTGCTTCTTCGCCATGGTGTACTGGCAGACGAAGAGCGGCTTGCCGCCGAGCACGCCGACGCGCCAGTCGAACTCGGTCGGCATGAATTTCTGCGCCAGCAGCAGGTCGGTGTCCTTGAACCAGGCGCTGGCCAGCTCCCCCATGGCGCGTTGGTCGTCGACCTTCTTCACGCCGCGCGAGAACGACGAATCCGGGATCTTCATGACGAGCGGAAAGCCCAGCTGGTCGCCGGCGCGCTCGAGATCGCCATTGCCGGCGAGGATGACGGTCGGCGGCACGGCGATGCCGTTGCCGGTCATCAGTTCCTGCAGATAGACCTTGTTGGTGCAGCGGATCATCGAGATCGGATCGTCGATCACCGGCATTCCCTCCTGCACGGCGCGGCGGGCGAACCGATAGGTGTGGTTGTCGATCGAGGTCGTCTCGCGGATGAACAGGGCGTCGAATTCGGCGAGCCGGGCGAGGTCCTTCTTGGTGATCGGCTCGACCTCGACGCCAAGCTTCTCGGCGACGCGCGCCCAGTGTTTCAGCGAGACGAGATGCGAGGGCGGCATCGCCTCGTTCGGGTCGTGCAGGACGGCGAGCGAGTAGCGCGGCGAGGCGGGCGTCGTCTTCTTCGAGCGCCATTCCCGCCGCGTATGGTCGTGCAGCGCCTCGTGGAAGAAGGCGAGCTCGTCGGCGCCGAGCTTGTTGAGCGGCACGGCGGCGAGCTTGCGGATCTCGGCGCGGCTCGCCTGCTCGATTGTCACCTCCAGGACGGGGCAACGGAACCAGTCGAACAGCAGCCGGGCGAAACGGTCGAAGCGATGGTCGTCGACGATGCCGAACATCACCAGCAATCGGCCCGGGATCTTCTTGTCGTCGACGGTGGCGATCGCCTTTTCCAGCTGGTCCTCGAGCTCGGGGATCGCCTGCGCGTAGAGCGCCTTGCTGCCGAGATCGATCATCGTCTCGACCGTCGGCACGACGCGGTGGCCGCGCGCGCCGGCGAGCAGCGAGGCGTAGTAGCCGCGGCTCTGGTAGGCGAAGGAGCGCGACAGGTTGATGATCTTCGGTCGCGAGCCGCGAAACAGGTTGGCGCGGGCCAGGTAGTCCTTTGTCGTGATGACCTTGTGGGGGGTGTCTTCGTTTGGAAAGTCCTTGGCCGTATCGACCAGGATCACCCAATCAGGCATGTTTCACCTCGGTCTGAGAACAACGGCGGCGCGCAGAGCCTCGCGTCCCCATCGGGCCATATGCTCGAAATCGGCGTAGGGTATCGGCAGGTTCGCTGCGTCGTTGTGGGTCTCATGCTTGCGGTCCTCGACCCAGGGGTCGTGAATGAACAGATGGCGTCCATCGTCGCCGACGACCAGAACCCAGTGCGGCACCTTCTGGCCGAACATGCGGTAGGCCGAGATCAGCACGATGACGAGCGCGCCGTCGGCGAGCGCCGCGCGGATCGCGGCGACGTCGATCGGCCGGTAGGTGATCGGGATGTCGAAGGCGATGGTCTGGCGGCGGAAGTCTTCCTGCGCCAGCGCCATGACGCGGCGCTTTTCCGGATTGCGGACGGATGCGAGGAAGAGCGAGCCTTCGCGGCTGATGTGGATGCTGGCGGAGAGGCCGTTGCGCGCCGCCGAGACGGCGAGCCCGTGCGGGTCGCAGCCGCCGAGGCCGGCCATCATGAAGACCGTCGTCGCCTGCCGCCAGAGCTTGATCTCCTCGACCGGGCTCATGGCGTAATCGGCGCGAAAATGCGCCAGCGCCATCATCACGCAGCAGGGGCCGCAGGTGAAGTCGGTCGTCTGCTCGTAGTAGGGCACCGCCGTCGACTGACCGGTCCCGCGCAGCCGCTTCTCGAAGCGCAGCGCGTCGGCGTGGTCCTCGTAATAGTCGAGATAGCGGCCGATGCGGCGATAGCCGAGCCGGCCGTAGAGCGCGATGGCGCCCTCATTGTCCTCGCGCACTTCGAGGCGGAGCAGGAAGCGGTCGCGGGCAAACGCCGTCCGTTCCGCTTCCGCCATCAGCGCGGTGCCGATGCCGCTGCCGCGCATCTCCGGCAGCACGGCGATCGAATAGAGCCGCGCCATGCCGGTGCCGGCGCGAAACAGCAGCAGCGTGTAGCCGCCGAGCCGGCCGTCCGGCAGGCTCGCGACGGTGATCGCCGCCGTCGGCGCCTCGACCAGCTTGCGGAAACTGCGCCGGGTGATGCGATCGGTGTCGAAGCAGGCGGCCTCGATGGCGAGCAGGCCATCGACATCGGCCGCGCCGGCCGGGCGCACGGTGTAGAGGGGGGACGAGGGCGGTGCGACTGCACTGACAACGCGTGATGGAGTGCCCATCTCAGGCTGATCCGCAAGGGGGGACTGGCGGGCGCCTCCGGGATGTTGCGCCTTCCACCCCTCGATCTCTGTCCCAAATTGCGGCGGCGCCAAGGCTGCGCGCCGCACGCAATCGTGAACGTCGAGGCCTTCGAGCCGCTCCTCGATTCATGAAAACGACGAACGGCCCTATCTCTTTGTTTTATCGATATTTTTTCACGCGAACCGGTATCCGCTTCGCTCGAAAACGCGCCTAGCCGGGGACGTTGTCGCCGACTTCCTCGGCGATCGTGTCGCCCGGCTTCGGCTTGCCGGTCCGCTGCTCGCGCAGGAAGATGTAGAAGCCGGCGGCGATGATGATGGCGGCGCCGACGAGCATCGAGATCTTCGGCTCGTCGCCGAAGACGAAATAGCCGAACACCACGGCCCAGATCAGCATCGTGTACTGGTACGGCACGACCACCGAGGCCGGCGCCAGCCGCAGCGAGCGTGTCACGCAGAGCTGTGCGGCGAGCGCGACGACGCCGATCAGGGCCAGGGCTGCGAAGTCGATCGGCGTCGGCGTGACCCAGGTGAACGGAGCGATGACGGCGCCGGTGACGAGCGTCGCCGTTGTCGAGAAGGTCAAAAGCGTCGTGTCCGGCGTGCCGCGCAGCTGGCGGGTGATGATCATCAGCGCGGCGAAGAACAGGCTGCCGCCGATGGCGATCAGCGCGCCCCAGCTCAGGCTCTCGGAGGAGGGCTGCAGCACGATGACGACGCCGATGAAGCCGGCCAGGATCGCCAGCCAGCGCGGGCCGTCGACCTTCTCCTTCAGGAGCAGCGCCGACAGCGCTGTCACATAGACCGGGCCGGCCAGGTAATAGGTCATGACATCCGCCAGCGGCAGCAACGACACCGACCAGTAGAAGAAGCTGATCTCGCCGACGATGACGAAGACGCGCAGCAGCTGCAGGCCGGGGCGAGGCGCAGCGCGGAGCGTCGCCAGACCGCCCTGCTTCTGGATGAAGGGACCGAGGACGACGACCGCCGCGATCGAGCGCAGCAGCATGATCATGCCGACGGAATAGGTGGCGGTCAGCCATTTTCCGAGCGTGTCGTTGGCGGAGTAGAGGAAGATGCCGAGGACCATCAGGGCGATGCCCAGGACCGGACCCGAGAGGGCGCGCGCGGAAGCGGAAGGGGAACTTGCAGACATGAAATCACATGGCGGATGATTGAATGGGCACTCTGCACAGAAGTGCGGCAGAGACAAGAAGATCCGCGTCGTTGCGACGCGTTCTTGCAGCCTCTTCTGCGCGGTTGCGACTTTTCGATTGCTTTTTCGCCGGCGAGTCCGCATATACGCGACGACGATCATCGTGATCGCGCTGTGCCACGCGAAGGTTTCGGTGGCTCTATCCTGCCAGGGGGGCAGGACACGACCCCGTCCTCTGATCCTTTCGCGCGTGGGTCATGACTAGAAGTCGAATGCCGACAGGTGTTCGCACAATTAGGCTTTCTTCTTGAATCAATTGACAAATTTCGCGGATTTGGCTCTTGCCGAACCGCTGGTGCGTGCGCTTGATGTGGCCGGCATTACCAGGCCGACGCCGATCCAGGCGCAGGCAATCCCCGCGCTTCTCGAAGGCCGCGACATGCTCGGCATCGCGCAGACCGGAACCGGCAAGACCGCCGCGTTCGGCCTGCCGCTCCTCCAGCATCTGTCGCGCCGCGCGGACGGCCTCGTGGCCAAGACCGCTCGCTCGCTCATCCTCGCGCCGACGCGCGAACTCGCCATCCAGATCGATTCCGAGCTTCGCAAGTTCGCGAAGTTCCTCGGCATTCGCCATGCGCTCGTCTTCGGCGGCGTCGGCCATCAGCCGCAGATCCGGGCGCTCGAGAAGGGTGTCGACATCCTCGTCGCGACGCCGGGCCGCCTGCTCGATCACCTGCAGGCGGGCGCCGTGCGCCTCGACAGCGTCAGCCATCTGGTGCTCGACGAAGCCGACCGCATGCTCGACATGGGCTTCGTCCGCGACGTCATGAAGATCGTGGCGCTGCTGCCGGCGAACCGTCAGTCGCTGCTGTTCTCGGCGACGATGCCGGCCGAAGTGGCGCAGCTCTCGCGCAAGATCCTCAAGGACCCGGTCCGGGTCGAGGTGACGCCCGAGGCGGTCACGGTCGATCGCATCGACCAGAAGCTCTATCGCGTGCCGACGGCCGAGAAGCGCAATTTCCTCCTGGATCTGCTTGCCAATCCGGAGATGGAGCGCGTCATCGTCTTCACGCGCACCAAGCACGGCGCCGATCGCGTCGCGCAACACCTGCAGAAGGCGCGCGTCGAGACGCTCGCCCTGCATGGCAACAAATCGCAGGGCGCCCGTCAGAAGGCGCTGGAGGGCTTCAAGGATGGAAGCCTCCGGGTTCTCGTCGCCACCGACATCGCCGCTCGCGGCATCGATGTCTCCGGCGTGACCCATGTGGTGAATTTCGACCTGCCCGACGAGCCGGAATCGTATGTCCATCGCATTGGACGTACGGCCCGCGCTGGTCGCAGCGGGCTCGCACTCTCTCTGTTCGACGCTGGCGAAGCTGCGCGTCTGAAGGCAATCGAGCGGCTGATTCGCCGTCCGATTCCGGAAGTCGCGACCAATTTCAAAGCCCCGTCTTCGGCTCAAAGGCCCGCTGCGGACACGCAGCGGGGTGACAAGCCGGCTCGGGACGGGCAGCCTATGCAAGAAAAGAGCAAGAAAAATCGGTGGCGTGGCCAACAACGCCGCCGAGCGGCTTGACGACGGGACGGTCGTTAGCAAAGTTCTCTACCGCCAGACTGAAGGAGATTTCCATGGCGACGGGTACAGTGAAGTGGTTCAATGCGACCAAGGGTTACGGTTTTATCCAGCCGGACCAGGGTGGTCAGGACGTGTTCGTGCACATCAGCGCCGTTGAGCGCGCTGGTCTGTCGACGCTGCGCGACGGCGCCAAGATCTCGTACGAGCTCGAGACCGATCGTCGCGGCAAGACGTCCGCGACGGAACTGAAGGTCTCGTAAGGAACAACACATGGCGAAGGAAGAAGCGCTCGAATTCGAGGGTACGGTCGTCGAGGTCCTGCCCGACGCCAAGTTCCGCGTGGAACTCGAGAACGGGCATGTCGTCGTCGCCTACACCGCAGGCCGGATGAAGAAAAACCGGATCAAGACGCTGGCGGGCGACCGCGTAACCGTCGAGATGACGCCATACGATCTCGATCGTGCGCGACTGGTTTTCCGGCACAAGGGCGAACCGCTTGCTCCGCAAGCACCCAGGCCGCCTTTCCGCGGTGGCGCGGCGCGTCGACGCTGACATCCGACGCCAGGTGATGAAAAATGAGGGCCGGCGCGTTCATCGCGCCGGCCCTTTTCGTTTGCGCCGATGGCAGGAATGGCCGGCCGTCCCGGCCTCCCGACGCCGCCCGGCGGGGAAATCGCGACCGGATGGTACGGCAACTTTATGGTTTCGGCCGATTAACCCCATTTGCGGCCGAAATCCGGCGCGGTTGCAAAAATGTGGCAGCCGATGGCTAAAACCCGCTTGCGTCCCGTCACGGAAGACCATATTCTTTTCTTGTCGCGGGGGCGGACGATTCACACGATCTTAAGTCCCTGTCGGCGAGACAGCTTCGGGAACCTCCCGGTTAGAACTGTATTCGAAGATTATTTCGACACGCAGTTGTAATTAGAATTGATGAGCTCGAGTTTTTTTTGGTTCGAGCAAAGAGTTATTCTTTTTAGTTATGTTTTCGCCGCCGGCCCAAAAGGTCGGCGGTTTCTTTTTGTGCGTTCTTCATGCGCTCGACTTGGCCCGCCGACTCCGGCTGCTCTTGCCTCGAATCCGGCTTTTTCGCGACAATGCCTGCCCTCGGTGGTAGGTGACGGCTTGTCGCGTGATGATTTCCTATCCTTGCCTTATTCTCATGCAGCTTGGGCCAACATGGGGACGAGCCTGTCATCGGGGCAGAGCGCCCGGAGGAATTGAATGCTGAGCGTATTTCGCAATTTCCTCGCCGAGCTGACCGGCGGCGGGACCGACAAGGGCTTCGGCGAGGACGATCACCGCCTGGCGGCGGCGGCGCTGCTGCACCATGTCGTCGCCGTCGACGGCGAGGTGACGGAATCCGAGCGCCAGCGCCTTCACGATCTCTTGCAGAACCGCTACGGCCTCGATGCCGACGCGACCGAGGATCTGATGCGCGCGGCCGAGAAGGCCGATGACGAGGCCGTCGATTTCTATCGCTTCACCAGCGTGCTGAAGACGCGGCTGGACGAGATCGATCGCGAGCAGATCGTCGCCATGATGTGGGATCTCGTCTATGCCGATGGCCGGCTGACCGAATTCGAGGACAATGTCATCTGGCGGGTCGCGGACCTGCTCGGCGTGTCCGGCCGGGCGCGCCTGCGCCTGAAGAAGATCGTGCAGTCCGGCGGCAATGTCGTCGCCGATATCGCGCCGCAGGAGAGTTGATCGCCGCGAGCTGATCGCAGCCGGCGGGCAGGCGTGCCATCGCGCAGCCCGCGGGCGCCGCAAGTAGAAGGATCGCTGGACCCTTGTCGCCGGAGAAGCCGCCCGTCCTGATCGTGCTGCATCAGGAGCATTCCACGCCCGGTCGCGTCGGCCTGCGGCTGCGCGAACGCGGCTACGAACTGGACATCCGCCGGCCCCGCTTCGGCGACGCGCTGCCCGCGACGCTCGATAACCACGCCGGCGCGATCGTCTTCGGCGGGCCGATGAGCTCGAATGACGACGAGGACTACATTCGTCGCGAGATCGACTGGATGGCGGTGGCGCTGGACGAGCAGGCGCCGCTGCTCGGCATCTGCCTCGGCGCGCAGATGCTGGCGCGGCAGCTCGGCGCGCGGGTGGCGCCGCGCGAGGATGGCCTGGTCGAGATCGGCTATTACCCGCTGCGCGCCACAGCGGCGGGGCAGGGGCTCTGCGCCTGGCCGGAGACCGTCTACCAGTGGCACGGCGAGGGCTTCGACCTGCCGGCCGGCGGCGAATTGCTGGCGGAGGGCGATCTCTACCGCAACCAGGCGTTCCGCTACGGCCCTTCCGCCTTCGCCTTCCAGTTCCACATCGAGCTGACGCTCGCCATGATGCATCGCTGGACGACGCATGGCGAAGATCGTTTCGTCCTGCCGGGCGCGCAGCCGCGCGAGCGGCATATGGAGGGCCGTGCCGTCTATGACGCGCAGACCTCGCATTTCCTCGACGGCTTCCTCGATCTCTGGCTGGGCCTGCCGCGTGGCGACCGTGCCACCTTGGAGCCGGTCGCCTCGGCCTGAGCGGGTCCGTCGTTGCAATTTGCGAGTCCCGTTGCAGATTGCAATGCGCGAACGGTGAATCGGCCGTTAACCTTCCCCAGATCTGGCCAATTTGATTCAAATTGTAGCTAGATGTGGTGGCTCACTCGGTTGGCACGTCTGGCAGGAAGCTTGCGACACATCATTCCAAGCTGATCTTCCGGTTGTGCGTAATCAGCTCCGATCGGACGGAGAAGGGTCGAACCGATGACCCCCGGTAGCCCTTCTCCGCTCCGCCCGCCCGTCGATGGGCCGGGCTAGCTCCGCTTCCGCCTCCCTGCATCTCGTCGCCCACGGCCGGTTTCCGGCTTCCTCATGGGCAACCTTGTCGCGCCCGTCGCAGTTGACAGGGCGCGCCGGCGGGTATTGGTACGAGAACAATCGACTGCAATAACATAGAGTTATTCCAATGTACGACGTCTCGAGGCGTCAGCTGATGCGCGCCGGTCTCGGCTTTGCCGGCGTATCGCTGATCGGCGGCGGCGCGAACCCGGCGCGCGCGGAAGACCAGACGCTGGCGCTCTACAACGGCCAGCACCGCCCGCCCGTCGAGGCGCTCGTCGCGGCCTTTACCGCGGCGACCGGCATCGCCGTCGTCACCCGCAACGGCAACAGCGCCCAGCTCGCCAGCCAGCTGATCGAGGAGGGGGCGAATTCGCCCGCCGACGTCTTCTGGTCGGAGGAGAGCCCGTCGCTCGCGGCGATCGACGAGAAGGGCCTGCTCGCCCCGCTCGAGGCCGAGACGCTGAAGCAGATCCCGGCGACCTACGCCGCCAGGACCGGCACCTGGATCGGCGCCGGGGCGCGCTGCCGCGTCGTCGTCTACAACAAGGCCATGATCGAGCTGTCGGCCCTGCCGAAGAGCGTGCTCGATTTCGCCGGCGAGGCCTGGGACGGCAAGGTCGCCTTCGCCCCGAACAGCGGCGCCTTCCAGCAGCAGGTCGTCGCCGTCTCGCTGATGAAGGGGCGCGACGCGGCGCTCGCCTGGCTCAAGGGCCTGCGCAAGTATGGCGAGGTCTACAACAGCGACTCCGCCGCCGTGGAGGCCGTCGAGGGCGGCGACATCGCCGTCGCGCTCAGCAACAACTACTATTGGTACGCGCTCGCGAAGGAGCTCGGCCCCGACAACATGAATTCCGCCCTCTATCACATGGGCAACCAGGATCCCGGCACGCTGATCACCGTCTCCGGCGCCGGCGTGCTCAAGAGCTCGAAGAAGAGCGAGGCGGCGCAGCGTTTCGTCGCCTTCATGGTCAGCGAAGCGGGGCAGCAGGCAATCGTCGACGCGATCGCCGAATATCCGCTCCGGCCGGGCGTCGTCTCGCCGTTCCCGATGAAGCCTTTCGACGAGCTCGATCCCGCTCCGGTGACGCCGGCCGATCTCGGCGACGCCGCCGATGCGCTGGCCCTTTTGCGCGAGGCGGATCTCGCTTGACGCGCGCTTCCGGCGATCCGGACGGCCCTTCGAGGCGCGGCGCGGGCGGTCATCCCGTCTCGCGGCTCCTGCTGGTGCTCGCCCTGATCCCGACCGCGCTGATCGCGCTGCCGATCGTCTATGTGCTGCTGCGGTCCTGGGGCGCCGGCTGGGAAGGCATCCTGGCGGAGCTCGGCCGCCGCCGCACGCTGATGCTGCTCGGCAATACGGTGACGCTCTGCCTGTCGGTAACGTTCGCTTCCTGCCTGATCGGCTTCGCCGCCGCCTGGTGCACCGAGCGTTCGGACCTGGCCGGCCGGCGGATCTGGCGCGTGCTCTGCTGCCTGCCGCTCGCCATGCCGGCCTTCGTCGCGAGCTTCGCGTGGAAATCGCTGGGGCCGACCTTCCAGGGCATGCCCGGCGCCATCCTCATCCTGACCATGGAGAGCTTCCCGCTCATCTTCCTGCCCGTGGCGGCGGCGCTGCGCAGCATGGATCCCGGCATGGAGGAGGTGTCGCGCTCGCTCGGCAA
This sequence comes from Kaistia sp. 32K, assembly GCF_016629525.1. Lineage (GTDB taxonomy): Bacteria > Pseudomonadota > Alphaproteobacteria > Rhizobiales > Kaistiaceae > Kaistia. Next base: position 5,045,259 of record NZ_AP024269.1, read on the forward strand.
GGGGCCGTGGCGGACCTTCTTGCGGGTAACCCTGCCGCGCACGATCCCCGCGCTCGGCGGCGGCGCGCTGCTGGTCGCCGCCCACATGCTGTCGGAGTTCGGCGCGCTGGCGCTGCTGCGGGTGCAGACCTTCACGACCGCGATCTTCCAGCAATATGAACTGCAGTTCGACAATGCCTCGGCCGCCGTGCTGTCGGCGCTTTTGATGCTGCTCTGCCTCCCTGTCGCCTTTGGCGAGATGTGGCTCCGGCGCGGCGTACGTTTCTCCAAGGTTGGCCGCAACACCGCCCGGCGCATCGCCCCGGCCCGGCTCGGCCGGGCGGCGCCGTTCGTCACCCTCGGCTTTATCGCAGTGGCGATCCTGGCGCTCGGCGTGCCGTTCGGCCGGCTGCTCTACTGGCTCCTCAAGGGCGTCTCGGCCGGGCGCGGGCTGGAGGCGATCGGGCCCGCGCTTTACGGCTCACTGTCGCTGGCGCTGCCGGGCACCCTCGTGACGACGGTGATCGCCCTGCCGCTGGTGCTGCTCGTTCTGCGCAGCCGGGGGATGTTCGCCCGCTTCGCCGACCGGCTTCCCTATATCGTGCACGGCCTGCCGGGCCTCGTCGTCGCGCTGGCGCTGGTCTATCTGTCGATCCGGCTTCTGCCCTCGGTCTACCAGACCCGCGTCGTGCTGTTCGCGGCCTACGCCATCCTGTTCCTGCCGCTCGCCCAATCGGCCATCCGCGCCTCGGCCGAGCTGGTGCCGCGCGAGATCGAGGAAGTGGCGCGTACGCTCGGCCGCAGCCCGTTCCGCGCCTTCGTCTCGGTGACGCTGCCGTCGCTGGCGCCCGGCCTCGGCGCGGCGCTGGCGCTGGTCGCGCTGGAACTGATGCGCGAGCTGACGGCGACGCTGATCCTGGCGCCGACCGGCGTGGTGACGCTCGCCACCGAAGTGTGGTCGCACACCAATGACAGCGCCTATGCGGCGGCGGCGCCCTTCGCAGCACTCCTCGTGCTCATCTCCGGCATCCCGGTCTACATCTTCACGCTCCGGACACTGAAGGTTGCACCGGACCGCGCACTTAGCCAAGCAACGCCATAGATTTCGGGCCCGGCGCCCGCCGATCGGCCGTTGGGTGACGCTCGGCAAAGAGTCGCCGCATTCTTCCGTCATGTTGACTGCCATCGGCCTGTCTCAAGGGCAATTGCCTGTACGCATTGGTTGTTCCGGTCCTATTTTACTATTGAGTGGTGCATCGAAGTATTAACCATCAAGTTTTTGAAGACGTTTTGGCGGCAACGGGGGTTACATGTCGAAACAAAGTAGAGATGAGTTCCATGAACACTACAGCGAAGACCGGCGCCGCCCTGCGCCTGCGCAATTCGGCTGAACCCGTTAGCTCCAGCGCATCTCCCGAGACCGACAGTTTGGCGCGCCGCGCCGAAGCGCTCCGAGAAAACCTCTATCGCTTCCCGAAAATAGGCATTCCGCCGGTGCGGGCCGCCCTCCAGGTCGAGCCGCCGCGCGCCGGCTCCCCGCGTGACGCGGCCCGGCTGCCGGAACCGCCGAACGCCGCCGCGCCGTCGCTTCCCGCACCCTCGCTTGCCGGTCTCGAGGATCTGGCCGCCGAGCTCGAAGCAGCGCTGATGGGCGACCTGCACAAGGCGACCTTGGCCGCGTCTTCCGAGCCGGAGCCTGTCGCGGCGAAGCCGAACCCGCTGTCGCTGTCGTTGTCGCTGGAACAGGCCGAGATCGAGCACGGTTTCACCGGCCAGGCCACCCCGGCGCGCAAGGAAGAGGTGCCGCAGCAGGACAAGCTCGCCGTCGAGCTGCTGCTCTCGCGCGGCCAGCGCCAGCCGCAGATCATTTCGCGGCCGGAGCCGGCGGAACTCGAGGACCGTCTCGCCGGAGAGCTGGCGCAGCGTCTTTCCGAGGCGGTCGACGGCCTGAACGCCGCCGAGAGCGAGGTTTATTCCGAGGAGCGCGAGCTTGAGCGCAAGCGCCTGTCCTTCGATCGCTTTCCGCTCAACAAGTCGCTGGTCGGAATCGCCGTGGCGCTCGCCGTCGTGGGTGGCGGCGCTCTGGTGACCGTGCATTCACTGACTGCCAATCCGGCAACCCCGGTCCCGGTGAAGCAGGAAGTCGCCGCCGCCGCGGGCGAGAAGGCCGACGTGGCGCCGGCAGCTCCGGTTGCGAAGTCTGATGAGCGCGCGGCTGAGGACAAGTCGCTGCACGAGCCGCCGCAGCTGCGCGGCGCCGACATGTTGTCGACGACCGGGTCCTTGACCCCTGCCGCCTCGATGGAGGGTGCGCCGGCGGCTGATCCGGGCGTGCGCTCCGCCTTTTCCATGGATTCCGCCGCGCCGGACTCGCCCGCCGCCCGCGTCGTGAAGACGAGCCCGGTGCCGGCGACCCAGGAGAGCCAGGCAGCGCTGGGCCAGGATCCGGCAAGCCAGGATCCCGCGAGCCCAGACACGGCAAGCCAAGACACGGCAAGCAACGAGACCGCGAGCCCGGATAGTTCGGACGCGGTGGCGAGCGCGGACTCGGCAAGCGCCGGGTCGGACACGCCGGCCGATGTCGCCCCGGCTGCCCCCGCTCGCGCGGCTCCGGCACGGGCCCACGCCGCCTCGGTGCCGGCCAAGGCCATCGCCGACCTTCCGAGCGGCAAGGCGCAGATCGCCTCAGGCGTGAAGCTTCGCGGCAATCCCGACAACAGTGCGCCGACTGTCGGCTATCTGAAGGCGGGCACCCAGGTCGACGTCGTCAGCTGCAAGGGCTGGTGCGAGGTCGTCGCCGATGGCAAGCGCGGCTTCGTCTTCAAGCGCTTCCTGACAGCATTGTAAGGCACTCGCTCCGGCGCGACCCGGCGCGGACGGCCATCCGCGATGGTTCCGAAAGCGTAATCCGCGCCTCGGACAAGAAAAATTTGTCGCCGGAGCGGCCTTTGTTGTCCGCTAGCGCTTACTTTGCGGTCATGCCGCCGGTTTGACTGGGCGGATCGCAGTTCCTCTGCTAGGAGAAAGGAATCAAGGCTGGGTGACTGAAAGCGGACATGCACGAGTTTGGATCGGGACGGGCGGGTAGCCCCGCCGAGGCGACGGCTCACAATACAGAGCGTTATTGTCGCGGCATGGAGATCCTTTTGTCCGCGGTGCAGAAGCTTGCTTTTGCCCGCGAGCTTGGGCAGGTGCAGCGCATCGCCCGGTCGACGGCGCGCCAGATGACGGGCAGCGACGGTGCGGCCTTTATCCTGCGCGACGGCGAATTCAGTCACTATGTCGATGATGAAGGGATCGCGCCGCTCGGGAAGGGCCGGCGCATTCCGCTGGGTGAGTGTGTCGCCGGATGGGCGATGGCGCACCGCCAGGCCGTGCTGATTTCGGATATCCGCGCGGACGAGCGCATCGACCAGTGCCTCTATGGCCCGACCCTCATCCGCAGCCTGGCTGTCGTGCCGATCCGGGTCCCGGAGCCGGTCGGGGCGATCGCGGTCTACTGGAGCGAAGTCGACGCTCCCGGCGAGGACGATCTTCGCCTCCTGAAGCGCCTTGCCGATGCCGTGTCGCTGGCGATCGAGAACATCCGCATGCATTCCGAGCTCGAGGAGCGCGTCCGCTCGCGCGCCGAGGAGCTCGAGAAGGCCAAGGCGGCGATCGAAGAGCTGTCGATGACGGACGAGCTGACCGGCCTGCTCAACCGGCGCGGTTTCCGCCGCGCCGCCGAGGCGGTCATCGCCAAGGGGCGGGGCTGCCAGCTGGCGATCATCGATGTCGACGGGCTGAAGAAGGTCAACGACACGTTCGGCCATGCCGTCGGCGACAGCCTGATCGCCGATTGCGCCAGCGTGCTGCGCGACAGCGTCAGGCATTCGGACGTCGTCGGCCGGATGGGCGGCGACGAGTTCTGCGTGCTCGTGCCGGCGCCGCTCGCCCCGGCGGAGACGCTGCGCAACAGCCTGCGGGCGCGGCTCGATTACTTCAACCGCCTGTCGCCGGCGCAATGCCAGCTGTCGATCAGCGTCGGCATCGTTCAGGCGAAGGCCGGCAGCTCGCTGTCGCTCGACGACCTGCTCAGCCAGGCCGGCGCGCTGATGTCGATGGAAAAGCACTCCAAGGTCATCTCGGAATCGCGCCACTGACAGTGCCGTCGCGACCCCTTCGACGAAATCGCCAGATCGTTCAAATTGCGATGAACGGCTTGTGAGTTTGCGAACGGCTGGGACTGCCATATCGCGTCATCGTCGACGGATAGGGCAGACGCGATGTCGCTGGAAAAGAAACCGAAATTCCCCCGCAGACCCCTTGCTGGCGGGGACTATGCCAGCCTGAGGCGGACGCCCGCCGGCGGCGCCGGGGTGAGCCGGCCGCTACGCCAACTGGAGCTGACCGAGGAAGAGCGGGAGCGGCTCGAAGCGACCGAGGCGCTCGTCGTCGACGGCGCCGGGCGGGAATGCTTCCGCGGCCTCACAATCGCGGAATCGCTCGAATTCCTGACCCTGCGGCGCCTCGGCCTCGACAATTCCGATGCCGATTTCCTGCGCCTGATCGAGCTCGGCGACCTGCACGCCGCCTCGCAGAACCGCACGATCAGCTAGCGCCTCAGCGGGGGCCGAGCGCCATTGAGGCGGTTGTGCCCGGTTCCCCATGCTCGCGAATGGAAGGTATCGACGTAGCGTCAACCTCGGTTTCTGCGCCTAAAGCAAACTCCGGCATGCGCGCAGAAAAGAACGCCGTTCCTTCTCTACAAACTAGGTCGCCTTAAAATCCTCTGAACCAGGAGGGCAGCGGAAATCCGCGCCCTAGGCGTCGGGCTTCGGCTCGCGCCGTCCGGATCAAGGGGACGACCATGCCGACATCCAATCCGCTTCCGAGCACCCATGACGCGGCGACCGCGCCGCGCACGCTGCCGATCCTCGATATCTCGAAGCTCTCCGGCAGTCCGGAGGAGCGCGCCGCGTTCCTCGAGGAACTCGGCACCACGGCGCGGGAAATCGGCTTCTTCTATCTGACCGGCCACGGCATTCCGGACGAGCTGATCCGCGAGATCGTCGCCGTGTCGCGCCGGTTCTTCGAGCTGCCGGAAGCCGACAAGCTCTCGATCGAGATGGTGAACTCGCCGCATTTCCGCGGCTATACCCGCGTCGGGCTGGAGATCACGCGCGGCCAGGCCGATTGGCGCGAGCAGATCGACTTTTCGTCCGAGCGTCCCGCCATTCCGGTCGCGCCCGGCACGCCCGACTGGGCGCGGCTTCAGGGGCCGAACCAGTGGCCGGATGCCCTGCCGGCGCTGAAGCCGACCGTGCTCGAATGGCAGCGCCAGCTCGCCGATCTCGGTATCCGCGTGCTGGAGGCGTTCGCCCTGGCGCTGCAGCAGGACAAGGACGTCTTCTCCCCCATCTACGAGAAGGCGCCGATCCAGCATCTGAAGCTGATCCGTTATCCCGGCCGCGACGCCACCGGCAGCGACCAGGGCGTTGGCGCGCACAAGGACGGCGGCTTCCTGACCCTGCTGCTGCAGGACGTGCAGGGCGGGCTGCAGGTCGAGGCCGACGACGGCAGCTGGATCGACGCACCGCCGATCCCCGGCACCTTCATCGTCAATATCGGCGAAGTCCTGGAAATGGCCTCGAACGGCTATCTCCGCGCCACCGTCCACCGCGTCGTCACGCCGCCGGCCGGCAAGGACCGGCTGTCGGTCGCCTTCTTCTTCGGCGCCGCCCTCGACGCGACGATCCCGCTGCTCGATCTGGCGCCGGAACTCGCGGCCCAGGCCCTCGGCCCGACCGCCGACCCGCAGAACCCGCTCTTCCGCGAGATCGGCCAGAACTACCTGAAGGGGCGCCTCCGCTCGCACCCCGACGTGGCCGAGCGTCATTACGCCGACCTCCTCGACCCCACCGCCAAGCGCGAACCCGCCTCGGCCTATTGATCCCTCGGCATTTGGAGACACCCACATGACCTTCCAGCCGACAGAATTCGAGACCAAGCGCTTCGAAACCCTCGCCGTGCATGGCGGCAGCTACCGGGCCGATCCGGCGACCGGCGCCGTCGCGGTGCCGATCTACCAGACGACCTCGTTCCAGTTCCAGGACACCGACCACGCCGACCGGCTCTTCGCCCTCGACGAGCTCGGCTACATCTACAGCCGCGTCGGCAACCCGACGCAGGACGCGCTCGAGCAGCGCATCGCGGCGATCGAGGGCGGTGTCGCAGCCCTGGCGCTGGCGTCGGGGCAGGCGGCCTCGGCCTATTCGATCCTCAACCTGACCCGGCCGGGCGACAACATCGTCTCCTCAACCGGCCTCTATGGCGGCACCTATGCGCTGTTCAACGCGACGCTGAAGAATCTCGGCGTCGAGGTGCGCTTCGTCGATCCGTCCGATCCGGAGAATTTCCGCCGCGCCACCGACAGCCGCACCCGCGCCTACTACGCGGAGGCGCTGCCCAATCCGAGCCTCGAAGTGTTCCCGATCGCCGAGGTCGCCGCCATCGGGCGCGGGCTCGGCGTGCCGCTGATCATCGACAACACGGCCGCGCCGCTGACCATCCGTCCCTTCGACCACGGCGCCGCCGTCGTCGTCTATTCGGCGACGAAATATATCGGCGGCCACGGCACTACCATCGGCGGCCTGATCGTCGATGGCGGCAATTTCCCCTGGGAAGACCATCCCGAGCGCTTCCCCAATCTGCATGAGCCGGATCCGAGCCATCACGGCGCCACCTGGCTCGACAAGGCGAAGCCGCTCGGACCGATCGCCTATGTGCTGCGCACCCGCGCGGTGCTCTTGCGTGACATCGGCGCGGCGATCTCGCCCTTCGCCGCCTTCCAGTTCATCCAGGGGCTGGAGACGCTGCCGCTGCGCATCCGCCAGCACAACGAGAACGCGATCAAGGTCGCGAACTTCCTCTCGACCCATCCGAAGGTCGAGAAGGTGATCTTCCCCGGCCTGCAGGGCGGCGTCGCCAAGGAGCGCGCCGAACGCTACCTGCGCGGCGGCAAGGGCGCGCTGGTCGGTTTCGAGCTCAAGGGCGGCCGCGACGCCGGCCGTGCCTTCATCAACGCGCTCAAGCTGTTCTACCACGTCGCCAATATCGGCGACGCGCGGTCGCTGGCGATCCATCCCTCGACCACCACCCATTCGCAGCTCTCGGTCGAAGAGCAGCGCGCCACCGGCGTGACGCCCGGCTATGTGCGCCTTTCGATCGGCATCGAACACCCGGACGACATCCTCGCCGATCTCGCCCAGGCCCTGGATCACGCCTGATCCGCTCCCTTTTTCAGGAAAACGCCATGAGCATTCTCGACGGAAAGAAGCCTTCGCTGTTCGGCCGCCGCATCTCGCGGCGCGCTGCCCTGACCGGAGGCGGCGTGCTGGCCGGCGCCGCCTTCCTGGGCGTCGCCCCGACCTTCTCGGCCCGCGCCGGCAATCCGACCAAGATCCGCCTCGCCTGGACCGAATTCGCCGCCTGTCATTCGCCGCTCGCCTTCGGCGTCGCCAAGGGCATCTTTGAAAAGCACGGCCTCGACGTCGAGCTGTTCTATCAGGGCGCCAGCGGCCAGACGCTGGTGCAGGCGCTCGCCACCGGCAAGGCCGATGCCGGCGCCGGCCTGCTGCTCGACTGGGTCAAGCCGCTGGAGCAGGGCCTCGACGTCAAGCTGTTCGTCGGCTCGCATGGCGGCTGCACGCGGCTTCTCGCCTCCAAGGCCTCCGGCATCACGACGCTGGAAGGGCTGAAGGGCAAGACCATCGTCAGCTACGATCCGGCCAGCCCGCCGAAGCATTCGTTCCAGATCGCGCTCGCCCGCGCCGGCATCGATCCGGAACAGGACGTCAACTGGAAGGCCGTGCCGTTCGACCTGGTCGGCGCCACCGTCGATCGCGGCGAGGCCGATGCGCTCGCCCATCTCGATCCCTGGGCCTATTCGCTCAAGAAGCAGTACGACCTGGTCGAGATCGCCAACACCCAGACCGGCATCTTCGAAGACAAGGTCTGCTGCGTGCTCGGCGTCAATGGTCCCTTCCTCGAAGCCAACCGTGACGCGGTGCGCCGCCTCGCCGAGGCGAATATCGAGATCCACGAATATACCGGCAAGCATCCGGAAGAAGTGGCGCAGTGGTACATCGAGAACCTCAAGCCCGGTATTGAGCTTGCCGACCTCTCCGATGATCTCGGCTCCTTCGTCTACCACATCCACCCGATTGGCCCGGAGCTGGTCCAGCAGGTGAAATGGGCGGCCGAGGACCTGCAGCTGATCAAGGTGATCGACGCCTCGACCGACCCGGCGGAGCTGGCGCAGCGCGTCACCGCCAACCTGCTCGCCTGAGGACACGATGGCGGATACCACGCACGGATCGGTCGGGGGCGCGCTCCCGTCCTCGGCCCTCGTCGGCGAGGTCTGGAGGAACGGGCTGCTGGCGGCGGCGAGCTGGTTGCTCGCGGCCGCCGTCACGCTCGGCTTCGACGACGTCGTGCCCTGGGGCCAGACGGGGTTGTTCGCCACCCTTCTCGTCGTCGGAGCGGCGGCCTTCGCCGTCCTCGCCTTCTCGGTCCATCGCCTCGGCGCCGTCGGTCGCCGCATCGTCCATTACGGGCCGTGGTGGATCGCGCTCGGCCTTTGGTTCACGGTCTGGGAAATCTCGACCGCCAAGCTCGGCTGGCTGCCAAAACCGTTCTTCTCGCCGCCGCAGGGCCTGCTGCATGTCTATGTCACCGACTGGCAGCGGCTGCTCGTCTGCGTGCTCTATTCGCTCCGCCTCTGGGCGCTCGGCTTCTTCTCCGGCATCGCGGTCGGCTTCGTCGTCGGCGTCGCGCTCGGCTGGTCGAAGCGCTTCAGCTATTGGGGCATGCCGCTTCTGAAGCTGATCGGCCCGGTGCCGGCCAGCGCCTGGATCCCGAGCGCTTTCTTCGTCTTCCCGACCACCTTCGGCGCCTCGATCTTCCTGGTCGCGCTCGCCTCCGGCATTCCGGTCATCATCCTGACCGCCTCCGGCGTCGCCTCGGTCAACCGCTCGCTCTACGACGTCGCCCGGACGCTCGGCGCCGATCGGCGCTTCCTCGTCCTCAAGGTGGCGGTCCCGGCCGCGCTGCCGAACGTGTTCGTCGGCCTGTTCATGGGCCTCTATTCGTCCTTCGCCGTCCTCGTCATCGCCGAGATGCTGGGCGCCAAATACGGGCTCGGCTGGTACCTGCAGTTCCAGACCGCCTATTCGGCTTACGGCAACGTCTATGCCGCGCTGATCATCATGGCGCTGCTCTGCTCGGGCCTCGTCAAGCTGCTCTTCGTCGGGCGGGACCGGCTGCTCGGCTGGCAGAAGGGGATCGTGCAATGGTAGCCGCGCTCGCCGAACGGCCGGAAGCGGCCACCACCGGCCTCGCCATCGAGCTTCGCGGCGTCTCGCACGCCTATGACCTGCCGTCCGGCCGGCTGCCGGTGCTGGAGGATATCGACCTCGACATCGAGCCCGGCTCCTTCGTCGCGCTGCTGGGACCGTCGGGCTCCGGCAAGTCGACGCTGCTGCGCCTCGTCGCCGGGCTGGAACGCCCGGAGACGGGCAGCGTGCTCGCCGATGGCGCGCCGGTGGAAAAACCCGATCCGTCGCGCGTCCTCGTCTTCCAGGATCCGACTCTGTTTCCCTGGCGCACCGTCCGCCGCAATGTGGCGCTCGGGCTCGAGGCGCAGGGGCGGCTGAAGACGGAAGGCCACCGGATCGACGAGGCGCTTGCCCGCGTCCAGCTCGCCGATTTCGCCGACGCCTTTCCGCATCAATTGTCCGGCGGCATGGCGCAGCGCGCGGCGCTTGCCCGTGCGCTGGTCAACGATCCGCGCCTGCTGCTGCTCGACGAGCCGCTCGGCAAGCTCGACCAGCTGACCCGCCTCACCATGCAGGGCGAGTTGCTGGCGCTCTGGCGGCAATCCGGCTTCACGGCGCTGCTCGTCACCCATGACGTCGAGGAGGCGCTTCTGCTTGCCGATCGCGTCGTGATCTTCAGCGATCGTCCTGCCCGCATCCTCGGCGAGCGCCGCATCGAGCTACCCCATCCGCGCCACCGCGGCGATCCCGATCTGATCGCGCTGCGGCGGGAGATCCTTGAGCTTCTCGGCGTCAGCGAGGCGATATGAGCCGTCTGCCAATTTCACGTGATTTCGTCGGCACGGGGCTGCTTTTCGTGGGCATCGCGGCGCTCGCCGTCGCGCTCGGCTGGTGGGGGCTCGTCTTCGGCAATGTCGCGGCGAACACCACCCTGTCGCTGCCGGCGGCGGTGCCCTGCCTGGTCAACACCTCCGATCTCTGCTCGCTCGCCATGTCGCTCTGCGGCTCCGGCCACTGGTTCGGCATCACGCGCTATTCGGAGGGATTGTTTTGGGCGGGCTTCGCGCTGACGGCGATGGCGGCGACCTTCCAGTTCGCGCTCGGAGCCGGCGCCCGGGCCGAAAAGAGATCCCGGATCGATCGCTAGAATTGAAATGGATTTTTCCGTATTCCGTCCGCTTTCCTTCGGGCCATGCTTCGCAAAGCGGCGATGTTGATGGAATCATCATCGTAGTTCCGAGGAACTGACCGAGCATATCGCAGAACAAATTTACCCATATTAACCAGACGGACAGAATCCGTCCGAGGATTGACGACCCATGGCCATTTTCAAACGAAACATCATTTCCAAATCGATCGCGGCGCTCGGCGCGCTGGTGGTTTCCGGTTCGCTGCTGGCGGGAACGGCGAATGCCGGCGAAACGCTGGACAAGATCAAGTCGCGCGGCCAGATCAAGGTCGGCGTCGGCACGCTGCCCGGCTTCTTCTCGCCCGACAGCAATGGCGAGTGGCAGGGCTTCTTCGTCGATTTCGGCCGCGCGCTGGCGATCACCGTCTTCAACGATCCGATAAAGGTCGAGTTTGCGTCGTCGTCGCCGCAGCAGCGCCTGCCGGCCCTGCAGGCGGGCGAGTTCGACATCCTGCTCTCCGGCGTGACGCAGACGATCTCGCGCGCCTTCAAGCTCGGCTTCCATTTCGGCCCGATCGTCTTCTATGACGGTCAGGGCCTGCTGGTCGCCAAGTCGCTCGGCGTCGAGCACGGCAAGGATCTCGACGGCGCCACCATCGGCGTGCAGAGCGGCACGACGGGCGAATTGAACATCGCCGACTTCTTCCGCAAGAATGGCAAGACCTTCACCCCGGTCGTCATCGAGGACGACAAGGAATTCGCCTCGGTGCTGGAGTCGGGCCGCGTCGACGCGCTGACGCAGGACGCGTCGGACCTGGCGATCAAGCGGACGCGGTTGGCCAAGCCGGATGATTTCGTGCTGCTGCCCGAGCGCCTCTCCAAGGAGCCGCTCGCGCCCGCCGTCCGCGCCGGCGACGACCAGTGGCTCGAAATCGTCAACTGGACCGTCTTTGCGACGATCCAGGCGGAAGAGCTCGGCATCACCAAGGAGAATGTCGACAGCTTCCTGACCAGCGAGGATCCGACGATCAAGCGCTTCCTCGGCGTCGACCCGTCGCTCGGCGAGGCGATCGGCCTCGATCCGAAGTTCGCCTACAACATCATCAAGAATCTCGGCAATTACGGCGAGATCTACGAGCGCAACCTCGGCAAGTCGACGCCGATCGGTTTCGAGCGCGGCTACAACCAGCCCTGGACGCAGGGCGGCCTGCTCTATTCGCCGCCGTTCCGCTAGGCGGCGCGGACGATGTCGACGGTCACCCCGGACGCTCCGGCGCCCGGCCTGCCGGTCCTGAAGAACCTTCTGGGCGAGCGTCCGCTCGCCCAGATCGTCCTGTTCGTCGGCGTGATCGCCGCGCTCGGCTGGCTCGGCCAGACGATGACGGGCAACATGGCCCGCGTCGGCATTCTGCCGGGCTTCGGCTTCCTCTCCCATCCGACCAATTTCGCCATCGGCGAGACGCTGATCACCTATTCGCCGGAAAGCAGCTTCGCCCGCGCCATCTTCGTCGGCTTCCTGAACACGCTTGTGGTCTCCTTGCTCGGCTGCGTCATCGCGACCGTGCTCGGCGTCGCCCTCGGCTTCGCCCGCCTGTCGGAAAATCCGCTGCTCTCGGGCACGGTCCGCGCCTATGTCGAGCTGATCCGCAACACGCCGCTCCTGCTGCAGCTCTTCTTCTGGAGCGCCACCTTCAAGGCCTTCCCCGCCGCGCGTCAGGCGCTGGAGCCGGTCGCCGGCGTCTTCCTCAGCAATCGCGGCATCTTCATTCCGGCGTTCCGCTTCGAGAGCGGCACGGCGCTCGCCGCCGTCTCGGTCGCCCTGGTCATCGCCGCCACCGGCCTGGCGCTACGGCGGCGGATCGGCCTCTCCGTGCCAACGGCGTTGCTGGCGGCGCTCGTCGCCCTGGCGCTCCTCGCCGCCCTCCTGGTCGCGAGCGGCGGCCTGCGGGTCGACCTGCCTGTGCTGAAGGGCTTCAACATCGTCGGCGGGCTGTCGCTGACGACGGAGTTCGGCGCGCTGCTGGTCGGTCTCTTCGTCAACGCCTCGGCGCTGATCGCCGAGGTGGTGCGCAGCGGCATCCAGTCGGTGCCGCGCGGCCAATGGGAGGCGGCGCGCTCGCTCGGCCTGCATCGCGGCCAGATCTACGCCAAGATCGTGCTGCCGCAGGCGCTCCGGGTCATCACCCCGCTGATGACGTCGAACTATCTGAGCCTGATCAAGAATTCGAGCCTCGCGATCGCCATCGGCTATCCGGATCTCGTCTCGATCCTCAGCACCTCCGCCAACCAGACGGGGCAGGCGCTGGAGACGATCCTGATCATGGCGGGGATCTATCTCTCGATCAGCCTTGCCGTCTCCTACGCCATGAACCGCTACAACAAGCACTATGCCCTGCGGGGGCTGACCCGATGACCCTGACCTTTCCCGAGCCCATCGTCCGTCCGTCCGCGCGTCTCGTCGCGGAACGCTGGCAGGCCTGGCGGCGGGGCCTGTTCGGCTCGCCCGTCAACCTCTTGATCACGCTCGGCTTCGTCGCCTTCGTGCTCTGGGTCGTCGCGCCCTTCCTGCGCTGGGCGCTGGTCGACGCGACCTGGACCGGCACGGCGAAGGATTGCGCCGAACGCTCCGGCGCTTGCTGGGCCTTCATCGCCGACAAGGGCCGCTTCATCCTGTTCGGGCTCTATCCGAGCGGGCGCGACGGACAGGCGGCCGCCGCCGTGGCGCTGGTGGCGGGCCTCGTCGTCGTCACCGGCATGCCGCGCTTCTGGAGCCGCCGCCTGGTCCTCGTCTGGATCGTCACCCTCGCGGCCGCGCTGGCGGTGATGTCGGGCGCGCCGTCCGGGCCGTTGGTGGCGACGGAGAAATGGAGCGGCTTCCCGCTCACCGCGCTCCTGAGCGTCATCGGCTTCGCCGGCGCCTTTCCGCTCGGCATCGGGCTCGCGCTCGCCCGGCGCTCGGAGATGCGGCTGGTGCGCTATCTGGCGATCGCCTTCATCGAGACGATGCGCGGCGTGCCGATGATCGCCGTCCTCTATGTCTCGACGCTGCTGTTTCCGCTGATGCTGCCGGCCGGGGTGACGACCGACAAGCTGGTCCGCGCCCAGGTCGCCATCATCCTGTTCGTCGCCGCCTATATGGCCGAGATCGTCCGCGCCGGCCTGCAGTCGCTGCCGTCCGGCCAGTATGAGGCGGCGCGCTCGCTCGGCCTCTCCTGGAGCGCGACGACGCGTCTCGTCGTGCTGCCGCAGGCGCTGAAGGCGGTCATTCCGGCCTTCGTCAGCCTCGGCATCGGCCTCTTCCTCGACACGTCGCTCGTGCTGGTCATCGGCCTGTTCGATTTCCTGCATACCGCGCGGGTCGCGGCGACCGACATCAACTGGAACGGCTTCTACAACGAGGCCTATGCCTTCGCGGCGCTGGTCTATTTCAGCCTGAGCTACGCCGCCTCGCGCTACAGCCTCTGGCTCGAGCGCTATCTCCGCGTCGGCGAGCACCACCGCTGAACGAAAAGGGGCCGGCATGGCGCCGGCCCCTTTGTTAGAGCGTCAGGCCGCCTCGTAGCCGAGGATGGCCTTGGTCTCGAGGAAATCCTCGAGGCCGTATTCCGCGTATTCGCGGCCATTGCCGGACTGCTTGTAGCCGCCGAACGGCACGCCGGAATCCCAGGCCGGATAGTTGATATGCACGGCGCCGGCGCGAAGCCGCGCCGCCGCCTTGCGCGCCTGATCGAGATCGGCCGACTGGACATAGGCGGCGAGGCCGTAGGGCGTGTCGTTCGCCATCCGGATCGCGTCCTCGACGCTGTCATAGGGCAGGATCGACAGCACCGGCCCGAAGATCTCTTCGCGCGAAATGCGCATTTCCGGCGTGACGTCGGCGAAGACGGTCGGGCGGATGTAGTAGCCGCGGTTCAGATCGGCCGGGCGGCCGGGGCCGCCGGCGACCAGCGTCGCGCCCTCGGCGATGCCGCTCTCGATCAGCGCCTGGATCTTGTCGTACTGGATCTGGCTGACGACCGGGCCGAGCTTGGTGTCGGGGGCGTCCGCCGGGCCGACGACGAACTTTTCCGCCGCCTCGCGGGCGTAACCGATCACCTCGTCCTGGCGGTCGCGCGGCACGAACATCCGCGTCGGCGCGTTGCAGGACTGGCCGCTATTGCCGAAGCAGTTGGCGACGCCCTTCGGCACGGCGACGGCGAAGTCGACGTCCGGGAACAGGATGTTGGCCGACTTGCCGCCGAGCTCCTGGGCGACGCGCTTGACCGTGTCGGCGGCCGACTTCGCCACCAGGATGCCGGCGCGGGTCGAGCCGGTGAACGACATCATGTCGATGTCCGGATGGCTGGAGAGCGCCTCGCCGACGGTCGGGCCGTCGCCATTGACCAGGTTGAACACGCCGGCCGGCACGCCCGCCTCGTCGAGGATCTCGGCGAAGATGATGGCGTCGAGCGGCGCGATCTCGCTCGGCTTCAGGACCATGGTGCAGCCGGCGGCGAGCGCCGGGCCGACCTTGCAGGTGATCTGGTTCAGGGGCCAGTTCCACGGCGTGATCAGGCCGACGACGCCGATCGGCTCCTTGACGACCAGCGACGTGCCCTTGGCGTGGCGGAACGAGAAACCCTCCAGCACCTCGACGATCTTTTCGAGATGCGCGAGGCCGATGCCGACCTGGCTGTCGAGCGCGAAGGGACGCGGCGCGCCCATCTCGCGCGAGACGGCCAGCGCAAGGTCGGGGCTCCGCTTCTTGTAGATCTCGACTACGCGGCGCAGCAGCTCGAGCCGCTCGGCCGGACTGGTGAAGCCGAAGGTCTCGAAGGCGCGGCGGGCGGCGGCGACCGCCTTGTCGACATCCGCCTTGGTGCCCAGCGAGATCTGCGCGAAGGCGTCCTCGGTCGACGGATCGATCACGTCGATGACGTTCGGTACCTCGGGATCGACCCAGGCACCGTCGATATAGAACTGCAGATTGTGCGACATGATCATCCTCCGTCTGGCGAGCAGCCTCTAGATTGACCCGAGCGGGCGGCGATGTTCAACCATCAAGTACGGCGCCCCGATCAATTGGGCAGCCTTCTTTTCTCCGCTTTCGCCGTCACAATGACCGCGTCGGCGACGTCTCCATGGTGGAGCGCGAAAGCCGGCGCACGGGCTCATCATGACGACATCGGTGACGCGGCTCTCCCGACCGACGACGCTGTCTTTCGAGGACAGGCTGGCGGTGGCGACCGAACTGGCCATCCGCATGGCAGAAGCCGGGCTGATCCGCCCGGATCGCTTCCAGGTCGCGCCGCACGACATCGCCACCTATGGCGCCATCACCAAGGACGGCGAGGAACTCGGCCGCGACCTCGCGCGCTACGAGGCCTGGCGAGCCGGCGAGGCGGTCTGCGCGGCGCTCGACGATTACGGCCGCATGCTGGCCGAGCGGCTCGACGCGCTGCAGGTTCGCTGGGCGATCGACAACGATATCCGGCCGCGCTTCCAGATCGGCGATCGCGTCGTCTGGCCGAAGGTCGCGGGCGAGGACAATGTCGGCACCGTCACCGGCATCGAGCCCGGCGCGCGCTACAGCATCCTGCACGACCGCGCCGCCGCCAGCGGCTCGACGCTACGCCATCTCGTCGATTTCGAGGCCTGTCGCGCCGAGGGCGAGCCGGCGCCGCCGCGCCGCGTCCTCACCTTGCCGCGCAAGATCGGCGCGGCCCTCTCTGCCTGGCTGTCGATCGAGGCGATGGATTTCGCCATGCGGACGAGCATCATGCTGCCCTGAGGCGGGCAGCCGCTGGCGCCTGCCATGCCTGCCGCGCCCCCTTCGGAATTCAGTCAATTCGGCACAACGATAATATTGCCGCAGGATCGATTGCAGGCCTGCAACCGTTGGATGGTGCAGGGGGCGTTGTCATGCCCTTGTCATGCCGGGGATTTGGCCGACTGGCTTGTCTCCCGGGAAACGTCGAGTTCGCGCAAAAGCTGTGGCAACCACCCTTTTCGCATCGCCAGAAGTATGCCATGAGGTCAAACGGATGGACGCGACTGGGGGCGTCGCCGTCGGTCGCA
Organism: Kaistia sp. 32K; assembly: GCF_016629525.1. Lineage (GTDB taxonomy): Bacteria > Pseudomonadota > Alphaproteobacteria > Rhizobiales > Kaistiaceae > Kaistia. The sequence goes on from NZ_AP024269.1 coordinate 5,061,741, forward strand.
GGTCGGGCTTGAGCCGCGGCCCGGCGGTGCGACGTGGCGGATGCAGAGCCCGTTCGTTGCCAGCCGCACCGACGAGTTGCAGCCCATCATACCCTCCGAGGAAAGCCCCATGTGCACCGCGCTCATCTATCAGGACGCCAACGGAAATCCCTATCTCGGCCGAACGCTGGAGCTGACGCTCGATCTTCCGTATCAGGTCGTCTACCTCCCCGCCGGCTTCTCCGCGCGGTCCGAGATCGAGGGACATCCGGCGGTTGAGTACAAGACCGCGCATGATTTTCTGTCGATCACGATGCCGGTGCGCCAGCCGACCGCGGAAGCGCCGATTGAGATCGGCGACCTGAAGGTGGTCGATGGCCTCAACGACAAGGGCCTGACCTTCAGCCTGCTCTCCTATCCCGCCGCCTCCGGCCACCAGTCCCTGGAAGCGACGCGCGCCGTGCTGTCGGCGTCCGATCTCGGCTCCTGGGTTCTCGGCTCGTTCGCCACCGCCGCCGAGGTCAAGGCGGCGCTGGCCGATCAGTCGGTGAGCGTCGTGCCGCTCCCCTTGCTCGGTGGCGTCGAATCGCCGTTCCACTACGTCGTCAACGATGCCACAGGCGGCTCGATCGTCATCGAGTTCAACCGCGGCGTCATGTCGGTCTATGACAATCCCGTCCGCGTCATGACCAACGGGCCCGAGTTCCCGTGGCATCTGACCAATCTCTCGAACTACACCTTCCTGTCCAATGTCGACAAATCGGTCGGCACCTTCGGCGCGCTCAAGGTCGCGCAGCCGGATGCCGGCATCGCCACCGCCGGCCTGCCGTCGTCCAGCACCTCGGTCGGCCGTTTCGTCCGCGCCGTCTACTATGCGAACTATGCCGAGAAGGCGACGACGCCGGACCGCGCGCTGCTGACGCTCGCCCATGTCATGAACAATTTCGACCGGCCGCGCGACATCACCGTCGACTACCCGGAAGATGGCAGCGCAGGCATGGAGGTCGCGGGCCTCACCGACCCCAATGCGAAGGACTATGTGACCGAGTACACCAGCTGGACCAGCCTCGTCGATTTGAAGCGGGGCCAGTATCTGATCCGCAGCTATGACGATTTGAACTTCATTCGCCTCGACCTGACGACGCTCGCCGGTGTCGGGCCCAAGGTTCTGCCGCTCGCCAAGCTGAGCGGCGGCGCGCAGGACGCGACGGACCTGCTGAAGGGCGTCGCCGCCTGATCGAGGCCGGATGCGTCGTCTCTTCGCGGCGCTTTCCCGACAGAAGCGGCCGGTTCGCGCTTTGGCGCGTCCGGCCGTCCCGCACGGCCAGCGGAGCCCTTCTCCCGTGAGACCATTCGTCGATCCGGCCCGCGGCGAAGGCCCGGCATGAAGCTCGCGCCGGACCTTCACCACGCGCTCCGCATGAAGATCGCGGGGCCGTGGCCGTTCATCACCTTCCGTAGCTATTCCCTCGCCGGGCGGCATTTCACCTGGCTGTCGCGCCAGCACCGCAAGGGGCTCGCCCGCGAGGCGCGCGGGCTCGAGCACGCCGCCGTGCCGTTCTGGCAGACGGAGGCCTACAACTGGTACACCGGCGCGTTCTTCGCGGTCGGATCGTTCCTGTTCATGCTGGGAAGCTTCCTGTCGATCCTGCCGGCCGAGATCGCCTCGGCCTCGACGCGGACGATCAACATCGTCTTCTTCCTGGGCTCGGTCCCCTTCACCATCGCCGGCTATCTGCAGCACTTCCAGACCGCGAATGCCGCGCCCTTCAGCGTCGATCCCACCGCCGCCACGCCCCCGGCGCGGGTATCGCTGATCGGCTGGCGGCCCGGCAGCGTCGACTGGCTGAGCAGCTTCTCGCAGTTCGTCGGCACGGTGGCGTTCAACTTCAACACGTTCGACGCGCTGGTCGCCTCGCCCGACTGGGTCCGGCAGGATTTCGAGATCTGGGTGCCTGGCATGATCGGTTCGATCCTGTTCCTCGTCTCCGGCTATCTCGCCTTCATCGAGACGAGCAGCGGCTACTGGAGCTGGAAGCCCAGGGAGCTCGCCTGGCAGATCGTCTTCGTCAATCTGCTCGGCTGCGTCGCCTTCATGATCGCCTCGACGCTCGCCTTCGTGCCGGCCGGCGGCGAGGCGTGGTGGATCCCCGATCTCGCCAATATCGGCCTGCTCCTCGGCGGCCTCGGCTTCCTGATCGGCGCGCTCCTGATGACGCGCGAAAGCGCCTCGGCGGCGCCAGGGTAGGCGATGCCTCCCCACGGAGATGCGTGTCGCCGGGAGCCGCTGCTAGCCTGCAGGATCTCGCTACAGGCTAGCCACTTCCATGTCAGTGGGTCGGCTTCGCGAGGATATGCGGGTTCAGGCTGTAGGTCCCGGTCGCTTCGCCCTCGGCCAGAATGTGACCGAGCATCGCTTTCTCCGCGGCCGGGCCATCGAACGCCCCCGTCAGGCCGAGCGACGGCGTATCCAGGGCGAACACCCGCACGACGTAGCGATGCACGCGCTCGTCATTGACGGGCGGGCACGGCCCGTCATAGCCGCCATAGGTGCCGGCCATCTCGGCGCTGGCAGCGAAGAAACTCGTATAGGTATTCGCGCCCCGACGACCGTGTCCGGTCTCTCCGACGGGTTTGCCATGCGGGATCAGGCCATCACTGTCGATTCCGGCCGGGAAAGAGCTTGTCGCCGGCGGAATATCGGTGAGCACCCAATGGTAGATGGTCTGACGGGGTGCATCGACGGCGATGACCGTTCCGGGCTTGTTGATCTGGCTCAGATCCTGGGGAACGTCGGGATCTGTCATCAGCAGCGCGTAGCTCTGCGTTCCCGCCGGGCCCGGCGACCAGGTGACCGACGGGCTGACATTCTTCGCCGTGCTTCGGTCCGGCGTGCAGAAGGCAGCCTGATCCGGAAAGCGCCCCTGCGCGTCCAGCCCGCCGATCTCGACCTTCAAGGGCTGATTGCTGGCGTGCGCCGCCGGCGCGAGCATCATGCCGGCCAGGATGGCCGCGGCGGTCAGATTTCGTTTGCGTATCGTCATGTCTCGATCCTCGTCCTTGGAACTGGCGGGGACCGTAGTGGATGCGTGAAGTCGTCATGGGCCGGTTCCGATCAGAACCGCGCCCGAAGCGATCAGGCGGCCTGCGCGTGCTTGCGATGCCGCACGGACGAAGGCGACGTGCCGAAGCTTTCCTGGAAGTGCCGCGAGAAGTGCGAACGGGAGCGATAGCCCGTCGCCGCCAGAGCATCCGCCACATCGGCGTCGCGGTCGGCCAGGATGACATAGGCCGCCCGCATGCGTTCCGTGCGGAGGAGCATCTGAAGCGATTGCGCTTCCGCGCGAAGCCGGCGGCGCAGGGTGGCTTCCGACATCGACAGCTCGGCGGCGACGCTCGCGGCGGTCCAGGGCAAATGAAGACGGTGGCGGACGAGCCGGCGAACCGCCTCGACCACGGATCCATCGACATATTTCGGCACGAGCGGCAGGATGCCCTGCTCGGCGAGGATCAAGAGAATTTCCAGGATCCGATGATCCGTCACGCGCCGCGACGCCGCTATGCGACGGGACAGGGCTTCCGCGCAGTGAACGATGGCCGAGCAGAGATCGGCGCTGATGACAGGCTTGCCGGCTCGCTCTTCCTGGCCGATGAACTGCGGCCAGAGCCGGGCCGCCTCGATCACCAGCTCGCGCGGGAAGCTGATGAACAAGGCGCGATAGAAGCCGGTCTCGGAATCCGGGTCGTTGACGACATCGACACGCGCGCCCGCCGGCAGCACGAAGGCGTCGCCCGCCGCATAGTGGCGATGGTCGACGCCCTCGATGATTTCCTTGCGCCCTTCGATGACGATGATGAGGCCGGCGGTCTGCGTCACGAGCTGGGCGATCGTTTCCCGGCTTCTTGTGACGAAGGCCGACAGGATGGGCGGCTCGCCGTTCTCCACCACGCTCCGCGTGTCGTGCATGGCCAGAGGGCGCAGCGCGCTTGCGATATTCGGACCCTGGCCGGCGCCTTCCGGCTTGCTGGATCTGCTCATTCGATCATCACCGTGTCTTCACAGGTCGTCGCCCGAAATGGCGTCGGCATCGTTTTATCACCGCTTGCCGCGGAAGCCGCCAGCCGAGTGGGGATCCCTCCGCAGACCTATTGATCCAACATATCTTTCAGTATATCACGAAAGATATCATGCGTAACCGTGTCCTCCATTCCCCTTGCCGCCGCCCCGCTCCGGAAGAGCCGAACCCGGGTCGCGGCGGCATGGCTGCCGCGCGCATGCCCCGCCGCTCGGGCGAGGGTGGCGGGCGCGCCGGCATGGAAGATGCACGCCTCGCCGCCAGACGAGGTCAGTCGGAGAAGCTCGGCGGGCGGATGAAAGTCGCCGGGCCGCCGCGCGGCCGTCTCGAATGGAGGCGCGAGGCCGGCTCAGGCCGTGAAGGCCCCGTCACGGCGATCGGCCGGGAGATATCGAAGCCGTCTTTCCGGACCGCTTCCAGGCAGTATTTTCGCTTTAATCAACCGTGGAGACTACAGTGACCCAAGAATTCGTTCCCAGCGAAGGCAAGATCCGTTGGTCGCGGCAGGAAGATGTCAAGCTTACCTGGATCCATCCGGAGCAGGAATTCTCGCACCGGTTGATCACCAAGAAGCTGCACGGCTCTTCCATCTCCTTCCACATCACGACCTACATGCCGCATTTCGACGTGATGGTCGAAGGTGACGGCGAGCACGAAGTGATCCTCTATTGCATGCATGGCTGGTCGCGTCAGATCATCGAGGAGACCGGCGAGGAGCGCATCTTCAAGCCCGGCGACGCCATGTATCTGCCGAAGAACTACCGCTACCGCCACATCATCGGCGAGGCCGGCCTTGTCATCGCCGTCGCCTCCAATCCGTCGAAGGAAGCCGGCGACATGTAGTTGTGACGCCCGGCGCCTTTGGGTGCCGGGCTCCCTTTCTTGTGAGAGAGCGTCGACCAATGAGAAGCCTTCTTTGGGAAGATCTTACGCGGACCGAGATTACCGAGCTTCGTGACCGCAATGCCCTGGTGATCATCCCCACGGGCGCCACGGAACAGCACGGCGATTTCCTCAGCACCGATACGGACATCGTGCTGTCGTCCGAGGTCGCGGCGCGCGCCGCCGCGCGCGTCACGGCCTTTCCCGTCGTCGTGGCGCCGCGTCTGCCGTTCGGGTTTTCTCCCCATCACCTGTCCTGGCCGGGCACGATCAGCCTTCGGCTCGAGACGTTCCTTTCCGTCCTGACCGACATGGTGCGCTCGATCCTCGACGCCGGCTTCACGCGCGTCCTGTTCGTGAACGGCCATGGCGGCAACGAGGCGCCGCTCCGGGCGCTCTGCGGCCAGCTGGTCACGGATGGCTATGCGGTCGGCATGACCAACTATTTCACGCCGTCGGAATCGGCCTGGATCCCGATGCTGAAGGGCGAGCTCAAGCGCGGCGGCCACGCCTGCGAGCAGGAGACCGCGCTCATGCTCGCGCTGCACGATGAAGAGCCGGCGGAGCAGCAGCGCATCCTGGAGCTGATCCAGGGGCTCGAGCCGCGCACGATGCAGCCCTGGATGGCGCCCGGCTCCGCGCTTGATCCGATCACCGAGGCCGGAGCGGGCTGGCCGCCGATTTTCCACGCCGACGATTGCGGCTATTTCGGCGATCCCGCCAAGGCCGACATCGAGAACGGCGAGCGCATCCTCGAAGCAACCGTGGAGCGGCTTGCCCGCTTCTTCACCGAATATGGCCAGGCGACGCTGCGCCTCGGCGTCGCCCGGGAGAAGGCCAAGCCCGGCTTCGCCCGGCCGCTCGGCAAGCTTTGATTGAACGATACCGGGCAGGCGATCGAAGCCTTGTCTCGATCGCGGCGCCGCCGAGCTCGGCCGCCCGGCATGCATTTGGAGAGGACAGAGGATGGCACTTCTTACGGAACAGTCGCGCGGCGTCTTCGTGATCGCGGTCACGCCGTTCAAGGACGACGGGTCGCTCGATCTCGACAGCTTGGATCGCGTCACCGATTTCTACCTCGAATCCGGCGCCGACGGCCTGACCATTCTGGGCATGATGGGCGAGGCGCCGAAGCTCACCGGCGCGGAATCGCGCCAGGTGATCCAGCGCGTCACCGCCCGGGCGCAGGGAAAGCCGGTCGTCGTCGGGGTGTCCTCGCCGGGACTGGCGGCGCTGGCCGAGGTCTCCAACGAGGCGATGGATCGGGGCGCCGCAGGCGTGATGATCGCCCCGCCGATGACGATGCGCACCGACGCGCAGATCCTCAACTACTATCGCCAGGCCTGCTCCTTCATCGGCAAGGACGTGCCGGTGGTGCTGCAGGATTTCCCGCTCGCCACGACCGTGCAGATCAGCGACGAGCTGCTCGGCCGCCTGATCGACGAACTGCCGCAGATCGTCATGATCAAGCATGAGGACTGGCCCGGCCTGTCCAAGATCTCGAAGCTGCGTGCCGCCGAGAAGAACGGCCGCCGGCACGTCTCCGTGCTGTGCGGCAATGGCGGCATCTTCCTGCCCGAGGAGGTCGCGCGCGGCGCCGACGGGGCCATGACCGGCTTCGGCTTCCCCGAGATGCTGGTGCAGGTGACCGACCTCGCGGCGCGCGGCGACATGGACCGGGCGCAGGACCTGTTCGACGCCTATCTGCCGCTGGTCCGCTATGAGCAGCAGCCGGGCGTCGGCCTCGCGGTCCGGAAATATGTTTTGGCCAAGCGCGGCGCGATCGCCTCGGCGGCGCAGCGCCAGCCGGGCGCGCAGCTCGATGCCGCCGCGCAGGCGGAGGTCGAGCGCCTGCTCAAGCGCCAGGAAAAGCGCCTTTCGGAGCTGGGATAACGGCGTAGCCTTTGCGAAGGCGCACGATGCCGGCCCGCCGGCGTTCTGGATGAATGGAAACGGGACATGCAAGTCGGATCCTTGTGGGAAGCGATCGCGCCGCCGGCGGAGCCGCTGGTCCCGCTGAGGGAGGCGGTCAAGGCCGATGTCATCGTCGTCGGCGGCGGGTTTCTTGGCCTGTCGTCGGCGCTGCATGCGGCCGAGGCCGGGCTCGATGTCGTGTTGCTGGAAACCCACCAGCCCGGCTTCGGGGCCTCGGGGCGCAACACCGGATTTGTCGTTCCGAGCCTGAAGGCGTCGCTCGGTCCGGCGGAAGTCACGCAGGCGCTTGGCGCGGACCATGCCGGAAGGTTGCTGCGGCTCGTCGCCGGCTCCGGCAATACCGTCTTCGGCCTGATCGCGAAACACGGCATCGATTGCGGCGCCGTTCAGAACGGATGGTTGCAGCCGGGGCATTCGCAGGAGGCCGAGCAGACCCTGTACGGGCGCATGCCGAGGCTGCTGGAGGCGGGCGTCGACGCGGCATGGCAGGATCGGGGCGCCATGATCGCGCGCACCGGGCTGCCGACGCTCTACGGCGGCATCCGTATCGCCTCGGGCGGGCAGATCAACCCGCTGGCCTATGCGCGGGGATTGGCCCGCGCGGCGGCGGCGGCGGGTGTGCGCCTCTATGGCGAAAGCCCCGTCACGGCGGTCGAGCGCGACGGGAACGGATGGCGTGTGCGGACAGCCGCCGGCGTGGCGCGGGCGCCGCGCGTGCTGATGACGACGAACGCGCTGATCGGCGATCTCCTGCCGCAACTGCGCGCCTCGATCATCCCGGCGCGCGTCTTCCAGATCGCGACGCAGGTTATGCCGGCCGCGATCCGCGATAGGCTGCTGCCGGACAGGGCGCCGGTCGCCGACACGCGCCGGCATACTTTCGCCTTGCGCTGGTCGCCGGATGGCAGGCTGGTCACCGGCGGACTGGTCCTGCCGGCTCCCGGCCGCATGGCGCTCGCCCGCAAGGTATTCGCGAGACGGCTCAACCGGCTGGTTCCCGGGCTGCCCGAAATCCGCTCGGAATACACATGGACCGGCGTCATCGCTGGAACGTTGGATTTCCTGCCGCGCATGATGCGGCTCGAGCCCGGTCTCGACGCCGTCATCGGCTGCAACGGGCGCGGCGTCGCCCTGACCACGACGCTCGGCCGCGAGGTCGGCTCATGGCTGGCCGGCCGCGTCACCGATGCCGAGCTCACCCTGCCGCTGACGCCGCCACGGCCCATTCCGTTCAGCCGGATCGCGGGTCTGGGGCCGGATATCATCCTGCCGGTCTGGAACGCCCGCGACAGCTACGAGGCCCGGTTCCGCTAGCGCGAAAACCTGGCCGGCTTGCAGGCAGCCGATCCGATGCATGGGGCGCGGATCGGATCAAGGGGAACCACCATGTCATTGCCATCTACCGAGCCTGAGCTGTCGGGCCGCGTCGCCGTCGTAACCGGCGGCGGCAAGCTTATCGGCCGCGCCATCTCGCTCGCCTTCGCAGAGGCGGGCGCGGCCGTTGCCGTGGTTGCCCATACCGGCAGGGCGCAGGCGGAAGAGACCGCCGAGGCCATTCGGTCTCTCGGCGGCCAGGCCCATGTCGTGATGGCCGACGTCAGCAAGGGCGAGTCGGTCGAGGCGATGATGGATACGGTCGTCGCGCAATTCGGCCGCATCGACATCCTGGTCAACAATGCCGGGATCGACGCGCATGCGCCGCTGATCTCGCTCACTGAAGCCGATTGGGATTCCGTGTTCGCGGTCCACGCGAAGGGAACCTTTCTCTGCGGCGCTGCCGCGGCGCGGCGCATGCTGCCGGCGAAATCGGGGGTGATCATCAACATCGCCGGGGCGTCCGCGCATCGGTCCTGGCCCGGCGGTGGCGCCTACGCTCCGGCAAAGGCCGCGGTCGTCAACCTCACGCGCCAGATGGCGCTCGAATGGGCGCCGGCCGGCATCCGGGTCAATGGCGTGAGCCCGGGCCCGATCGTTTCGGCCGAGCCCGATTGGCGTGTCGCGTTCCCCGAATATGTCGAGCGCTTCGGCAAGCTTCCGTTGCAGCGGCCGGGCACCCCGGAAGAAGTCGCCAGCGCCGTTCGGTATCTCGCCTCGCCGCAAGCGAGCTACATCACCGGACAGATGCTGGTGGTCGACGGCGGCAGCACGGCGACCTGGTACATGACGGCGTAAGCCGCCCGCGAGCCCCGCTTCCCACCGGAAGCGGGGCCGCGTGTTTCGATCCGTTACTGGCCGGCCTTCTCGGCCAGGTTGATCCCCGGCGCCCCGATCTTCATGCCCTCGACGTTCCACTTGGCCATGATCTTGTCATAGGTGCCGTCGGCATAGACCGCCTGCAGCCCGGCCAGGAGCGCTTCGGAGAGCTGCGTGTTCTGCTTCAGGACGATCATGCCGACAAAGTCCTTCGGGAATGTCGAACCGTCGACCATCCGGATCGGACGGGGTCCCTTGGCCTTGATCTCGCCGGCCATGGATGCGCCGGTCAGAATGAAGTCCACCCGACCCGAATAGAGAGCCAGAATCTGGGCATCTCCGGCGGTGAAGAGCTTCAGGTCCGGCTTGGCCATCCCCTTCGACACGCAGAATTGCGTCAGGTCGTTCTCGAGAAAGCCGACATAGCTCGTGCCGGACTGTACGCCGACGGTCTTCCCGCACATCGAGACGACCTCGCTGGTCGCGGCCTGGTTGTCCTCCATGGCAAACGCGCCCATCGCCGCATTGGCGTAGTTCACGAAGTTCAGCGTCTTGCGCCGCTCGGCGTTCTCGGAAATGGAGAGCATCGCGACGTCGTAGCGATTGGACATGATGCCCGGGATAAGACCGGCGAAATCGATGGATTCGGTCTCGACCTTGACGCCGAGCTTTGCGGCGATCGCCGCGGCGAGATCGACCTCATAACCCCGCAGGGTGCCGTCGGCGTCGATAAAGGCGTATGGCGGCCATTTGGCTTCGGTCGCCAGATGAAGAACCCCGGCCTGGCGGATCGTTTCGGGCAGCATCTCCTTGAGGTCGGCGGCGTGACCGGCCGCGGCGCCGGCTACAGACATCATCGCGGCCATCGCCGCGGGCCTCGCCAGCTTTGCGAGCACCTGAACCAAGACCATCTTCGTCTCTCCGTGTGGGGGTGAAAGTCCGTTCGTCGATGCCGGGCCGCACGATCAGATCTGCCCGTTTCGATGCGGATATTCTGCGGATTTCCCACGCGGCTGTCAGCAACATATTCCGTTAAATATTGTGTCTGATATTTATTGCGAGTGATGTCGCGGGGCGCCTGTACCGACACGGTGGGGGAGGGGCGACACTGCCGATGAACGGTCGGCGAAAGGGGCTCGGGAAGGATCGACCGGACCCATCTTCGCGTTCAGAGTGTCGACGGACGCCAAACGTCCGTCGATCGCTCCTTATCGCCATCCGACGCCCGGGCGCGGTCCTAGTGAGCCGGCAAAATGCTTTGGAACGGCGCGGAGTTCATGATCATGTCGAGCGCGGCCGTTCCGCGTTCGACAATCTCCGTCTCGTTGGAGCGTGTGTAGTCGCCATGCTGCACGACGATCTCGCCGTCGACCATGACGATGTCGACGTCGGCGCGGCAGCCGAGCGCGACAACAGCCTTCACCGGGTCCTGCAGCGGCCTGAGGAAGGGGCTTTCGAGGCTCAATACGGTGAGATCCGCCGTCGCGCCGATGGCAATCCTGCCGAGGTCGGGGCGGCTTACGGCGTTCGCGGCCTCGCGGGTAACTGCCGCGATCAGATCCCGCGACGTCGCAACATCCGCCCGTCCATCCCGGCATTTCGAGATCAGCGCGGCGGCGCCCAGCTCGGAGATGAGATCCATGTTGTAGCCGTCGGTTCCGACCAGCGTTCGCACCCCGTGCTCGCGGAAGCGCGAGAAGGCGGCCGTGACGCCGGCCCTCGCATAGGTCCGCGGGCAGTTCACGATCGTCGAGCCGGTCGCCGCCATTGTCCGGAGGTCGTCATCCGAGGCCAGGATACAGTGCGCCGCCAGCAGATCCGGCCCGAGCATCCCGAGACTGTCGAGAAACTCGATCGGCGTCTTGCCGCCCTCTCGGTTGGAGACCGTCGCAACCTCACCTTCGCTTTGCGCGAGGTGAAGGGTGATCTGCGTCTCCACCTCGCGCGCCCGGCGGGTCGCCGCCAGCAGCAGATCCCGGTCGCAGGTATCGCTGCCATGTGGGCTCATCACGACCCGGATGCGTCCGTCGGCCGCCTGATGCCATGTCTCGAACAGCTCGTCCCACGCCTCGAGGCAGGAAGCGCCGATCTCGTTGCCCGCCGGATCCTTTGAGAACAGGTAGGGCGCGCCATAGAAGCGAATCCCCATTTCCGCGGCGGCGTCGAACATTTCCGGGAACCAGTTGCGGAACGGCTCCATGACGGTGGTGGTTCCGCCCTTGAGGAGTTGCAACACGCCCAGTCTGGCAATGTCCAGCCGTTGTGGCCGGCTGAGGGATTTCAGCAATTCGCTCCCCGTGCCGGAAATGGGGCCGAGGACGCGGAGGAGATCATCGCCGCTCGCCATCGGCAGATCTTCGGTTCGGGATCTGGAGAACGCCTCCGCGCAGCAGTGGTTGTGCAGGTTCAGCAGGCCCGGCAAGACGAGCCGGCCTGGCTCGTCCAGGACGCGATCGGCCTGCGGGCGCCGATCCTGCAGGGCGACGATCCGGTTGCCCTCGATCAGCAGCCATTGATCGCGCAGCATTTCCGGTTCGCCCTGCCGTTCCGCCAGAACGTAGCTGCCGAAGATTGCCGTCGTCGTGCTCATGATGTTGCCCGCCCTGCCTGGATGCGCTGCCTTGCCGGGGATGCGGCGGGCCGGCATGCCCGCCCGCCGTATCCGGCCCGTCAGCTTCACTATTCGATGTGGCTTTCAATCGGGGAGTAGTCGAGATCGAGATCGTCGTATCGCCGGATCTCCTCCAGCGCCGGCTCCGCTTCCTCGAGCCAGAGGGCCTTGGTCAGGCCGTAGACCAGGCGCTCGACGCCATATTTGAGACCGGTCAGCGAGGCGCCGGAAAAGCCCACGCTCGCCGTCGCGACGAAGGTGAAATAGTGGACATTCTTCAGGACCGGCGCGCTTCCCGCCGTCTTTTCCTGAAACGAAAGGTCGTCGGACAGGTACGGGCACATTCCGATATAGCTGTCCGCCTGGCCCGACGGCACAGCGAAGCGATCCTTCCACAGCGCGATCTCGCTGGCGTATTCGCGAAGTTCCGGCCGGAGACTCAGATCGACGCGATAGCCGGTTCCGACGACAAGATAGTCGGCGTATTTCTTTTCGCCGGTGTTCAGTTCGATTTCGATCTCGTCGCCCTTCATCTGGACGTTCTTCCAGTTGACGCCGTAGGAGATGCGATAGTTCGGGAATTCGGCGCAGCGGTTGATGCCGTCCTGGGTCGGGGGCATGCCGTTCCGGTAGATGGCGTCCATCCAGTCCCAGCGCGCCGCGTCGTCCATCGAGCCGTAGTGACGGAGGAAGCCCGCCTTCTCCATCCAGCGGAACGGGTTGATGGCGGCGAGTTCGCGGCGCCGGACGAACTGATGCACCTGCGTCGCGCCGGTCTCCAGCAGCGAGGCCGCGGTGTCGAAGGCCGAGGCGCCGGCGCCGAGAACGGCGATCCGCTTGCCCTTGAGGGCGTCGACGTCGAATTCGAAATTCGTGTGCGAGTAGCGGTCCTCGGGCAATTGATCGAGGTTCAGATTCGCCGGTCGCCAGTCGCCATTGCCTTCCACGCCGGTGGCGAAGACGAGCCTTCGCGCGAGATAGGAGCCTTGCGCGCCGGTCTTCGTCGAAACGGTGCTCACCCGGATGAAATCGCCCTCCGGCTTGAACCCCGTGACTTCGGTCTGATTGTGGATCGGCAGATCCACCATTTTCCGGAACCAGACCAGATATTCCATCCAGACGGTGCGCGGCCACTTGCCGAGCTGTTCCCACGCGTCCTCGCCAAAAACGGCGACGTAATAGGCCTGCGACGTTAGCGACGGCAAGCCCATGTCGGGGCCGGTGACATGCTTCGGCGAACGATAGGTCAGCATCCGGGCATAGGTGATCCAGGGGCCTTCGCGCCCCTGTTCGCTCCGGTCCAGCAGAACGATGTTGCTGACTTTTTCGCGCGACAGGCCAAACCCGATGGCGAGCCCGCCCTGACCGGCTCCCACGATGACGACGTCATAGACATGTTCCCCTTCCGGGCTCTTGCGAGCGGGAATCCACGACATGTTCGGATAATCGAGATACTTCAGGTCTTCCGCCACGCGCTGTTCGAGAGCGCGGAGACGCTGAGCGGCATCGGGTAGGGGCCTTGCATCCAGTCCTGCCGTGGGATCCAGCAGAGACAATTCGGTGCGGCGCGGTGCAGCAGCCATCGTCTGCGTCGTCATACTATCGTTCCCTAATAATCATGCAGGCCGGTTGTTTTTGAAAATGAACACGGGAATCCCATTCGGCCCCTGTTCCATCCGCCGGCCCTGTGTTGCCGTTGCCGAAGCTCAGTTCCCGTCATCCGGTCGTGGAGAAAGCCGCGAAATTCCTCTCGTGCAGAGGGCTCGCGGTCGTCCTTCGGCCTCCGGGGGATTCCGGCGCCGGTTGCCCACGCCTGTTCCCCGCCTGGCCGCACGAACCACGTCCTGCGTCACGCATCATAGATATATGTTCAGATATCTCACGGAGTGTATTTGTAGGCCATCGGAAACGGCCTGTCGAGGGGGCGGAATCGGGATCGTGTCGGCGCGGGAAGGGACGCAATGACGCGGCGCGCTCTTTCCGGCCGATCTGGGAGAGCATCCTGCCTCGCGCCGCCCAGAGCGCGCGATCCTGTGAGGGCGCGAAGTGCAGGCTGTCCCGGCCATGGAACGGGCCGGCGGTTGCGCGGCGGCGCGCTGAGCCGCCTTGTTCGCCAGGCGAGGCGCCGGGAGCGTTCAGCCGGGCCCTTGAAGGGCACGCGCCCGCCGGCCCCTAGAGCGCGACGCTGCTCTGGATGCGAGAGGTGGTCAGCGCCTGGAACAGGCCCTGGCGGGTGATCTCATTGTGCCGGATCACGATCTGGCGAGCCGCCGCGGCATCGCGCCGTCGCAGCGTCTCGACGATCGCATGGTGGTCGTTCTTTGTCTCGTTGCTGACGTTGCGCAGGCGGGCGCCGAGATAGAAGAAGCGCTCGAGCCCGTCCATCTGCAGCGCGAGGAGATGGTGCAGCCGTTCATTGCCCGAGGCGATCGCGATGGCGACGTGAAAATCACGGTTGGCCTGGATGAAGGATTTGAGCGTCGGCTGTTCCAGCTGGTCATAGGCGACATCGGCCAGGCGGCTCAGATTGGCGATCTCGGCGTCGGTGATCCGCGCGCAGGCGAGCTCCGCCGCGCCGGCTTCCAGAATGTTGCGCAGGTCGAACAGCTCGTTCATGTCGCCGAAGGTGACGGGAACAACCTGATAGCCGCGGCGCGGAAACGTCTTCACCAGCCCCTCTGACCGGAGCTTCGCCAGCGCCTCGCGCACCGGCGTCTTGCTGACCTCGAAGCGCTCGGCGAGCTCGGCCTCGGAAACCTCGCTCCCGGGTTCGAGCACGCAGGTCAGGATCTCGCTCCGCAGCATGGCGTAGACGCTGTCGGTCAGCGAGACGGACTTCTTCGCACGCCTCTCCGGGGTCTCGCCGGCGCCGGCCGCGGCGCCTGGAATATGTCCGATCATCCATGTCTCCAAAATGCGAGCATCCCGCCTCGTAGCAGCGTCTCGCTCTATATATCAAGATATATATGATGCCTATTTGTTTAGCATATCCGCTGATATTTTAACAGCAATCAGGCCCGGATTTGCTGCATTATTCAGCAGCGCCCGCAAGATGTGCGCTGCCCGCGATCCGGCTTTGACAGACCCCAAAGCGTGACATACTATTTGAAATATGTCTGGTATATTACAAGTATGCCGGAGCCAAAAAAAGGGGAGGCGGCGGGGCGCCTCAGGGCAAGTTCGCGTCCGGCCCGAATGCGGCCGGAAGCGGCCATCGGAGCCTTCGGGCCCGATGACGCCTTGAAGGCAAAACGGGACGGCGTAGCGGCGTTCCGGTCCCGCTTTTCAAGATTGCGAGACAATAAGCAGTCGAGAACAAAACAGCCTTCCAATAAAGCGACAACAGAGGTGAACAAATAAGATGTCTGCCCCGCGTTTCATTGCTGCCCTTACCAGGCGTCTCGTGATGCCGGCGGCGCTCGCCGCGACATTCGGCGCCGCCGCCCATGCCGAGGACCTCAACGGATTGCTGCCGCCGGAGGTCCAGAGCGCCAAGGTCATCAATCTGGTGACCGACGCCCGCTGGCCCCCGTTCGTCTTCATGGGCAGCGACGGCAAGACTCCGGAAGGCTTCGAGATCGACATTCTGAGGGCCATCGCCGACAAGCTCGGCGTCGAGATCAAGTCTACGTCGGTCGAGTTCGCCGGCTTGATCCCCGGCGTGCAGTCCGGCCGCTATGACGTCGCGATGCTGGCGATCGCCGAGACGCCGGAACGCCGCAAGACTCTCAGCTTCGTCGACTATTCCTATTCCACGATGGCGGCCTTCACGCTGTCAGGCAACGCGACGACCAAGGGCGGGGCGGACGATCTTTGCGGCGCCACGGTCGGTGTTCAATCGGGCACGACCCACGTCGATTTTCTGAGCAAGTCCCTGACGGACCATTGCAAGTCCATCGGCAAGGAAGCGCCGAAGAAGCTCGAATTCGCCACCGCGGACGCGGTCTATCTCTCGCTGTACTCCGAGCGCGCCGACTACATCATCTCCAGCGCCGCCATCGCCGGCGACATCATTCCCAAAGCCCCGCGGCCGGTTCGGATCGTCACCGACGCGCTGTTCCCGAAAGAGCTGAACGGCATCGTCTACCTGAAGGACCGGACCAAGCTGGGCGAGGCGCTGCTCGCCGGGCTGAAGGCCGTCCATGCCGACGGGACCTACGACAAGATCATGAAGAAGTGGAACGTCGAGGCCCTGTCGCTGGATACGCCCGCCATCAACCTGGGTGAGACACAAGGCAACTAGGGCCAGGCGGCTGCGCTCAGGAGATAGTCAGAGATGAATGTGGGCGAACTGAATGCCCGGTATGCAGGCGACCTGAATATGGTTGAGTCTTCCCCCAAGGGGAACGCCGATGACGCGGTCATCTACGTTCCGGCCCGGCCCTATTGGCAATGGGCCTTCATCGTCGTCGCGATTGCCGTGCTGGGGATGGTCGCCTGGTCGATCATCGTCAATCCGGCGATGTCATGGGGTATTGTGGGTCAATACCTGCTGGATCCTATCGTTCTGCAGGGGTTCATCCTGACGGTCTGGCTGACGATCGTCACGACCATGCTGGGCCTGGTCCTCGGCGTCATCCTCGCGGTCATGCGGATGTCGTCCAGTCATTTCATCTCTGGTCTATCCGGGCTGTACATCTGGTTCTTCCGGGGAACGCCGCTGCTGGTGCAGCTGATCATGCTGTACAATCTGGGTTCCCTGTTTCCGACCCTGTCGCTCAGTATCCCGTTCGGCGAGACGCTGTTCAGCGTCAAGACGAACGCCGTCATCACGCCGTATGTCGCCGCGATCCTGGGGTTGGCGCTGCATGAGGCGGCGTATATGGCGGAGATCGTCCGCGGCGGGCTGCTTGCCCTCGACAAGGGCCAGCGCAACGCCGCGGATGCTCTCGGCATGACGTCGTGGCAGAAGTTCTGGCACATCGTATTGCCGCAGTTGATCCCCTCGATCATTCCGCCGATCGGCAATCAGCTGATCGGAATGCTCAAGATGACGTCGCTCGTCAGCGTCATCGCGCTCGGGGATCTGCTTTATTCGGTGCAATTGATCTACTCGCGCAACTACCAGACCATCCCGCTGCTGATGGTGGCGTGCTTCTGGTATCTGGTAGCGACCACGGCGCTGTCCGGTTTGCAGTGGCTGGTCGAGCGTCGCTTCGGTAGGGGCCTTGTGACACAATGAACGCAAATCCTTTGGCACAGGCCACGATCGGCGCCTCGCGCTCGCCCGTCCTGCGGGCGGAGAACGTCCACAAGCGCTACGATTCCATGGAGGTCCTGAAGGGCATCAACATCACCGTCGATCGCGGCGATGTGCTGTGCCTGATCGGCCCGTCCGGTTCCGGCAAGTCGACGTTCCTGCGCTGCATCAACCATCTCGAGACGATCGACAGCGGCTTCATCCATGTCGACGGCGAGCTGGTCGGATATCGCAGGGTCGGCAACCGCGTCTATTCGCTCGGTCACCGGGCGCTGGCGCGGCAGCGTTCCCGCATGGGCATGGTGTTCCAGAACTTCAATCTGTTCGGCCACATGACGGTGCTGGAAAACGTCGTCAAGGCGCCGATGCTGGTGAACGGCCGGAGCCGCGCCGAGGCGACCGAGACGGCGCTCGACCTGTTGAAGCGCGTGGGGCTCGCGAACAAGGTCGACGCCTATCCGCGCTTCCTGTCCGGCGGCCAGCAGCAGCGGGTCGCCATCGCGCGGGCGCTGGCCATGAACCCGTCGCTGATGCTGTTCGACGAACCGACGAGCGCGCTCGATCCCGAGCTGGTCGGCGAGGTGCTGGCCGTCATGCGGGACCTCGCGGCCGAAGGCATGACCATGATCGTCGTGACGCATGAGCTGCGCTTTGCCCAGGAGGTCGGGACGAACGTCGCCTTCATGGACAAGGGCGTCGTGGTTGAATCCGGGTCGCCGGAGGCCGTGCTCGTCCACCCGAAGGAAGAGCGCACGCGGGCCTTCGTGGCGCGAACCCGCCATCACAACTGAACGGTCGCGCGACCCATCTCGGCCACGGGCCCGATCCGCTCGGAAACGGCGCCCGGGGCCGCCCGCCCTTGAGGGGCCTCGCGCCTTGTCGCGATCCCGCTGAACGGACGGTCGAACCTGGCGCCTTGCCTCCGGGATCGATCCCGCGCCGGCCGCCGTCGCGGCCGCGACACCCGCCTTGAATCTCCAACGAACAGCGAAGAACCGAGACGATGGAACTCCTCATCAAGGGCCGTATCGTTACGCCGGACCAGGTCATCGACAATGGCTGGGTCGCGATCGATGGCGGCAAGATCGCCGCGATTGGTTCCGGCGAGGCCCCCGCCGCAGAGACGGTCGATGATCGCGGACGGTCGCTGATCCTGCCCGGCGCGGTGGACGGCCAGACCCATGCGACAAGCTACAAGGGGCTTGCCGGCATCGCCGATACGACGCGCTCCGCGATCGCTGGTGGCGTGACCACGCTGGTCGACATGCCCTATGACAACCCCGAGCCGCTGGATCGGCCCGAACGCCTCGACGCCAAGGTCGCGGCCATCGCCGAGCACGCCCATGCCGACATGGCGCTCTACGGCACCGTGACCCGCGAGACAAACACGGCGAACGTCGCCGCCCTGATCGAAGGGGGCGTCGCTGCCTTCAAGATCTCCTCCTTCGAGAGCAATCCGGTCCGTTTCCCGCGCATCGGCGAGGACCTCACCCTCGACCTGCTGGAAGTGCTCGCCGCGACGGACATTCCGCTGGGGCTGCACAACGAAGATCAGGAAATCGTGCTTGCCCGGATCGCGAAGGCCAAGGCCGAGGGGCGCAACGGCATCGTCGCGCATGCGGAGGCGAGGCCCGAAGCGGCCGAACTCGCCGCGACCGGCCAGTTCGCCGCGCTGGGCCTCGCCAGCGGCGCGCATGTCCACCCGGTACATCTGAGCACGGAGGCCGGGCTGCGGCTGCTCCGGGCCGTCGCCGAACTGGGAGCGCGGGCGACCGGCGAGCTCTGCGTCCATTATCTGTGGCTCGACGCGGCGCGCGACGGCGCGCGGCTCGGCGCGCGCATGAAGGTGAACCCGCCGATCCGCAGCCTCGCGATCGAGGGTCTGTGGCAATCGATCGAGGACGGGCTGGTCGCGTTCGTCTCGTCGGATCACTCCAGCTGGCCGATCGACAACAAGCTGGTCGCGTCGATCTTCGACGCCGGCGCCGGTGTGCCCGGCCTTGAGACCCTGGTTCCGGCCTTCTTCACGGCGGCGGAAAGGCGGGGGCTCGATGCCGTGCGATTGACGGCCGACTACCTCGCCGATCGCCCGGCGCGCTTCTTCGGCATCGCCGATCGGAAGGGGGCGATCGAAATCGGCCGGGATGCCGATCTCATCGCGCTGGAGCAGGGGGCCTTCACCTGGGACGAGGCGGAAGCGCATGACGGGCTCAACTGGAGCCCCTTCCATGGCGAAACCTTCACCGTCCGCGTCGCCGCCAGCTGGTTGCGCGGCGCGCCCGCCTGGGATGGCACGAACATCCTCAACAGCGCCGGTTCGGGGCGGTTCGTGCCGCGCGGCGCTACGGGCTGGTACGCGACCGAACGGGACAAGGGATGAGCCGCCACGCGGCGCAGGCTCGCGACGGATTTCAATAGAGGAGCGGAATGTGGATCTTTACCTGAATGACAAGACGGCTCTCGTCTTCGGCGCCGGCGGAGGCCTGGGCGGCGCGATCGCGCGGTCGCTCGCCACGGAGGGCGCGTCCGTCGTCGTCGCGGATATCGACGCGCAAGCGGCGGCGGTCACGGCCGACGCGATCACCCAGGCGGGTGGACGCGCGCTGGCGCTCGCCTGGGATATCGGCGACCTCTCGGTCACCGAAGCGAGATTGCAGGACGTGAAATCGGCCTTCGGTCCCGTCGATGTCCTGGTCAACAACACCGGCGGCCCGCCGCCGACCCCGGCGGCCGGGCAGGCTCCCGAACAATGGTCGAAATATTTCGACATGATGGTCCGCTCGGTCATCGCCGTGACGGACGCTGTGCTGCCTTCGATGCGCGAGCGGAAATGGGGACGCATCATCACGTCGACCTCGTCCGGCATCGTGGCGCCCATTCCCAATCTCGGCATCTCGAACAGCCTGCGACTGGCGCTGGTCGGATGGTCGAAGACGCTCGCGCGCGAGGTCGGCCGCGACGGCATCACCGCCAACATCGTGCTTCCGGGCCGGATTGCGACGGGCCGGATCGTCTTCCTGGACGAGCAGAAGGCGAAGCGCGAGAACCGGCCCGTCGAGGAAGTCACCGCGGAAAGCACGGCGTCGATCCCGGTCGGGCGCTATGGCGAGCCGCGGGAATATGGCGACACGGTCGCCTTCCTGGCGAGCCCCCGCGCCTCCTACATCACGGGTTCCGTCATCCGCATCGATGGCGGCTTCCTGAGCAACGTCTAGCCGACCCGCGAGGAGCCGGGCTTGAACCCTCCCCTTGAGGGAGGGGCAAGGCCGCCATCTGGCGGTCTTGGGGAGGGGTTTCTTCGTCGGTCTTGCCGCAGGCTCCGCGAATTACCCCCTCCCGAAAACGCGAAGGGCGTTTTCGACCTCCCCTCAAGGGGGAGGTTCAAGAAAGAAGGCAGGCTTTCATCCAGCATCACAGGTCAGACACTCACGGGGCGTGCAGCTTGCGGAACTCGGCCTCGACGAAATCCGCGAAGGCGCGGGCGGACGGCTTGGTCGCTCGCCCCGCCGGCAGCACGAGGCTGATATCGACCGAGCTCATCTCCCAATCGGGCAGGATACGCACCAGCCGGCCGGTTTCCAGTTCCTGCAGGACGCTGAGATCGCCGGTCGACAGAATGCCGAGCTCGGCCACGGCGGCGGCGACCGCCGCGTCCAGCGTGTTCAGGATGAACCGTCCCTTGAGCCGGACCGAGGCGGTCTTCCCGTCCCTTCGAAACGTCCATCCCTCCATCACGCGCGCGGCCGGGCTCAGGATGATCGCGTGGTCCGACAGGTCCGCCGGGACCCTCGGCGTGCCGGCCTTGGCCAGGTAGCCCGGCGCCGTGACGACGACGCGATGCACGGTTCCGATCCTGCGGGCGACGGCCATGGAGTCGTCGAGGGGCCCGGCTCGCAGGGCGACATCCACGGCTTCGCTCACCAGATCCTGCCGGTCGTCATTGAGGATGAACTCGATGCGCAGGTTCGGGTGCAGATCGGTGAATCGCGCCAGGCGCGGCAGGATGCCCCGCGTCGCGGCGGCCGAGGAGGCGGCGACGCGCAGCATGCCGCGCAACTCGCCGGTTCCGCGAACGGCGTGATCGGCCTCTTCGAGCGCCGTCAGGATCGGTTCGATGCGCTGGAGGTAATCGGCGCCCGCCTCGGTGAGCGTGACGGCCCGCGTCGTCCTGAGGAACAGGCTGACGCCGATCTGCTGCTCCAGGGCGGCGATGATCCGCGACGCCGTCGGCTGCGAAACGCCCATTTCGCGGGCCGCGACAGAGAAGCTCGCGCTCCTCGCGACATGCGCGAAGAGCTGCAGCGAAAAGAACCTGTCATTCATTTGAAAATCGAATTTAACAAATGCATTCCCGCAGTCTACCGCAGGATATCGAATAAACCAATCTAGGCTCCAGGCGGTTGAACCCCGCATTGGATCCGGATTGGAGACGCGATGACAGAGGTCGAGATCACGACGCCGCATCACCCGCTCAAGGCTTATGTGGCGACGCCGAAGGGGGAGGGGCCGTGGCCCGGCGTCATCGTGCTGCATGATATCTTCGGCCTGACCCGCGTTACGCGCGGCCATGCCGACTGGATCGCCGAGCAGGGCTATCTCGCCATCGCGCCGGACCTGTTCTCCTGGGACGGCCGCATCCGCTGCATCCGGACCCTGATGCGCGACATGGCGGCGCGGCGGGGCGTCTCCTTCGACGATGTCGAGGCGGTGCGGTCGTGGCTGGTGGGCCGCGAGGACTGCACCGGCAAGACCGGCGTCATCGGCTTCTGCGGGACCGGCCAGTTCGCGATCCTCCTCGCCGCCGGTCACGGCTTCTCGGCCGCCGCGCCGAACTACGGCCCGGTCCCGAACGACATCGAGGCGATCATGGGCGGCGCCTGCCCGGTGGTCGCGAGCTATGGCGGTCGCGACTGGACCATCCGGGGCGGGGCCGCGCGGCTCAAGGACGCGCTCGAGCGGAACGGCATCGAGAATGACGTCAAGGAATACCCCGCCGCCGGGCATTCCTTCCTCGACGACCACAAGGGCCTGATCGGCATACTCGGCGCGGTCATCGGCGCGAGCTACAAGGAGAAGGAAGCGGCGGACGCCCGGGCCCGCATCCGCACCTTCTTCGCGCAGCATCTCGGCGACGGGACAGTGCCCGCCGAGGAGAGCCGATGGACGACGGGCGGCCGGTCCCCGGCTCGCAAGGGTTTTGGGCGCGGCCTATGAGGCCGCGCTCTCTCCGGATTCCGACTTGAGGCTATAGCGGAGCCAGAGGCAGCCAACCTCCAGCGTCTCGACGCTCCGGAGCGTCAGCGCGGTGGCGGCGCGGGTCCGGTTCGCGTCGATCGCCTGGAACAGGTCGATCTCTTCCTTGTCGTGGCCGATGACGGGCGCCACGACGAGGCTGAGCTCGTCGATCAGCCCGGCCCGCAGGAAGTGTTCGTTGGTGACGCCGCCACCGGACAGGATGATCTTCTCGATCCCCAGCAGAAGCTTCAGCTTTTCCAGCGCGAGCCGGGCATTGAGCGCGTCGTCGCCGGCCAGGATATAGGAGATGCCCCGGTCCCTGAGATAGGCCAGATAGCCATCCGGCGCCCTTCCGGTCAGCAGGGCGACGATGTGGTGGGGCGGGCGGCTCATATACTCGATGCGGTTCGTCTGCCAGCCGAGCTTCCCCGCCGTATCCACCACCACCATGTAGTTCTCAGCCGCCGGGTCGGCGATGTGGTCTTCGCGCGGATAGACCGGCGCCTCCGGGTCGAGAACAGGCGGCTGGTGATGGGTGAAGTGTTCGGCCATCGACAGGCGACCACTCAGGCAGGCGCGGCTGTCGAAGCTCTGGTTGGTGGTCTCGTAGGCCTCGATCGCGCCGAGGGTCTCGGGGGCCTCGAGGAAGCTGCCGGTGGTCTTGCCGTTGATGGATGTCAGCATGTGGCAGATGACATAAGGCCGGTTCATCGGGGTCTTTCCGTCTGTGCAAAGGGATGGCGCCGCCGGGCGGCGCCTGAAGGAGGGCCGGGCCGAAGCCCGGCGTCTCCGGGGCCTCGATCCGCTGCTCAGCGCGCGGCGGCGGGAAACTGGGCCCGCATGAAACGCTCGTAAGCCGGATCGTCGAGTTCCCGGCGCGCCTTGACGAGATGTTCGACGCCGTAGGGCGCGCAATAGCGCAGGCGGTCCGTGCCGTCGGTGGCGGCGGCATAGATGTCCGCGGCCACCCGCTCGGGGCTGGCCGCGCCCTCGGCCAGATTGGCCATGGCGTTGTTGGTGTTCTCGAGGAAGGCGTCGTAGCCCGGCACGTGGCCGTTGCCGGTATTGTCCCGCGCCGAGCGCTCGTGGAACGGGGTCAGGATGCCGCCGGGCTCGAAGATCTTGGTGACGATATTCTGCGAGGCGAGCTCATAGGCGATGGACTCGGTGAAGCCCTCCAGCGCCCATTTGGTCGAGATGTAGACGGCGCTTGCCGGCAGGCCGAAGATGGCGCCGCAGGAGCTGACGTTCAGGATCGTGCCGCCGCCTTGCCGGCGCAGGATGGGGACGGCCCGCTGCATCACGTTGATGACGCCGAAGACGTTCACGTCGAAATTTTCGCGGATCTTCTCGATCGGCATGCCTTCCATCACGCCGTACTGGCCATAGCCGGCGTTATTGATGAGGAGATCGAGACGGCCGAAGCGATCCAGCGTCGCCTGCAGGGCGCTCTCGATGCTCGCGGTATCCTCGACGTCGAGGCGCACCACCATCAGATTGGCGATGCCTTCCAGCGCCTGGGCGGCCTCGGGATTGCGCATCGTGGCGACCACGTTGAAGCCGTGTTCGGCGAAATACTTTGCCGTCGCCGCGCCGACGCCGCTGGAGCTGCCCGTGATGAGCATCGTTTTCTGCATGACTGTCTCCTTGAGAAGTGACGCCTATCTAGGCCGGCAGCGGCGGCAGGTTAAGACGGCAATCTCCGCATGGAGTGTTGAAGGATTTGCATCAATGGAAACGCGCCGGAGCGGTGGCTGGGGCCGGAGACGTTCGCCTCGCGGATCCTCCATCGGCGCGGCGGCCTCGGCTTCCGGATCGGCGCGCTTCGCCCGGGCCCGACGCCGCTGAGGCGCTTTCGCGGCCATGCAACGGGGCGTGCCTGTGGCGCAAATGCTACTGCGCATGACGCTGCGTCATGTTAAGAAATCTGCGGTAATTTCCTGCAGATCCGCCTGAAGAAAGATCCAGCAGGGCGCTCCCGCGCAGGCGGGGCGCCGTTCGACGGAATGCCCCAGTGTTCAATTTTGGGAGCGCGTCGTGTCAGACAGGCATTCACGGGTGCATGGCGTGGCCCTCGCGGCCTCTGGCGCGGTCCTCGCCACCTTGCTGGCGCCGTTGCCGGCCGCGGCCCAACAGTCCGCCTCGGACCTCGCGAAAGCGGCGCAGAACCCCGTCGCCGACATGATCAGCGTGCCGTTTCAGTCCAACACCAATTTCGGCTACGGCCCTTACGACAAGACGCAGGAAATCCTCAATATCCAGCCGGTGATCCCAATCCATCTGACGCCCGACTGGAACCTGATCACCCGCGTGATCGCGCCGGTCATCTGGCAGCCGCAGCTTTCGCCCGACGACGGCCGCACCTTCGGCCTCGGGGATCTGAACCCGACCTTCTTTCTGTCGCCGGCCAAATCGGACAAGTTCGTCTGGGGTGTCGGCCCGACCTTCCTCCTGCCGACCGCCACCGACGAGGATCTCGGCACCGGGAAATGGGGAGCGGGTATCGCCGGCGTCGGGCTGGTCATGCACGGCCCCTGGGTCTATGGCGCCCTCATCAACAACATCTGGTCGTTCGCGGGCCAAAGCGACCGCGCGAACGTCAACCAGATGACGCTCCAGCCCTTCGTGAACTACAATTTCAAGGAGGGCTGGTATCTCTCCTCCTCGCCGATCATCACGGCGAACTGGGAGGCGGACAACGACGACCGCTGGGTGCTGCCGGTCGGCGGCGCCGTCGGGCGCGTGTTCAAGATCGGCAAGCAGCCGATCAACGCCCAGCTCGGCGCCTATTACAACGCCATTTCGCCTGACGACATCGGCCCGCAATGGCAGATCCGGGCCCAGATCCAGTTTCTGTTCCCGAAATAGCGGCCGATCCGGCGGGTCTTCATTCAGTCATCTGGAGACGGGCAGGAGCCTCGGCTTTTCCGTGACGCCGTCTGGAAAAACCCCGGGCGAAGGTCGCCCGGGGTTCGGTTGTCACGTCAGGCCACGCGAAGGAAGGCGTGCGTCGAGAAGGCCGGGACCGAGATGTCGAGGACGCCGTCGGTCCAGCTCCAGTCGACCGGCTTGCCGGTATGGATCTCGTCCACGCTCGCCGGACGGGTCGGATGGCGCAGGCGGACCGAACCGCCGGTCGTGGTGGGCACGCCGGCATTGTGCACCATGGCGCCGAGCCGCTTGAGCGGCGCATAGCCCACGAGATGCACATAGGTCGCCGCCTCGTCGCGCTGCACGGAGACCTCGACCTGGGGCGGGAGCCCTGCGATCGACACCAGCCGCTCGGCGGTCGGATAGGCGCGCTCCATCAGCGCCTGCACGAAGCGCTGCACATGCGGGCGGTTCTCGTGCATGTGCGAGGCGAAGGGGTCCGTCGCGACGAAGATGGCCAACCCCTTGCCGTGGCGGTTGAGGGTTACGGCCGGCCCGACAATGTCCTCGCCGGGCGGGCAGGCGCCGAGCGTCGTGTAGTGCTGCCAGTGATCCTCATCCTGGATACCGTCGCGCCACACCGCCCTGAGCGGGCCGCGCAGATCGGCCAGCACTTCCGCGCTCGTCGCGCGGACGTTGGCCGCGGCGCCCCACTGCATGATCGGATGAACCGGAACCCTTGCCAGCTCGCGCAGCTCGTCGCTGAGTTCCACATAGTGGATCGGCGAGGGATGCGCCCCGAGCGTCTCGACGCCCAGGATGTGGTCGAACCGCTTGGCGTTCTCATTTGAATACGCCTGGTCCCACCAGCCGGAGCGCCCGGTAACGATGAGCGCGCCGCCATCCCGCACATATGCGTCGAGCGCGTCGATCGTCGCCTCTTCCAGAAGGCACTGCTCGGGCACGATCACCAGCTTCTGGCGCGACAGGTTCTGGCGCAGGGTCGGTTCGTCATAGATGAGGAACTGGACGCCGCTATGGGTCAGCGCCAGGTGGGCGCCGTCGATGCGGTCGGTCCGCTCGCCCAGCCCCTGCAGGCCGACGGCGCCACGGGTGTTGCGCGCCGCGTTGACGCCGGATCCGATGGGTCCGAAAATCTGCGACGGCGCGCTGGCGAGAACGGCGATGTCGGGCACGGCCTGGGTCGTCACCGACTGGTCGGTGATTGGACGCGAGAAGGCGTTGACCTCCTTGATGACCTCGTAGACCGCAGGCTCGATCCGCCCGTCCGGGTAGGGCTGGTCGGCAAAGTAGGTGCTGGAGCCCTGCGCGAGCGTCGCCGCGGAGTCGACGATCATGTCTTCCGCATCGCGCAGCTGCCACTCGCCCCATTTGTGGAAGCGGATGTTGTGGAAGTCGAACGGCATGCCCGTGGTCGCCTCGTTGCGCCCGACCGCGCTGAAGGTCACCGGGAAATCGCCGCCCCAGGGCAGCGCGTCGTTGCAGAGATAGTCAAGCCCGATCTCCTGCGGGGCCAGCCAGCGCACCGGCTCGCCATTGCCGCCGGCAGGCACCGGCGTGCTGGAGCGACCGATGGAGTTGTCGGTGATCAGCACATCGGGGCGCGCCGCCTTGCACACTTCGATGGTGCGCGCCAGGAACGTGCCAATCTGCTTGCGACGCCAGATGCGCCACGCCACCCATTGCGGATCGCTGTCGCCGGCATCGTCGGAAATCGACCAGTCGATGGCGAATTCGTCCACCTTGCCGCGCGATTCAAAGACGGCGGCCGGCGCATGGCGACGCTTGCGCACCGGCACCGACGCCGGCAGGTCGAGGCCGGTATCGCGCTTGAAGCCTTCCTTGCAGTAGTTGCAGTGGCAGAGCGTGTCGACCATCCAGGCGCCACCGTCGAACCAGAACGATTCGATGTCGTAGGTGGTGAGCAGCTCGGTCAGTAGCGGCGCGATGTATTCGTCGAGATAGGGGCTGCTCGCGCAGACGGCGGAAGCCCCGTACATCATCCAGGCGCCCGGAGGATTGGTGCCGTCCGGCGCCACGACCAGCCACTCCGGATGCGTCTGCTTGATGTGGATGTTGGTGAACAGCTGGAAATACGCAATGCGGCGGATGCCCTCCTCGGCCAGCGCCGTGGTCATGTTGCCGACGTAGTCGTTGACGAGCCCGGGATGGTTGACGCCTGCCTTGCTGGGCCAGAAGGCGAAGCCATGGTGGTCGTGGGTGAAGTAGCTGACCGCGCCGATGCCGGCTTCCTTGAAGATCCTGGCCTGGCGGCGGGCCTCGGCCAGGTCGAACGAGGCAGCGACGCCCGTCATCCAATGAGGTTCATGATAGTCGAGGTGCAGCTTGCACGAAACGTCGCGCCACCAATTCGTCATTCGTCTTCCTCCAGTGCGGCTGCGCATCGTCACCGTCGTCGGCGATGATCCTCGGGGGGGCGCGCAGCGATCCGGGGCATAAAACGAGCATTGCATGAAATAGTCAATATGTGGCCAAAGCGATTCCTCGGCCGCCCATGCGCGGGGCTATACGGAGGTGAGATATCCCGGAATTCGGGCGCTCGGCGCGGCGGCGCCGGCCTTGAGACAGGCAATCGTGCCGGCAACCGCCGACTTCAGATGCGCCTGCATCGCCGCGACGGCCGCGCTGGCGTCACCCGCATCGAGGGGCTCGAGGATGCGGATATGCTGCTCCACGGCCACGAGGATTTCTTCGCTGTTCAAGTAGCGCTCAAACGTCAGATGCGTGGCGATCAGCGGCAGTTGGCTGCGTTCGATCATCCGGCGCAACTGGGTGTTTGCGCAGGCAAGAACGATGTCCCGGTGCAGATCGTTTTCGAGCAGGCTGATCTCGGCCTCGCTCAGTACGGTTCCGCGCTCGAGCAGCGCCCGGGCCCGCTGCAGCCGGGTCGAGACCTGTCCGGGCGCCAGGTGTTTCACGCCCTCGACCAGAGCGGGCGGCTCCAGCAGATAGCGGATCTCGTAGTGCTCTTCGACATCCCGCACGGTCAGCTGCGGCACGTACCAGTGGCCGTTGCTGGCCTGCGATACCAGCCCGACGCGCTCCAGCCGGGTCAGGATCTCGTGGGCCACGGTCCGGCTGACGCCGAACGCCTCGGCCAGCGAGGTCCCGACGATGCGGAACGGGCCAAAGGCCATGCTGGCGGCGATTTCCCGTTCGACCAAGGGATAGAGCCGGTCGCGCCAGCCGCGCTGTTGCAGATCGTCGAGGGGAGCCGTGGTCAGGTTGAGCCCGGCCTCCGCCAGGTCGCGCCGGACGGGCACGTTGGTCCTGGCTCCCACGAGGTATCCGCGCCCGCCAAACTCGGAAATCAGACGCTCTTCGGCCAATCGGGCGAGGGCTGCGGCAGCGGGGGACCGGCTGACCTTGAAGGCCCGCGAAACCGCCGATTCCGTCAGCACGAGACCTGGCTCGAGTATACCCTGGGTGATGTGGTCGCGCACCACAGCATAGACCGTGTCGGAGCGACGGCCGGGCGGCGCCGGGCGGGATGCAAACGCATTTCCTGCCTGGAGTTCTGTATCTGTGTCCGCCTCGGACCTTGCGTAGCTCACCCGGCCTCCTGCGTCACCGCAATGTCGACTGCAACCTTAAATACGCCTAACCTTTGGTCACCAAGCCGTCAATACTGGAGCCCGGGACCTCGCCGACTGCAACCGAGGGCTGTCTTGCCCTGGCGCAGCTTGCGACCGTCGCGGCCAAACATGGATGTCATACCTGGCGGATCGAGACCCTCATAGGCTCTCCGATACCGGCCTTCAACCGATCGCGCACCAAGTCGCGAAAAAGCCCTCCCTGGAAGAAGCCCGCCCTGGGCGCCCGGCCTCGCGACGAAAGCTCATCGAGCTTGGTTCGTCGAAAGGTCGGGGCGCGGGCTTGCCCTATTTGCCGATGCCGGCCAGCGAGCGCACGAAGTATCGCTGCGCCAGGATGAAGATCATCAGGATCGGCACGGTGGCGATGGCAAGGCCCGCCATCACCGCCGGCCAGTCCGACGCGTACTCGCCCTTCAACTGCAGAATGCCGACCGGCAGCGTCTTGGCTTCGGTCTTGGTGAGCATCAGCATCGCCAGCAGGAACTCGTTCCAGCCGAACACCGCCTGGAAGATCGCCGCGCTCGCCACCACCGGACCGGAGAGGGGGATGATGATCTTGAAGAAGATCTCGAGCTGGTTGCAGCCGTCCAGCCGCGCCGCCTCTTCCAGTTCGCGCGGGAAATCGAGGAAGAAGGCGTAGAACAGCATGGTGGTGAAGGGGATGCCGTAGGCCGAGTAGGGCAGCACGATCGCCAGCGGCGAATTGAGCATGCCGGCGGCGGAGACCATCTGGTAGAGCGGCACGAGCACCGCCGTCAGCGGCACGGCGAAACAGGCCACGATCAGCAGGTAGATCCCCTTGGCGATGGGGCTGTCGGTACGGGCCAGGACATAGGCCGCCATGCCGGAGACGATGACGATGACGAGCACCGCCAGGCCCACGGCGATGACCGAGTTGAGCATGAAGGTGCCCATGCCCACGCCCCAGGCGCGCGAGAAGCTGTCGAACGAGAAGCCGGAGGGAAGGCCGAGCGGGTTGGTGAAAATCTCCCGGCGCGTCTTGAACGCGGCCATCACCATCCACAGCAGCGGCAGCACCACGAACAGGCTCCAGGCGGTGACCGCGCCGTAGGTGACCAGGGCGGTTAGTCGGAAGCGCGGCATCATGCCCTCCGGTTTGACTTGAGCTGCAGGCTGCCGAGGACCACCGCAACGGCCAGCAGGACGACCGAAATGGCATAGGCGTAGCCCATGTCGTTGAACTTGAAGGCCTGGAAGTAGATGTAGGTTCCCAGCACCTGCGTGGCGTTGGCGGGGCCGCCCTGGGTCAGCACGAAGATCAGGTCGAAGGCCTTGAAGCCGCTGATCGTCGTCACCAGCGCGGCGACCGCCAGCACGTTTCGGATGCCCGGCAGGGTGATGTACCAGAACGCCTTGACGCCGCGGGCGCCGTCGAAGGCGGCCGCCTCGTAGAGCTCCTTCGGGATGGCCTGCAGCCCCGCCAGGATCATGACCATCATGAAGCCGGTGTACTGCCAGGTGCCGACGATGAGCACCATCCAGATCGAGATGTTGGGATCGCCGAGCCAGCCCATCGGCGGCGGCGTCAGGCCCATTCCCTTGACGATGGCATTCAGAATGCCGGTGTTGGGATCGAAGATGATGAGCCAGATCAGCGCCACGGCCACCGAGGAAACCACGATCGGCGCGAAGATGATGGTGCGGAAGAAGGTCGAGCCGGTGGGAATGCCGCGGTCGAGGATCGCCGCCAGGATCGTCCCGAGCCCGACCTGCAGGACCACTGATCCGACGACGAGGATGATGTTGTTCTTCATCGCCGTCCAGAACACCGGATCGGTCGCGGCGCGGGCATAGTTGGCCCCGCCGACGAAGTCCCAGTGCGGAGAGGTGACGCCAAAGCTGAAGAAGGAGCCGGCGACGGTTAGGAGCGCGGGAATGAAGATGAAGACGCCGCACAGCAGCAAGACCGGCGCCAGCATCAGGGCGGAACTCGTCGCCGTGCTCATGACGCGGCTGCGCTCGGCGGCCGATGCAGGGCTGAGGGTTTGAACTTGGGACATGGCTCACCTAGACGGGTGGAACTGGCGCGGCGGCTCCGCCACGCCAGCCGGGAGGGTCAGTTGCGTCCCAGACGCGCCTTGGACTGCAGGGCGATGCCGCGGATGTAGTCCATCGCCTGCTGCGGGGTCTTGGTGCGGTTGAGCACTTCCACGCCGGCGTCCAGGTAGGCTTCCGACACGGCGCTCTCCAGGAGAACGTTGAGCACCATCACCGATCCGGTCGACTGGGCGATGTCCTTGGCGAACCAGTTGAACTGCTCGGTTCCGCCCACCTGTTCGATCAGCGCGGCATTGGAGGGGACGGCGGCCGTCAGCTTGGCGTAGTTGACCGCCTGCTCGTTGGACACCAGGAAGCTCACCCATTCCGCCGCCAGCTCGGGGTGCTGGGACTTGGCGGCGATCTGGTAGCCCTGGGGCACCAGGAAGGTCGCGGCCGGATCGCCCTTGCCGCCCTCGATGCTCGGAAAGCGGAACAGGCTGTAGCCGGTATAGCCATCCTTGTCGAAGGTGGCCGCGCACCAGGTGCCGCAGAAGGTCATGGGGCTGACCTGCGCCAGGAACATCTGGTCCGCCGCCTCCGGCGAGGTCGCGTTCGGCGCATCCTGGAAGCAACCGGCATCCTGCAGGTCGACGAGCTTCTGCCACGCCTCGACATAGCCGGGATTGGTGAACAGCTGGTCCGCCGGCGCCGAAAGGTCGTAATCGGCCGCCGTATTGGCATTGCCCAGCACGCGCTCGTTCAGCATGGTGACGACGTGGTTGACGATCCAGCGCTCCGAATTGCCCAAGGGCCAGGGCACCATGCTCGGGTCGATCTGGCGGATGGACTTGCAGAGCTTCACCAGCCCGTTGAAGGTCGTGGGGGGCGTCAGGTTGTTCTTCGCGAAGAATTCCTTGTCGTAGAAGAAATACTTCGAGACCGCGTCGGTCGGCACGCCGAAGTTGCGGCCCTTGAGTTCAAAGGACGACTGCCAGGCGTCGGACAGGCTGTGCTTGAAACCGCCGGGCTTCGCGCCCAGTTCGGTAATATCGAGCGCCTGTCCTTCCTTGGCGAAGCGCGCGGCATACTCGCCGGCCCAGTTGAAGAAGACATCCGGCGGTGCCGAGCCGGCCAGGGCGACCGGCAACTGCGTCTTGTAGGACTCGTTCGGAAGCTGCTCGAGCACCAGCTTGAAATCGGGATGGGTCTTCTGGAACTCGGTCTCGGCCTCGGTCAGGAACTGAGCATTGCCCGGGTTGCCGCTCAGTATCCACATCTTGAGCTCGGTCGACTGTGCCGGCACGACGAGCGCACCGACGGCCGCCACCGCCCCAATCACCGCAGCAATACTCCTGCCACATCTTGTAGAACGCATCGCTCTCCTCCTCGGTCGCTTGCGTGCCTTCGGTGAATTCCCCCCTCACCCCGGCCATGCGGCGAGCAATAAACGACTATTGCATGAAATAGTCAATATAACAAAAGGCGAGCCCGAACCCTGCCTCAAACGGCTTGCCGCGACCCCGCGTGGCGGACGCTAGGGCAGGGCGTGCACAAGCGGTTGTACCCGGCTGCATGGGTACGTGCCGGCCCACGGCATAAGAGTCAGGAGAGGCGTTCGATGCGCGCAACACGGTGCTCGCCTTCTTCAGTGGCGCCTGCCTGCGGGGCATCCATGCCACTATGAAGACCGCAGTCGATGCGATCTTGTTGGTGGTCGCGAGCGGCAGTACAGCTGACCTTCCAGCAGATATGGGGGAGGCGCTAGGCGATAGCGTGCCTGCCGGCATCAGGGCAGGAGGGGCCAGGTCGCAAGTCTGCCGAGCATGGCCCGGCGTTGCAGACCCTCGGCACCGAATGGGGCAGGGACTGTATTGGTCCCGATGTATGGACAAGCATTTGGAAGGGTCGAGCGGCGGAGTGCCCGGATCTCGGCGGGCTCGTTGTGGTCGACGGCTGCAGGCGCCCGCGCGGTTGGCAAATCTTCGCGAGGCGGCTAGAGTTGTTGGGCGACAACGCCTTTGCAGAGGCGTTGTCGCTGACTTGGTTAACTCAAACTAGACTATCGCGGGCGATCGTTGCTCATGCGACCGTAGTACGGCTTATATGCGCTTACGCCGTTCTCGCCGTCATGGGTAATGCCCACCATCTGGCCCGGAATGACTCCATAGAGGCGAGATGCAGGCTGGAATTGGAAGCTCTCGCCCGATTGCAGGGTGAGAGCTCCCGTCGTCCAGTTGACGTTGGTGACGCGACTGACAACCGGGCCGTCGGCCCGGGCGGCTATTCCTGACAAGGAAAAGATCGCTGCCGCGGCAACGTAGATCGTCTTATTCATTATTTGATTTCCTTAGATGCGGTCGATAGATCGCAGGATTTTTGGATTCCTGCTACGCTTATTCATACGATAGATTTATGGCGATTCTTTGTGTGTACATGACGTTTGCTTTTTGTTGTTTGTTTTTGTTCCTGCTACTTTGACTTTGCAATCGTCACGACTGTGAGTCGTCCCTTAACTCTGTCGGCCTCGAAGGTGACTTTGTCGCCGACTTTCAAAGTTTTTAGTATCTCTGGTTTCGCCACCGCGAAAATCATCGTCATGCCCTCCATGTCCAAATTCTTGATCGGGCCGTGTTTGAGCGTCATTTATTCTGGGTATCGTTAATCTTGATTACTTCCCCCTGGACCGGGGTGGTTTCTGCGAAAGCAATGCTTGAGAGTAGTGTCATTGCTGAAGCTACAGTCAGGATTCTCATCGTTTAAATCTCCGGATTATTCGCTGCTATTGGACGATGATGGTGCCGGACATACCCGCTTCGCGGTGTCCCGGGATGAGGCACGAGAAGTCGAACTCTCCCGCTTTAGTAAACTTCCAGATCAGCGAGTCGCTTGCCTTCGGTACGAGGCGACGCATATTCGGGTCGTCATGTTCCATGTCGGGGTTCTTGGCCATCTGGGCACCATGCTTGAGGTTGCCCTCGAGGGTGCCGATAACGATCTCGTGGTTCATCTCGCCGTTGTTGCGGATGACGAACTTGATCTGCTGTCCCCGGCGGATTTTGATGTTCTTGGGGACGAACTCCATTCTCTCATCGGCTTCGCGCATGACGATTTGAACGATCCGAGCCGGCTTTCTGGAATCGCCGGGTTCGCCATAGGGCTCGCCGCTGCTATGGCCGGCATCGGCCCAGGCGATAGATGGGAGAGCGACCGCCAGCGCGGCAGAAAGGAGAATTCTCTTCATAGGCGTACTCCTGCTTAGTGATTTTGATGGGTAGACTTCGCGCCGGGCTTGACCACGTCGAACTCGACGACTTTTCGCGAAGCGGGCTCATTCGCGGGGGGCCGTTCCGCGTCCTTGACGTCGCCCTTCCAGGGAAAGGCGACGGTACCTTCGGGGTGGTTGAACCAACCCGGATCTCGGTAGTCGTTGGAGGCGAGGCCTTCCCGGATCTTCACGACCGAGAACATCCCGCCCATTTCCACAGCGCCGAACTGGGCGAAGCCCGTCATCATCGGCAGTGTGTTGTCCGGCAACGGCATTTCCATCTCGCCCATGTCGGCCATGCCGGCCGAGCCCATCGGCATGTATCCCGGCACGATCTTGCGGATTTGCGGGGTAGTCAGCTTCTTGTCGACGCCGATGAAATTGCCGATGTCGTGGCCCATCGCGTTCATGGTGTGATGCGACTTGTGACAGTGGATGGCCCAATCGCCCGGCTTGTCCGCGACGAAGTCGAATGCTCGCATCTGCCCCACGGCGCAGTCGATCGTCACTTCCGGCCAAGCGGCCGCGTCCGGAACCCATCCCCCGTCCGTGCACGACACCTTGAAGTCGTAGCCATGCATGTGGATCGGGTGATTGGTCATGGTCAGATTGCCGAAGCGGATCCGGGTCTTGTCTCCCTTGCTGATGACGAAAGGGTCGATGCCGGGAAACACGCGGCTGTTCCAGGTCCACATGTTGAAATTGGTCATCTCGGCGACCTTCGGCACATAGGCGCCGGGATCGATGTCGTATGCCGCCATGAGGAAGACGAAGTCGCGGTCGACGCGCCGGAAGCTTGGGTCTTTCGGATGCACGACGAAGAAGCCCATCATGCCCATGGCCATCTGAACCATTTCGTCGGCATGCGGGTGGTACATGAATGTGCCGCTCTTCTGCAGCTGGTACTCGTAGACGAACGTTTCTCCTGGATTGATCGGCGGTTGGTTGAGGCCGGTTACGCCATCCATGCCGTTGGGAAGAAGCTGTCCATGCCAATGGATCGACGTATGTTCGGGCAGCTTGTTGGTGACGAAAAGACGGACCTTGTCGCCCTCGACCGCTTCGATGGTCGGCCCGGGAGACTGGCCGTTATAGCCCCACAGATGCCCCACCATCCCGGGAGCGAACTCGCGCAGGACTGGCTCGGCTACCAGATGGAATTCCTTCCAGTCGCCATTCATGCGCCATGGTAGCGTCCAGCCATTGAGCGTGACGACAGGCTGGTAGTCTGGCCCCGTCGTCGGCACGAGGGGAGGCTGCATGCTTGGGTCGGTCATCGTGGCGGCCTCCGGGATGGAGGCTGCCTGGACGCGTCCTGATACAACTGTCGCGCTGACGAGTGCCATCGCTCCGGAGGCGCCAAGGAAGTTGCGGCGTGAAACTGTCATCGTTGAAATTCTCCTGGATCAGTCGGCGTCGGGAGCGGATGCGGCCATGCGGGTTCCGCTGCTGCCGGGCCGTCCGCCGATGACGGACGTCTGGAAATCGACGCTGGCGAGGAAGAAGTCGCGTCGCGCTGCAATAGCGGCGACGTCACTTTCAATGCCTTCGCGCGCCGTGGTCAGCAGTTCGAAGACGTCGATCAACATGCCGTTGTATTGCAGCAGGGCCTGCTCGTTGATCGTGTTGCGCAGCGGCAGGATCCGGGCTTGATACAACTGGGCAACGTCGTAGCTACCTCGGTAGGTGGCATAGGCCTCGCGAGCCTCGGAGCGGACGTTGACCGCCTTTTCCATCAGGTGGTTGACGGCCTGCATATACGTTTCCTTGGAGCGACGGACATTGGTCTCGCCAAGGTCGAAGATCGGAATCTGAAGGTCGATTTCGAAACCTATCGGCGACGAACGTTCCGTGATGCCATCCGTTGTTTCCTTCTCGGTGTTGCTTCGCAAGCCACCGTCCAGCATGGAGACGAAACGCGTCGCCTTGCTCAGTCCGAGCGTTTTTGCCGTGGCGTCGAGCTCCAGCCGCGCGGCGATCAGGTCCACCCGCTTACGGACTGCATCGGCCTCCACTTGTTTTGCCGTCTGGATCGGCGGCATCGCTGGCAGTCGTGCCGGAAGTCTGTAGTTGATGTCGGCGCCCCAGAGACCAAGCGCCCGCGTCAGGGCCTCGCGGTCGGCGGTTGCCGACATCCTGGCTCGCGCGAGATCGTTGGAAAGCTCCGCATAGAACGCGGAGGCGCGCGCCTGATCCAGTTTGCTGGCGGCGCCAGTCTCGCCCATCTTCTTCGTCAGTTCAGCGGCGACGCCAACGGATCCGCGCGCCTGTTCCAGGGACGTTGCGATCTGGCGGGAGGCGACCGCCTTGTAGAAGGCGCGTCGCGCATCGGCGGCTGTCCGGAAGGTTGCCTCGATCGCTCTCTGTCTAGCTGCCTCGAACTGCGTTTTGGCGATGGCGCTTCGCTGGGGCAGGGTTATCAGAGAGAGCAGGTTGGCAACGACGCGGCGCTCGATCTCCAGCGAGCCGCCTGTGGCCACGCGTTCCAGGCCGATGGACGGGTTCGGAGGCAAGCTAGCCTGGATATAGGAGGCCTCGGTGATGCCGAGGGCGTTGTATTCGGCCTGGAGCCCTCGATTGCTGAGCAGCGCGATCTGAGCGGCACTTTCTGCGGTTATGGGTTTGGCGAGCAGCGCCTTGACGCGCGTATCAGCGGCCTCGGCGGCGGCCGGCGAGTCGATCTTGTGCGTGCTGGCCCCGATCTCGGACGAGACCTGGCCTGCAACCGGCGTCATGCCGCCATCCGGCGAGAAGCTGGCGCATCCGGCGAGGGTCAGGATGAGCAGGCTGGATCCGGTCAGTCGCAGAATTGGGAGTGATCGCGCGCTGATTGACCCCTTGGCTATCACGACTGCCATCATTCACCTCCCTTGCGGGGGGCGACGTTTTGATTGCGCTCGATCCAGGACTTGGGCTCGACCGGTCGGTAGTCGACCGTGCCAACCGTCACGGGCGTATACTTGAGATCAGGCACCGATACTGTCGGACTGGCCGGATCATAACCAACACGAATCAGTGTTTGATCCGTGCATGCGGATAGGATGGCGGCAAGTGCCACCACGACAATGAACTTCATGGGATTCCTCGGAGCTTGGCGAGGCCAGACAGGTCTGAGCGCCACGCAACATCAAACGCGATCTTCGAGCGCTGCGGGCGCAGCGGGCGAAGCCGTCGGCAGGAATCCGAGAGTCGAGCTATTCGGACGGCAAAGCCGTCAAGCATCGGTATTTAGTGGGGATTCAGGCCGACGATCAGACGTCGGCGACTCTGGGCGGCCGCTCGAGGCGGCGCAGAAAGGCGTCATCAACGTCTTGGTCGGCAACTCTGGTGTTGATGAGTCTGCCGGCTGCCAGCGATAGATCATGCGCACCGAGGATCGTCGACACCGCGATGTGGCAACTCGTGGCACAACAGGTTGCGCCCGGGTCCAACGCCTGGGGGGCGCAGCTTTCGTCGGGGCTGCAGGTGGCTGCGACCACGACGTTGCCGTGGTGATCCTGGGTCGCATCACCGGCGCTCATGGCCGCCTGCAGGTTCGCCGTGACGCTGAGGGGCGATGCACCCTTGGCGGCAGCCATGTCCCATCCCGAGCCGCTCGCGGACAACGCGACAGCTATGAGGAGCAGCAGGAGTGGGCGAACAAATCGACTCATCAAGGCCAAAGATACTGAAGCCAGAATTGATGGCAAGAGACATACCGCAACGCGGCAAAAAACCGGGTGCTCGCTCGGGGCGGTTTCCAGCATCGGCCATTTTTGACCGCCGGCGCGTTAGACGATCCCAATCGCAATGTGTGAGTCCAGATATTCGTACGATGCAATAGTGGTCCGGAGGCTATTCCAGACCGCACTAGTCCACATAGGTGGCTATAGTTGCATCAGCAACAGAGATGTCGTAGTCATCGTATCAGTCTGATTTGCATTAAACGCGCCATCTCGCGCGAGTTTCGGGGGGTTCCATTAAGTCGGAGCGTGGTTAGGCTTCGCTTATGTGCAGTCTCTATTTGGTGTCCTGCAATCAGGATGCCATCCGTGCCTTCGCGCGAGCGATGCGTGATCACACCGGCAATGTGCCGTAGGCGCCGGGCATCTTTCCAGATACCTGGCGACGACCGTGCAGAACGGGTCGGATGGCGTGCGTAGACTGGCGCTCGCCAGATGGGGCATGCCCTCGTCTCGGTTGTCGCTAATAGAGGCGCCGTTTGGTCAGTGCAGAAGCAGCTGGTCAACACAATAGGTATCAAGCCGTGCTTGGCTCTCGTCAACGGATTTGGCGAAGGCGTCGTGTCGGTAGTTCTCGATCCAGACCTTGGTCGTTAGGTAGAATCGCGGCGGGCGACGCCCGGATCTGGCGATCCCCCTCCGATCCCGGCCTCCTTGCCGTGGATTTAGGGGATGTCGATATGGTGGACGCCGAATTTGAGTACTCATGGCGCCATGCGGAGCGTATTCGCGCCCGGCACCGGGAACGCGCGGAGCCGAGGGCAGCAAGGGTGACGCCGTTGGGGAGACATTCCGCATAGGCTAGGCCCTTGCTATTCAGCCGCGTCGGTCGCAACGCGGCTCCTGTTGCCGAGGACGGGCAGAACATCACGGGCGAGCTCGTCGATCACTTCGTCGAGCGGGCGACGCGACGGACGCAGCAGAAGGGCGAGATGGTCGATGCCGGCGGAGTCGAGCCGGTGCAGGTGATCGAGGAGCGCGTTGCGCCCGGTCCGCGCCCCGAAGCGGCGAGGCGTCGGCGCCTCGTCCGGATCGTCGGCGAGGTCGAGATGGAATGCGCTGATGAAGACACCGCGATCGAGCCCGAGCGCGGCACGCGCCGCGCGCCAGTCTCGCGCCTGAAGGGCGAGCCTCTCGGTGTCGTTCGGGTAGACGAAACGCCCGTTCATATTCCCAGCGATCCATTCCGGTGATTGCCGGCCTTGACCGGCGATGATCATCGGTACGGAGGCCTGCAAGGGCTTGGGCAGTAGGTCGAGGCGCGGCTCGCGTCGACCTCCTCCGAGCGGCAGGCCGCCCGGCGTCCAGGCTTCGCGCAGATAGGCAACCGCATCGCGGAACGCGTCGCCACGGCTTTCGTAGTCGAGGCCGAGCAGCGGGTATTCGACGGGTCTGTCGCCGCTTGCGACGCCCAGGATCAGGCGGCCGCCCGAGAGCTGGTCAACCGACGCGGCGGCCTTCGCCACCATCATCGGATGGCGCAGCGGCAGCACGATCGCCGCGGTGCCGAGCGCGATGTTCTGGGTAATGCCCGCGAGGTAGCCGAGATTGACGAAGGGGTCGTAGACCGAGCCCGCGTCGCCAAACTGGTTTGGATCGAACACCGGCACGTCGCGCATCCAGACCGCGGCGAAGCCGGACCGGTCGACCTGCCGGACGAGATCGGGATAGCGGGTCAGGTCCGGTACGCCGAAAGGGCGGCCCGCCGCGATGCGCTTCGCCTCGTTTTCGGGCGACCAGTCATTGTCGAGCGGCAGTTCGATGCCGAGCGTCAATCCGTCCGCACGGCGGATGAGGTCGAGCGCGGATCGGCTCTGCGATGCCGGATGTTCCGGGGAGGACATGGATATCTCTCCAGTTGGGTGGGCAGTCGGCGGGCTGTGCCGCCGACTGGTCTCGGGTCAGGCCGGGCTCAGCACGGTTCCCGAGCGCCGGTCCAGCGCGCCGCTCCACAAGGTGAGGAGCAGGGCGCCCGTGACGATGAGGCTGCCGACCCAGGGTGTGGCGCCGAGGCCGAGCGGGGAGTCGACCACCATGCCGCCGATCCAGGCGCCGAGAGCTATGCCGAGATTGAAGGCGGCGATGTTGATCGCCGAAGCGACGTCGACGGCGCCGGGGCGATGTTGCTTGGCCAGCTGCACCACGTAGATCTGCAATCCCGGTACGGTCGCGAAGGAGAGGAATCCGAGCGCGGTGATGGTCAGCAGCGTCCAGACCGGCGAGACGGCGGTAAAGGTGAAGACCACGAGAACGACCGCCTGCAGGGCGAAGAGAACGATCAGCGCCTTCACCGGATTGCGGTCGGCGATGCGTCCACCGGCGAGATTGCCGATAGCGATCGCGATGCCGTAGAGCCCCAGGATCAGGCTGACGCTGGAGGCGGAGAAGCCCGTGATGCGCTCCAGGATGGATGCGAGGAACGTGAAGGCGACGAACGTGCCGCCATAGCCGAGCGTGGTCATGCCGAACACCAGGAGCAGGCGGCCGGAACCGAGCACGCGGACCTGATCCAGCAGGCTCGACGGGGCTGCCTTGGAGAGCGTGCTGGGCAGGAAGGCCGCGATGCCGAGAAAAGCGATGACGCCGAGGGCGGAAACGGCCCAGAAGGTGGCGCGCCAGCCGAAGGTCTGACCGATGATGGTGCCGATCGGCACGCCGGTCACGATGGCCACGGTCAATCCCATGAACATCATGGCGATGGCCGAAGCGCGACGGTTCGCCGGCACGAGGTCGGCGGCGATCGTCGAGCCGACGGAGAAGAAGACGCCGTGGGCGAAGGCCGAGAGGACGCGGGCGACGAGTAGCATCTCGTAGCTCGGGCTCAGCGCCGCGACGATGTTCCCGAGGATGAAGAGCGCCATCAAACCGAGCAAGAGTGGCTTGCGCGCGATCTTGCCAGTGAGCGCAGTGAGGACCGGCGCGCCGAACGTGACGCCGAGCGCGTAGACGCTGACGATCAGTCCGGCGAGTGGCAAGGTGATGCCAAGATCATTGGCGACGGTCGGCAACAGGCCGACGATGACGAATTCCGTTGTGCCAATCGCATAGGCCGCGATTGTCAGGGCAAATATCGCTAGAGGCATGACAAGACCTTCCCCGCCCGTGGGTACGGGCATTGTTGCGGTGACTGGACCGCCGGCTGGTGGATTAGGTGAGACGCAATATGTTGGGCGGAGGCTTGCGCGATAATCCGGACCAGTGGATCAATGCCTTTGAATTCAGTTCACAGGGGAGCTCGCCAATGGACAATCGCGCCGGCGAGATGGAGGTTTTCGTGGCCGCCGCGGAGTTGCGGAGCTTTTCCGCTGCCGGCCGGCGGCTGAAGCTCTCTCCCTCCGCCGTCAGCAAGTTGGTTACCCGCATCGAAGATCGACTTGGAACGCGGCTCGTGGTGCGCTCGACGCGGATGCTGCAACTGACGCCGGAAGGCGACGTCTATCTGGAGCGGGCGCAGCGAATTCTGGCGGAGATCGCCGAGACAGAGCTGGTTGTTGCGGGCGGCGGGCGGACGGTGCCGCGCGGCAGATTGCGGGTGAGCGCCTCGGTCGGCTTCGGCGTGCGCCATGTCGTGCCGCTCGTCCCTGGCTTCCTGGCGCGCTACCCCGAGGTGGAACTCGATCTGTCCCTGACGGACGGGATCATCGATTTGATCGAGGAGCGGGCGGATATCGCGATCCGCTCAGGTCCATTGCGCGATTCCAGCCTGAAGGCGCGCAAGATCCTGGAGAGCCGCCGCGTGGTCGTCGCCTCACCCGCCTATCTCGAACGACATGGCGTTCCGGCGACGCCGGATGATCTCGCGCGGCACAACTGCCTTCAGTTCAATTTCCGCCGGAGCCTCGACGAGTGGCCGTTCCGCGATCCGGTGACCGAGGCCACCTATTCGCGGGCCATTTTCGGCAATTTCGAAGTCAATAACGGCCCCACCATGCGCCGGCTCTGCCTCGATGGCCTCGGCCTTGCCCGGATGGGGCGGTTCCATGTCGAGTCCGACATTGACGCCGGTGCGCTAGTACCGGTGCTGGAGCCCTTCAATGCCGGGGATATCGAGCTCATTCATGCCGTCTTCGCCGGCCACGAACATCTCGCGGCCCGCATTCGCGCCTTCATCGATTATCTCGTCGAGAGCGCCGGCGCGGATCGAGGCGTCGCCTCCGAGGCATAGTCATGATGTGCCAATGGCGCCGGCCTGTTAGGCCGGCGCCATCAATCCTGGCGATCCCTCGATCCGGGATCTACGGCGCCGTGATCTATCCGACCTGGCTGGCCAGCAAGTCGCGGACGGCCTCGCCGACGCCGGTCGCGGACTGCGGGTTCTGGCCGGTTACCAGCCGCCCGTCGACGACGACCTTCTGGGTCCAGTCGGCGGCGGGGTGGTGATGGGCACCGCGCGCGGACAGCGTGCTGGCGAGCAGGAACGGCACCACCTTGTCGAGTTTCACGGCGCGTTCTTCGTCATCCGTGAAGGCGCTGAGGTTCTTGCCGGCGACGAGATGAGTACCATTGCTCAGAGTGACGTTGACCAGCGCCGCGGGGCCGTGGCAGACGGCCGCCACGATGCCGCCAGCCTCGTAGATGGCCCGCGTCACGTCGTTCACGGCGGTGCTGAGCGGGAAATCCCACATGGCGCCGTGCCCGCCGGCGAAGAAGATCGCCGCGTAGCGCTTGGTGTCCACGTCGCTGAGGCGCAGCGTGTTGCGAATGGCGCTGCGAAAGGCGTCGCTGTTCCAGTAGCGCGCATTGGTTGTGTCTTCGAGGTCGAGACCATCGATCGGCGGCTCGCCGCCCTCGAT
This sequence comes from Kaistia sp. 32K, assembly GCF_016629525.1. Classification (GTDB taxonomy): domain Bacteria; phylum Pseudomonadota; class Alphaproteobacteria; order Rhizobiales; family Kaistiaceae; genus Kaistia. The sequence goes on from NZ_AP024269.1 coordinate 5,104,142, forward strand.
CGAGGCGAACTCGACGGGGATGCCCGCGGCCTTGAGGACTGCCAGCGGGTGGGTGACTTCGCCGAGATAGAAACCGGTGGGCTCCCCTGTCTCGCCTTTAGTGCCATGGCTGGTGAGAACGAAGAGAACGGGCTTTGCGGCCTGAACTTGGGACATGATCTGCTCCTGAGTGTACGACGCCCCGTGGCGTCCGATGAGCGGGAAGCTATTCAGCCGCGAGAAGCGTATAAAGGTGGCTTTGGGGAATTCATTTGGTCGCAAGAGAGCCAAATCAGGTAAGGTTTCCCGGGTTGGCGGGCTTCATCGATGGCGCGTGGGGCGCGGCCGTCCGGTTCGGGAGAAGTGTGCGTGACCCGCCGTTTTGATCATCTCGGTGACGTGGAGGTGTTCGTCACCGTCGTCGAAAAGGGCTCGATGACCGAGGGGGCGATTGCCCTGTCGACGACGCCCTCGGTCCTCAGCCGGGCGATCTCGCGACTGGAGGCGCGGCTCGGCATCCAGTTGATGAGGCGGACGACCCGTCGGCTGAGTCTGACGGATGCCGGCCGGGCCTATCTCGAACAGGCCCGGGCGGCGTTTCTGCTGATCGATGATGCCGAACGAGCGATCCAGGGGACGGAGGGGGCGCCGTTGACCGGTTATGTGCGCATGAGCGTGCCGACGACCTATGGCCATTACAGGCTGCCCGAGAGGATTGGCCGGTTCCAGAGCGCTTTTCCCGAAGTGCAGATCGAGCTGAGCATCACCAATCGCAATGTCGATCTCGTTGCCGAAGGCTACGATCTGGCCATCCGCCTTGGGCCTTTGCCGGATAGCGGGCTGGTGGCGCGCAAGCTGGAGGATGCCGCCCTGTGTCTGGTCGCAGCTCCCGGCTATCTCGAGCAGGCGGGGGTGCCCGGGACCATCGAGGATCTGGCACGGCATCAATGCCTGCCCTTCGTCATGCCGAGCACGGGGCGCTGCGCGCCGTGGGTGTTTCGCGTTGACGGCCGCGATGTCGACTGGACACCGCCGGCGCGGATCCAGGTGCTCGATGACGTGCTGGGAGTCGTGTCGCTGGCCGAGAATGGCCTCGGCCTCTGCCAGACCTACGATTTCGTCGTCCGGGATCGGATCGAGCAGGGGCGGCTCGTTGAGGTGCTGGAGCCCGTGCGCGGCCGCGCCCGGTCGTTCTCGGTGCTCTTCGCGCCGCATCGCCGCCTCTCCGCGGCGACGCGCACCCTCATCGATTTCCTGGTCGATGGCGGCTAGGGCCGCGCCCGATCCGTCCCGAACCTTCGAGACGCGCTGATCATTTTGCCTTCGTCCGCGCCCGGCCCGCGCTCGCCGCTGCGTCGAGCCAACCCTTCTCGCCGAAACACTTGAACATGTATCATATATGATGCATGTTAGACGCAGCCTTGGATATGAGGACTTGGCTACGAAGGGAGGACATCGATGAGTGTACTGAAAACCGTGCGGTCTCTCGCCGTTGCGGCGGCGGTTCTTCACGCCGGCGGCGCTGCGGCCGAGACCCCGAAGCTGCATCCGGATATCGTGCCGGCCGAAGGAGCCGTTCTGCGCGAGCTGAAGCCGTCCAGCAAAAGCAAATTCGTGATCGGCCTCAGCAATTTCGCGCTGAACAATGATCACAGCACGCAGACAATGGCGGAGGCGCGCTATCAGGCCGAGCAGCTCGGCGAGATCGAGCAGCTCATCGTTACGGACGCCGGCGGGAGTGTGCCGCAGCAGATCGCCAATATCGAGGATCTCGCCGCCCGCGGCGTCGATGCGATCATCGTGCGAGCGGGTTCGGAGACGGCGTTGAACGCCGTGATCGAGAAGGTCTACGACCGGGGCATCCCGGTGATCATCTTCTCGTCCAGCGCCTCGCCGAAGCGCTACACGACCAAGATCGTCGGTGACGACAAGGAGTTTGGCCGGGTCGGTGCCGAATACATGGCCCGCGACATGGGCGGCAAAGGCAAGGTGATCGCGATCCGTGGCATCGCCGGCAATTCGATCGATACCGACCGTTGGGCCGGAGCGAAGGAGGTCCTCGACAAGTATCCCGGCATCGAGGTGGTCGGCGAGGGCTATGGCGAGTGGGCGTATGATCGCGGCAAGCAGGTGTGCGAGTCGCTCCTGCTGGCCCATCCCGATGTCGGCGGCATCTGGTCGTCGGGCGGAGCCATGACGCAGGCCTGCGCCGAGGTCATGGTCGAATACGGGCTCAAGCTGGTGCCGATGTCCGGCGAGGCCGGCAATGGCTTCCTGCGGGTCTGGCAGGAGATGGACTTGCAGAGCGTCGCACCGCAATACCCGACCTGGCTGGGCGCGCAGGCGGTGATCGCGTCGCTGCGCATTCTGAAGGGCGAAGAGACCTACGACACCTATGTCTATCGCACCAGCCCGATCACGAAGGACAAGATCGCTGACTTCTATCGCCCGGAGCTGAACGACAGCTACTGGGTCGGCTCGATCCTGCCGAAGGATCAGCTTCTGAAGATGTACAGCCGGTAATTCCACCCGCCTCCGTCACGGATGCCGGCCACGCGACGGCCGGCATCCGCATGCGAAAACGAAGGAAATCTCATGTCTATCCAAGAGGCTGCCCTCGTGGTCGGCACAGGACTGGTCGGTGGAAACATCCTGCGCGCCCTGCAGGATGGCGGGCAACGAGCCATCGCGCTGGCGCGCAATCCGGATGGGTTCGGCACCGGGGCGGATATCGTCGCCGCCGATCTCGCCGATCCCGCCAGCCTGCGCCGCGGCCTGGCCGGCAAATCGGCCCGCCATGTCTATTTCGCCACCTGGAAACCGGCGAGCACCGAGCCGGAAGCGTGCGAAATCAACGCCCGCTACATGCGCAACTTCTTCGACGTCGCCCGCGACGTCGAGCTGGGGATCGAGCATGTCTCCCTGATCACGGGCGTGAAGCACTATCTCGGGCCGTTCGCCGATTTCGGCAGGTTCACGCCCGAAACACCGTTCCAGGAGGACGCGCAGCGGCTGGATCTGCCGAACTTCTACTACGCGCAGGAGGATGTCCTGTTCGAGACGGCGGCGCGGGACGGCTTCGGCTGGAGCATCCACCGCCCGAACTCGATCGTCGGCTTCGCGCAACGCTCTCTGATGAACATGGGGCTGACGCTGGCCTGTTACGGGGCGATCTGCCGTGAGACGGGACGCCCCTTCGTCTTTCCCGGCGTGCCCGAGCAATGGAACATGGTGACCGAGGTCAGCGACGCCCGGATGGTGGCCAAGCAGGCGATCTGGGCGGCGCAGACACCGGGCGCAAAAGGGCTAGCCTACAATATCGGCAATGGCGACGTGTTCCGTTGGCGATCGATGTGGCCGGTGCTCGCCGGCTATTTCGGGATTGCCGCGCCGCCCTATGATGGCCAGCGGACGAGCCTGCAGGCGCTGATGGCGGATGCCGGCGAAATCTGGCGCTCCATGGCGAAGAAATACGGTCTCGTGGAAGACGATGTCAGCAAGCTGGCGACCTGGTGGCATAGCGACGCCGATTTTGGCCGCACGGTCGAATGCATTTCCGACATGCGCCGCAGCCGGTCGCGCGGGTTCACGGCGTATCAATCCTCGCGCGAAACCTTCACCGACTTGTTCGACCAGCTGGCCGAGGCCCGCATCATTCCGGCCTTTCCTGCCCGAAACTGACTTCGGACGAGCCGCTTCTCCAACGATGCGGCGAGCCTTGGAACGGCGGCCCCTCCCGGGGCCGCCTTTTTGTTTGTTTGTCAAAGTCGCGTGGCGCGCGAGATGCCGCCATCGACCAGGATATCCTGCCCGGTAATGAAGGCTGCGCCGTCCGAGGCCAGGAAGAGCGCGGTTGACGCGACTTCGTCGGGAGTCCCGATCCGCTCGAGCAGGTGCATGTGGTCGAACCGCTCCGCGAGGCCGCCGGTTGGATCGCTGTCGAGGACCTGCTGGGTCATCCGCGTCAGGATCGCGCCGGGCGAGATCGTGTTGAAGCGAATGTTTCGGTCGCCATATTCCGCCGCCAGCTGGCGTGCCAGCGAGACGACCGCTCCCTTCGACGCCGCATAGGCCGACAGGCCGGGGATCGACTTCTCGTGATGGATCGAGGCGAGGCTTATGACGGAGCCGCCGCCGCGCGCGATCATATGCGGAATGGCCGCGGCCGATAGGCGGAACACGCTGCCCAGGTTGACGTCGAGGATCCGCGCCCATGCCGCGTCGTCGAATTCGGTAATCGGGCGGGGCGGATCCGGCAGGATCGCCGCATTGTTGACCACGACATCGAGACCGCCAAAGCGCCCGACGGTCGTCTCGACGAGGCGCCGCACGGCCTCGGTGGAAGCAACGTCGCAGGGCACGAAGATGGCCTCGGCGCCGGTCGCGGCGAGCGAGTCGACCAGGGACTGTCCGCGCGCCACGTCGATATCGCTGCCGACCACCCTGGCGCCGGCCTTCGCGAATTTGGCGAGGATCGCGGCGCCGATCCCCTGGGCCGCACCCGTGACGATGCAGGTTTTGCCGTTGAGTTCCGTCACTGCCGATCTCCTTCCGAATTCAGCTTGAACGTCAGATGATAGGTTTGCCGTTCGCCCGGCTCGAGCCAGGCGTCGGGTTCGAAAGGCGCGGTCGTGACTTCGGGCATCGGCGCCGAGGCAGGCTCGATGCCGATCACGTTCATTCCCGGGTAGCGGTTGTACCACTCGACCACATGCGAGAAGCTCGGCGACCGCATGGCGAGCGTGAAGGTGAGCCCACCCGCGATCCGGGGCTGATGCACGGTGATCTCGTCCGCGCAGAGCGCCCGGTCGATGGCGCGAAACTGCTCCGTCCCGGCAGGATCAAGCGGCTCGCAGATCGCCGGCATCCGGGGATCTTCCGGCAGCCCGGTGATCACCGTGCCGTCGTCGACCAGCGGGTAGCCGAGGTTGACGTGATAGAGCACGCGATGCGGCGTCCGCTTGCGCCCGATATTGCGGACGTGGTCGACGAGGTTCACCTCGGGTCGCTCGATCCCGAAGGTGTAGCGCCGCCGGATCTCGATCTGTTCCCCGAACATCGCGGTCTGTCGCAGGATGGCCTCGGCAAAGACGCAGGGGCCATTCTCGGCGTCCAGGTCGACGCCGAAGCTGACATGGCTCGCCGGGATGAATGTCGCCCGGCCGTGGAGCGGGTATTTCGCCTCGGCCTTCAGGGCATAACCGAAATGGTCCTGCGGGCCGGTGCGGGCCGGGCCATAGTGATCCCAGCCGCAGGTGATGAGAAAGCCCGAGAAGGCCCTGACGAAGGCAAGGCCATCCTCGCCGTCCGGTGCATGCAGGGCCGGGGCGGCGAAGCCCTGTGGCCCACGCCACCCCAGGGCAACTCCCCGGAAATCCAGATCGCAAAGGTCGAAGCCGCGATCCACCGCGATGCGGAAATGGAGGCCCGAAAAGGTGCGTCCGACGAGAAAGCGCGCGCCGCGCGCTGGGCCATCCTCGGCCGACATCAGCGAGATGTCGGCGGCCTGCGAGATGTCTCCCAGCCGGTCGAGAAACTGTTGGTTCAAACGATCCTCCCCTTGGCGATCAAGCTCATGTCAGGCCGCACAAGCGTTTTGGAGGACGGGCTGTCCGAACGGTGGGCCATCGCTTGAATTTGCATCATACAAGATATATGATGCATCAAATCGTGACAACTAGGTAGGGAGGCCTGCGTTATGTCAGATGTCGCCGTTTCGACGAACAGATCGGTGATCTCGTCACTTCCACTCAGGGCATGGTCGGCGTTCAAGTCTGTTCCGGCGATTCCGGCGTTGATCGTATTGGTTCTGCTGGCGTCCTTCGTGCAGCCGCGGATGCTGACGATCCCCTTCCTGTTCATCCTGCTGCGTCAGGCGGTGCCGCTCGGGCTCGTGGCTCTGGGGCAGAGCTTGTCGGTCGTCGGACGCTCGATCGACCTGTCGGTCGGCGGCGTTGTCGCGCTGGTGAACGTGGTTCTGTCGATGTCGGTCATCGCCGGCGGCAGCCCGTGGCTGTCGATCGGCGTGCCGCTTCTGATCGGCGTTCTGGTCGGGCTCGCCAACGCGTTCTTCATCGTCTTCATCCGCGCCTCCGCCGTCGTCGTCACCCTGGGAACGTCGATCATTCTTCTGGGGCTGAGCTATTTGCTCAGCGGCGGCGCGCCCGGCGGCGGGATCCATTCCGTCGTCGAGCTGATGGCGCGGGGACGGATCGAGAGCGTTCCCTATGCCGGCATCTGCCTTGTCGTACTGGCATTCGTGCTGGCCTTTGTCCTGCACCGTACCGTATTCGGCCAGGGGCTGGCGGCGACGGGCGGCGGCTTCCAGCCTGCCAGGCTGAGCGGCGTCGCCGTCACGCGGGAACTGGTGATCGCCCATGTCCTGTGCAGCTGTTTCGCCGCCTTGGCCGCCATTTTCCTGACCGGCTACATCGGCACCGGTACGCTGCGCCTGGGCGCCGATCTGGTCATGTCCTCGGTCGCAGCCGTGGTGATTGGCGGCACCGCATTCGGCTTTAGCGCAGGCGGGGCGTTCGGCGTTCTCGTCGGAGCCTTCGCTCTCACGTTTCTCGCGAACCTCCTCACCGCCATCGGCGTCGACCGGCCTTTCCAACTCGTCTTGCAGGGAGCGATCATCGCTGGCGCAGCCACGTTGTCGTCGTACCGCCTATGAACGTGAGCTTCCAATTGAAGTCCGAGGACCCGATCGGCAATTCCGCCTTGCTGCTGGAAGCAAGGGATATCCGCAAGTCGTTCGGCTCGATCCGGGCGCTGGATGGCGCCTCGCTGCGGCTGCGTCCGGGCACCGTTCACGCCGTTCTGGGCGAGAATGGCGCCGGCAAATCGTCGCTCATGAAGGTCTTCTCCGGCGTCTACGTCCCGGACGAGGGCGAGATCAAGGTGGATGGCAAGGCCGTTCACTGGACCGCCGCCGAGCAGGCCCGCGCGGCCGGCATCTCGACGATCTTCCAGGAGTTCATCCTGCTGCCCAACCTCTCGGTCGGCGAGAACCTGTTTCTTGGACAGGAGCCGCGCGACCACTTTGGCCGGATCGATCGCAAGACGATGCGCGAGACGAGTGTCGAGATCCTGGGCCGGGTTGGACTGCATATCGACCCGGATATGCTGACGGGAACCTTGCGCGTCGCCGACCAGCAGATGGTCGAGATCGCCAAGGGCATCATGCGGGATGCCAAGGTCTTCATCTTCGATGAACCCACCGCCGCGCTCGGCCAGAGCGAGGTGCGCCAGCTCTTCTCGCTCATCAACGCGCTGCGGGCGCAGGGCAAGGGCATTCTCTACATCTCGCACCGCCTGGCCGAGCTGTTCGAGATCTGCGACGAGGTCACGGTCTTCAAGGATGGGCGGTTCGCCGGCCATTTCTTGATCCCCGAAACCACGTCCGACCAGCTCGTCACCGCGATGGTCGGTCGGTCGATGAAGGACTTTTTTCCCGCCCGCAAGGCCGACATCGATCGCGGCGCGACCAAGGTCGCCTTTCGTGGTGTGCGGCTCCCCGGCTTTCAGGGGCAGGTGAACTTCGAGATCGGCCGCAACGAGATCGTCGGCTTCGCCGGACTGGAAGGGCAGGGACAGATCCAGATCACGCGCTGCCTGTTCGAAGGAACGCCGCCGACGGCTGGCGAAATCCTCATCGACGACAAGCCGATCACCCATAGCAGCCCCGCCGGCGCCATCCGCGCCGGCCTCGGAATCATTCCCGAGGACCGCAAGGCCGAGGGCCTGTTCCTCGATCTGGGCGTCGATCGCAACATTCTGGTTTCCGGCCTGTCGGGGCGCAAGCCGCTGGGTTTCGTGTCGAAGCACCGGGCCAAGGTCCGCGACCTGATCCGGCGCCTGAAGATCCGGCTCGGCCGCCCTGAGCAGCCCATCGGCGAACTCTCCGGCGGCAATCAGCAGAAGGCGTTGCTGGCGCGCTGGCTCGCACGCGACGTCAGGGTGCTGATCTGCGAGGAGCCGACGCGCGGCGTCGACATCGGCGCCAAGCTGGAAATCTACACCATCCTGCGCGAACTCGCCGACGGCGGCGTTCCGGTCATCGTCACCTCGCGCGAGATGATGGAGCTGATCGGCCTTTGCGACCGGATCCTCGTGGTCAGCGACGGCGCGACGGTCGCCGACATGCCCGGCCTGACCGCGACCGAGGAAAAGATCATGTCGGCCGCGCTGGCAAAGAGGGAGAGCCACCAGTCATGAAGACGATCACCGCTATCGGGGAGCGGCGCAAATCGGCGCTGCCCGCCTATGTTCTTCTGGCGTTGCTCGCGATCACGTTGGGCGTGACGTCGGCCAGCATCCTGATGCCCACCAACCTGATCAATATTCTCAGCCAGCAGGTCAGCCTTTTGATCGCCACAGTGGGCCAGACCATCGTCGTGATGTCGGGCGGGCTGGATCTGTCGGTCGGCTCGGTCGTCAGCATGACGGCGGCCATCGTCAGTCGCGACACCGTCTTTGCCGTCCCGCTCGCCATTCTCGCCGCCGCCGCGGTCGGGCTGGTCAACGCCTTCGGGATACTCCGCCTGAACATCCACCCGATCTTGATGACGCTGAGCACCATGACTGCGGTTCAGGGCGTCGCCTTGCTGGTGCGTCCGACGCCGGGCGGGGTGGCGCCGCGCTTCCTCGTGTGGTTCGCCTCGACGGACGTGTTCGGCTTGCCGGTGTCGATCTTCCTCGCCGCTGCCGTGCTCCTCGCGGCGGCCTATGTGGTGAAGCGAACCCGGTACGGGCTGCACCTGCTGGCGACGGGTGGATCGGCGCGAAACGCGTCGCTCGGGGGCGTCAATATCCGGACGACGATCGCCATCGCCTATGTCGCCTCGGCGCTGCTCGCCTGTCTCGCGGGCCTGAATCTCGCCGGTCGCATGGGAAGCGGCGATCCGCTGGTGGGCGAGGCGTTCGCCATCGATTCCATCGCGGCCACGGCGCTCGGGGGCACCCAGCTCACCGGTGGCCTCGGCGCCGTCGGCGGCCCGGCGGCCGGCGTGCTGTTCCTGGCGCTGCTGTCGAACGGACTGAACTACATCAACATCTCGACCTACTACCAGATGCTGATTAAGGGCGGCTTGCTGATCGCCGCCGTCTGCGCGCATCGCCGCCTGATTCCAGGCCTTTGAGGAACGTCTCCCATGGAAATCAAATCGTTGGTGAATGCCGACACCTTGCTGGGCGAGGGCCCGCTCTGGGACGTCGAGACCCAGCGCCTGTACTGGATCGATTCCCTCGGCAATCGCGTCCTCTCCTGCGACGCCGATGGCGGCGATGTCCGCGAATGGAGCGTCCTGCAGAACATCGGCTCGATGGCGCTGCGCAGCCGGGGAGGGGCGATCCTCTCCCTCGCCGATGGGTTCCATAGCTTCGACTTTGAGACCGGCCGGACCGAGCCCTTCGCGCTGGTCGACCACGGCAGTCCGCAGGTGCGGATGAACGACGGCAAGGTCGATCCGCTCGGGCGGTTCGTCGCCGGCAGTCTGAACGTCACCGAAACCGTGGATGATGCTCGACTATATAGCTTGGACGTCGAAGGGCAGGTCAGGGTGCTGGATACGCGGATCACCGTATCGAATGGCCCCTGCTGGAGCCCCGACGGCCGCATCTTCTATTTCGCCGACAGCCGGGCGCGGGCGATCTTTGCTTACGACTACGACCTGGATACCGGCGCGATCGGCGGCAAGCGGGTCTTCTGTTCCTTCGGGCCGGAGGATGGGCTGCCCGACGGGGCGACCGTGGATGCCGAGGGATGCCTGTGGAGCGCCGGGGTGTACAAGGGCAAGCTGCATCGGTTCTCGCCGTCGGGTGAGCGGATCTTGACCCTCGACATGCCGGTTCAGAGCGTTACCAGCGTGATGTTCGGTGGACCCGATCTCGACAGGCTATACGTCACCACGATGCTGAGACCGCCCGTCGGCGATGTCGTGGAGACCTCTCCGCTCGCGGGTGCCTTGCTGTATATTGATGATATCGGAACGCGGGGGCTTCCCGAGCGACGCTACGCCGGCTGATATGCGGCCCGGTTGCCCGCGGCGGACGGTTTTCGACGGGCGGCCGGGCATCTCGCCCGATTTCGATGCGATACGACCAACGTCACGGCCAGGACAGGTGAGCGGATGAATTCTTTGCCAAAGATCGCCAAGAGCAATCTTTCCGAGCAAGTCTATGATAGCATCCGCTCCTCGCTGATGGAGGGACGCTATCAGCCGGGCGAGCGGCTCACGATCGCAAGCCTCGCCGAGCAGCTCGGTGTCTCGATCACCCCGGTGCGCGAGGCGATCTTTCGCCTCGTGACGGAGCGTGCCCTGGAAATGCGCGCCGCGACGTCGATCCATGTGCGGCGCTTGACCCCGGCCGAGCTGCGCGAGATCCAGACGATCCGCCACCACCTCGAAGGCGAGGCGGCCGCCTGCGCGGCCTTGCGCATTCAGCCCAAGGCACTCCGGGAGCTGGAGACGCTCCAGGCCGAGTTCACCAAGGCGGCGGCATCGGACCCCGTCGAGGCTTCGCGCGTCAATCGCGAGTTTCACTTCCGGTTGGCCGAGGCGGCGGAGATGCCGCAGATCTACGCGATCGTCGAAGGAATGTGGGCGCAGATGGGCCCGTTGATCCATCTCTATCACCTCAACACGCCCGTCCGCGTCCTGGTAAGCGGCGACCACGGTCACTACCCGCTGCTGCGGGCGCTGGCGGCGCGCGACCCCGAGGCGGCGCGGAGCGCCATTCAGGCCGACATCGGTGTCGGCACCGTCATGGTTGAGTGGCTCGAGGCGAACGAGCCGGCCTAGCCCTTGATTCCGATATCCGCCGGATCCTGACCGAGCGGCGTCATGCATCCGTTCCCGGACGGATCGCGCCTTTCTCGCGCGAAACGACATCGCTCCGAACCTTCTCGCGACGTGTCGCGGTTCCGTTTTGTCACAGGGGCATTAGCCGGCTTCTCTTCTTGCCTGAGTGGCCCCGGCCCGGGAGCGTCCGGACTGCGGGGCCCGCCGGTGACGGAAGCGAGACACCGGTCGCAGGTGCTCCCTCGCAGCCTGCCGCCTAATTCAGGCGCTTTTGCTCCTTTTCCGTCCCGAACATCGATGATGGTTTCCGCCCAGGAAGGCGGAGCGTCCCTAAGGCGCCGGCCCCTTTTTGGTCAGACGGTTTGCACCTGCCCGCGCCACGGCTATGGCGCCGTCGTCCTCTTCGGCGAGCGGCCGTGCCCGGCTTCGCCCTCCCCGGAGGCCTTTCCCAAGTCCGCCGCTCGACGGACGTCACCGGTCACTCGATTTCTGATGACATATATGATATATGATGCTACATCGTCGTCAGGGCCGGGATTTGCTTCCCGACAGAAGCAACAGGAGAGGAGACCGCGGTGACGATACCCATCCGAAATGATTTTCGGCCGACGGAGGACGAGGTCGCGAAGCTGCGCATGTGGGCCCAGTTCGTGCGGCTGGAGACGATCCGTCTGATCGAGATCGCCAAGGTCGGACACTACACGTCGGTATTTTCGGCGGCCGAGATCTTCGCCGCTCTCTACTTTGACGTGATGCGGCTCGAGGCCGATCCGAAATCGCCCGATCGGGACCGCTTCCTGATGGGCAAGGGCCATGCGGCTGTCGGGTTGTTCCCGATCCTGGCCGAGAAGGGCTATCTGCCGGTCGAGGTGCTGAACGGCTATACGCGCCTCGGCAATCCGCTGGGCGATCATCCCGACATGCGCAAGGTGCCGGGAATCGACTTCTCCTCCGGCTCCATCGGCCATGCGCTGTCCAACGGCGTCGGCATGGCGCTTGGCGGCCGGATGCAGGGCCGCGACTTCACCACCTTCGTCATGCTGGGCGACGGCGAGATGCAGGAAGGTCAGGTCTGGGAAGCCGCGCTCAGCGCCGCCCACCACCGGCTGGGCCGCCTGGTCGCCATCGTCGATCGCAATGGCTACCAGCTCGACGGTGCCGTCGACGACGTCATGGGCATCGAGCCCCTCGACGAGAAGTGGCGGGCGTTCGGCTGGGAAGTGCATGTCGTCGACGGCCACGACGTCGCCGAACTGACGGCCGCGTTGCGCCTGGCCAAGGCCGATCGAACCCGCGAGAAGCCCTGCTGCATCATCGCCCGCACCGTCAAGGGCAAGGGTGTCTCCTACATGGAAACCGAGCCGGGTTGGCATCTCGGCTATCTCGATCCGTCCGACGCCGAGGCGGCGCGCCAAGAAATCCTGTCCAAGGTGATCTGACATGACCATCCATGCCCGCCCGCAATCGCCCAACTCCTGGCACTACCGGGAACTCAACCGGAAGAACCCGGGTCTTGATCACCTGTCGAACGGCCTGATCTCTCTGGTGGAAGCTGGCCATCCCGTGGTCGCCGGCTCGGCGGACCTGCAATATTCCAACGGACTGAACCGCTTCGCTGCGCGCTATCCAGATCGCTATGTCAGCTTCGGAATCTCCGAGCAGAACATGGTCTCCGCGGCCGCCGGCCTCGCCACCACGGGGATGATGCCCTATGTGGCGACCTTCGCATCCTTCCTGGGGCTGCTGACCTGCGAACAGATCCGTATGGACGTCGCCTATTGCGCGCTGCCGGTGCGGCTGATCGGTCACCATACCGGCATCTCGATGGGCTTCTACGGCACTTCGCATCATGCGACCGAGGACATCGGCACGATGCGCTCCATCGCAGATCTGACCGTCGTGTCGACCGCCGACGGGCCGCAGCTGGAGGCGGCGATCCGCGCCTCCGTCGACCATGACCGGCCGATCTACTTCCGGACCGGACGCGGACGGGAGCCCGCTCTCTATGATCCGGCCCAACCCTTCGCCTTCGGCAAGGCGATCGAGCATGCCAGGGGCGAGGAGCTGACCGTCATCGCCTGCGGCCTGCCGGTGCACCCTTCGGTGCAGGTGGCCCGGAAGCTGGCCGCCGAAGGTCGCAGCATCGGCGTCATCGACATGGCGACGGTGAAGCCGATCGACCGGGATGCGGTGCTGGAGGCGGCCGCGCGCTCGAAGACGATCCTGACGATCGAGGAGCACAATATCGTCGGCGGCCTCGGCGCCGCCGTGGCCGAGGTGATGGCGGAAGCCGGGGGCCCGGCGCGGCTGGTCCGGCACGGCATCAAGGACGAGTACGCCCTGATTGCCCCGCCGACGCATCTCTACGCCCACTACCGCCTGGACGAGGCGGGGATCGAAGCGGTGATCCGGGAGATCATCGGCTGACGTCGCATGAGCACGGAGGCGGGCGGTAACGCCGGCCCGCCTCCCGGCGCCGCTGACCTTCGCGGCGAAGATACAGCTCTTTGAGACAGGTGAAGCAATTGGATCCGCTCGGGGTATTTGATGCTGGAATGATCGTGTTCGGCGCGCCGGGCCGCTATGTGCAGGGCCAGGGCGTTGCGGATCGATTGGGGAGTTTCGCCGCGCAGATCGGCACTTCGGCCGTGCTGGTGGCGGATGCCCTCGTTTTGCCGCTGATCGGCGAGCGGCTTCGCGCAAGCTGCGACGCCGCCGGCGTGTCGCTCCTCGTCGTGCCCTTCGCGGGCAAGCTCGGGCCGGGGACGGCGGCAGAGCTCGACGCCGCGCTGGGGCCGGCAACGCCTGAGATCGTTGTCGCGGCCGGCGGCGGCCGGGCGATCGACGCGGGCAAGGCGCTGGCGGATCGACGCGGGCTGCGGCTGATCACCCTGCCGACGGTGGCGTCGAACGACGCGTCAACCAGTAAGAACTACGTGCTCTATGATGATGAAGGGAACCTCGTGGAGGTGCGGCATCTGTCGCGCAATCCCGATTTCGTCATCGTCGATACCCTGCTTCTGGCCGGCGCGCCAAAGGCGATGTTCGCGGCGGGGCTGGGGGATGCGCTGTCCAAGCTCGCCGAGGCGGAGGCATGCGCGGCCGGGCGGGGCCTGACGATGTTCCTGTCGCGTCCGCCCCGCATCGCGGTCGCCATCGCCGCTGAATGCCATCGCGTGCTGGTCGCGCATGGCGCGGCCGCTTGGGAGGCGGCGGGCACCGGCGTCCCGACGCCCGACTTCGAGGCAGCGGTCGAGGCTGCCATCCTGATGGCGGGGTTGGGCTTCGAGAATGGCGGCCTGTCGGTGCCGCATGCGCTGACGCGCGGGCTGCCGCTTCTGCCCGGAGGCGCGGCGCAGCACGGTTTTCAGGTCGCCTACGGGCTGGTGGTTCACTACCGCCTGATGGGGCGGTCGCTGCCCCAGGATTTGGCGAGACTCTATGCCCAAGTCGGCCTGCCAGGCAGCCTGAGGGCGCTGACCGGCCGCCCCGTCACCAGAGCCCAGATGGCGCCTGTCGTGCTGACCTCCATGCCGGTGCGGCACATGCTGAATTTCCCCCGCCCCCTCGATTTGGGGCAGGTGCTGGACGCCATGATCGAAATCGAAGCAGAAGCCGACGCCGCCCGGCGGGTCGATGGAGGAGAGACAAATGCTGAATGAGCAGCCGCTCGCAGTGATCACCGGAGGGGGCACCGGCATCGGCCGCGCCGTTGCGGAACTGCTGCTGGAATCTGGCTGGCGAGTATTCGCGCTCGGGCTGGACCGCGACGAGGATCTGCCTGAGGCCGTAGCTTTCGCCAGGGTCGACGTGACCGATACCGCCGCGTGTGTCGCCGCCCTTCCGAAGGGGCCCGTCTCGGGACTGGTGAACTGCGCCGGAATGCTCCGCCACCAGCAGGAGTGGGAGACCGCTCCGTTCGAGCAGGTGATGCGCGTGAACGTCACCGCGGGGTTTGCGCTGGCCAATGCTCTGCTCGAACAACTCGAGGCGGCGCGGGGCTCGGTCGTCAACGTCGCCTCGATGTGGGCGATCTTCGGTTCGCCCGCCGCCCCCGCCTATACGGCGAGCAAGGGCGCCGTCATGTCGGTCACCCGTTCCCAGGCGGTGGCCTGGGCGCCGCGCGGGGTTCGCGTCAACTCGATCGCGCCGGGATGGGTGGAGACCCGGATCTCGGAAAAGGCGCGGACGGACGCCGAGCGCGCCTCCCGCATCGGCGCGCGCATACCGATGGGGCGCTGGGCGAAGCCCGCCGAGATCGCGACGGTCGTGCGCTTCCTGCTGTCGGCGGACGCGGGCTATGTCACCGGGGCCATGATCCCGATCGATGGCGGCTACTCCGTCTGCTGAGGCGAAGAACGAACTGGATGACGGGGCATGAAGGGCCCCGCCGTCCCGGCTCTGGTTCGAGGGGAAAAGGCCGGATCCGGACGCCCCGCGAAGCCGTTTCCCACCAGTCGATGAGCCAGGCCGGCCGTTCGCCGCCACCTTATTCCGAAGATGACATGAAGCAGACCTCCGACCGGCTGCGCGAGGGCACGGCCGTGCGTCAGACGGTTCCCTTTTGAAGGACATTCCCATGGCCGACCCGCATTTTCTCGCGACGCTCAAGGACAAGACGCTGTTCCGCGAGGCCAACTACATCGACGGCGAATGGATCGGGACGGACCCCGGGAACGGCATCGCCGTAGTCAATCCGTCGACCGGCGCCGTTCTCGGCCATGTGCCCTCCTTCGGTGCCGTCGAGACGGCGCGCGCGATCGCCGCCGCCAGGAGGGCGCAACCCGGATGGCGCGAGCGGACGGCCAAGCAGCGGGCTGCCACGCTACGCCGGCTGTTCGAGCTGATGATGGAGAACCTGGAAGATCTCGCCCGCATCATGACGGCCGAACAGGGCAAGCCGATCGCTGAAAGCAGGGCCGAGATCGCCTATGCGGCGAGCTTCATCGAATGGTTCGCGGAAGAGGGCAAGCGCGTCTATGGCGACACCATCCCGCAGCATCTTCCCGGTCGCCGCCTGATCGTCCAGAAGGAGCCGATCGGCGTCTTCGCGGCGATCACGCCCTGGAATTTTCCCGCCGCGATGATCACGCGCAAGGCGGGACCAGGCTGGGCGGCGGGTTGCACGGGAATTCTGCGGCCGGCGAGCCAGACGCCGTTTTCGGCCATTGCGATCGTCGTACTGGCCGAGCGCGCCGGACTGCCGGCGGGCGTTTGCAACCTCGTCACGGGGCCGGGGAGCGAGATCGGGCACGAACTGACGAGCAATCCGGATGTCCGCAAGCTGAGCTTTACCGGCTCGACCGAGGTCGGCGCGGTGTTGCTCGCCCAATGCGCCCCGACCATCAAGAAGACGAGCATGGAGCTCGGGGGCAACGCGCCCTTCATCGTGTTTGACGACGCCGATCTCGACGCCGCCGTGGAAGGCGCACTCGCCTCCAAATATCGCAATGCCGGCCAGACCTGCGTATGCGCCAACCGTCTGCTCGTGCAGGACGGTGTCTATGACGCCTTCGCGGCCAAGCTCAAGGCCACCGTCGAGGCGATGAAGGTCGGCGATGGCCTGGAAGCCGACGTGGTGATCGGCCCGCTGATCGACGAGGCGGCGGTCACGAAGGTCGAGGAGCACATCGCCGACGCGTTGGAGCATGGCGCTTCGATCCTCACCGGAGGATCGCGCCATTCGCGTGGTGGCAACTTCTTCATGCCGACCATCCTCGCGGACGTGCCGCGCGAGGCGAAGATCTTCCGGGAGGAGACCTTTGGCCCTGTTGCGCCGCTCTTTCGCTTCCGGACGGAAGCCGAGGCGATCGAGATGGCGAATGATACCGAGTTCGGCCTCGCATCGTATTTCTACAGCCGCGACGTGGGGCGGATCCTGCGCGTCGCCGAGAAGCTCGAATATGGCATTGTCGGCATCAACGAGGGTCTGATCTCCACCGAAGTGGCTCCGTTCGGCGGGATGAAGTCTTCAGGCCTTGGCAGGGAGGGATCGAAGTATGGCATCGAGGACTATATGGAGATCAAATATCTGTGCCTCGGCGGCCTTGATGGCTGAACCTTCCGAAGCTCGCTCGCTGCTTCATCCTTTCGGGTGAACAAGGGCGGAGGCTGGGCCGTGCATATACCCAGCGGTTGCGACCGCACGAGAAAGTACAGTCGCCGGTCATTGGGATACAACGGGCAGCAGATGCGGCACGCTGTTCCGTCTGCACGAAGTGAAGCGGCCAGCAGAGAAGTCCCCACTGGCCGTTGGGGGTTAAAGCAGACTGGCCGTGCGGGCAACGAGCGGCACGTAGTCGTTGAGATCCTCGTCCGCGATATGGATGGTGCGGCCTTCTTCGGCGGATTTGTAGAGGGCCATCAGGAACTCTACGACGGCTACGCCATCGTGGAAGGTCTCGAGCGGCGCTTCGCCCTTGCGGAAGGCTTCGACCATGTGGCGGTTTTCGTCGGTGTAGCCATAGACGCCCGCCTCGTCTTCGAGAACGGGCATAAGCCCCTGCTCGGCGTTCTGCTTTTCGACCAGATCTTCGCCGACTTCGCCGGTGACGGCGCGCGACATGAAGACTTTCAGCCCGGTCGACAGAGACGAGAATTCCATCGCATATTCCGGGCCGAGAACCTCGAGCTCGATGCGCAGGCCGGGACCGACATAGGCCCATGAGGTG
The DNA here is from genome assembly GCF_016629525.1 of Kaistia sp. 32K. Lineage (GTDB taxonomy): Bacteria > Pseudomonadota > Alphaproteobacteria > Rhizobiales > Kaistiaceae > Kaistia. Next base: position 5,121,594 of record NZ_AP024269.1, read on the forward strand.
GTCGCCTCGACCACGACTTCGTTGCCTTCGGCATCTTCAAAGGTCAGCATGCCGCGCGCGAAATCTTCCGACGGACGCCGGGTGTAGTCGACATCCTTGCCCATGCGGGCGCTTAGGTCCTGCGCGTAGTTCTTGCGAGCCCATTTGAGCGTTGCCACGGAGCCGGTAGCGCTCTTGAACGTGAGGCTGTCGCGGCTGGCGCCCGGGGCGGTCAAGAGATAGCGGCCGACTTCGACGGAGTGGCACATCATGTCGAGCAGCACGCCGCCGCCCTGCTGATGACCCTGCCAGAACCATGGCTCGTGCGGGCCCGTATGCTCTTCCGCGGCGCGGGCGATGTAGGGGCGGCCCGTGGATGGTGCGGCGCGACGCCAGATGATGTCCTTGCCGCGTGTGACGGCAGTGGAGAACAGCTGGTTTTCGAGGTAGCCATGGTTGAGCTTGGCGCCCTCCACCAGCGACAGCATTTCGCGCGCTTCGCGCAGGGTGCGAGCGAGGGGCTTTTCGCAGGCTATGGCGAAGATCTTGGAGCGGCCTTCGCGCACGGCGGCGGCGATGGCCCGCATGGTGTCGAGGCGGGTATGGTTCGGCGACAACACCCAGACGGCATCGAGGTTGTCGGCGGCGAGCAGCGCGTCGAGGCTGTCATAGGCCGTGCAATCGCCCAGGTCGAGATTGCCGACTTCATCGGCAAATGCCTGGCGCTTGGCCGGCGTCGGCGAATAGACGCCCGTCACTTCGACATTGCGTACGCCGAGCAGGGATTTGAGATGGAAATGGGCGATAAAACCGGAGCCGACAAAGCCAATCCGCAGGGTCTTGCGCGGGAAAGTATTGCTCATTTTTCTAAGCCTTCTTGATATTTACAGAAGCGGTGCTGGACCGGATGACGAGCTCCACATCAGCCTCGTGGACGCGACTGGTGAGTTCTTTGCCCGCAAGCAGATCGACCATCATCTGCATGGCGCGACGGCCAACCTCGAGCCGGGGCTGGCGCACCGAGGTGAGCGGGGGATCCGATGAGAGGGCGAAATCGACGTCGTCGAAACCGATGACCGATACGTCTGCCGGAACGTTCAGGCCGAGCGCCCGCAGTTCATTGACCGCCCCGACCGCCATTTCGTCGTTCGTGCAAAAAATCGCCGTGTAGTCGACCTCGCGGTCATGCAGGTGCCGGACCGCGGCGCGACCGGAAGCGAGGTGGAAGTCCCCCTCGAGCGTGAGGTTGGGGTCGGGGGCTATGCCGGCGGCGGCAAGCGCATCCACGTAACCCTGGTGTCGGTCAGTCGACATCATCAGACGCGACGGACCGCCGACATAGGCGATGCGGCGATGCCCGAGCGACAGCAAATGCTCGACCGCGATCCGGGCGCCCTTGCGGTTGTCGACGGACACGGCCGGGAAATTGTAGTCGGGCAGCATTTCCAGCGCGACGACGGTCGTGGGCATGTTCGCATCGGTCAAGCCGGCGGGCAGCCAGCCCATCATCAGGATCAGTCCGTCCGCCTGGCGATTGCGCACCATGTCGACATAGCGCAGCACGCGAGCATCATCGCCGCGCGCGTCGCCCATCAGCACACGATAGCCATTGGCAAAGGCCAGTTCCTCGATGCCGCGATAGATCTCGAGATAGAACGGGTTGGTGATGTCGCGAACCAGCAGCACCACGTTCTTGGTCGATCGCTGGCGAAACGACACGGCCTGCTGATTGGGCACGAAACCCACCGCCCGAACGGCTTCCAGCACGAGGTCGCGCGTTTCTTTCCGCACCTGGTCTGGGTGCGCGAGTGTTCGAGAGACCGTGGCGATGGAGACGCCGGCGATCTCTGCGACCTTGCGAATTGTTGTCATGGCGGATCAGACGCGCAGTTGTTTGGTGCGACCGTAGAGCAGCATCAGTAGCAGCAGGACGCCACCGAAGATCAGTTGTCGACCCCAGAACTCCATCTGGAGCGTGATGAGAACGCTCTGCAACAGGGTAAGGGCGATGGCGCCGAGCATCACGCCGAAATAATTGCCCGAACCACCGGCGAGCGAAATACCGCCGATCACCACCGCGATCACCGACGGCAACACGTACTGGTCGCCCACCGAGACGAAACTGTTGCCGGTGTAGCCGATCACCACGACGCCGGTGATGCCGGCGATGAGGCCCGAAAGGCCATAGAGCAGCGTCCGGATCAGGCGGACCGGAAGTCCGGTCAGTTCAGCGGCGCGCTCATTCGAGCCCATGGCGTAGATCGCATAGCCGAGCTGGGTGCGGCGCAGCAGGAACCACATGGCGATGCCAACCAACACCCAGAGCCATAGAATGCCAGGGATGCCGAGTAGCAGCGGCCGATTGACGAAATTCATCAACGACGGCGCGGCGTTGCCCGAAGGAATGCCGCGCGAGAGCACGATGAGGCCGCCCTGCACAACACCGGTCATGCCCAGCGTCATCACGAGGGGCGGAATGCGCAGGAAGGTCACGCCGAGGCCGTTGACGAGCCCGACGATGAAGGTGGCGGTGCCTGCGACGAGAATGGCGGGGAGAATGCCGCCATCGCTTCCGGACATGACATTGCCGGCCAGCACCGCGCCAAGCGAGATCATGGCGCCCACCGAAAGATCAATGCCTTCGCGGCCGCCGATGACGACAAGGCTCTGGCCCGCCGCCACGATGCCAAGGAAGGCGGAGACGGTGAGCAAGCGGACGATCTGGTCCCCTCTGGCGAAGCCGGGCGAAAGCGTTTCGCCGACGGCCAGAAGCGCGAGGATCGAGAGGGTCGCCAGGATCAGTGGGTTGGTCAAAAGGAGTCTTGCGCGGTTCATGCTGGGCTCCTTTAGCGACGGGAAACCAACACGCCACCCGCAAGCGCGAGCAGAATGATGAGGCCCTGGATGAGCGTCTGGTAGTCAAATGGCAGGCCGGCAAAGAAGATGACGTTGCCGATGATGCCGAGCACGAGAGCCCCCAGCACCGAGCCGAATGCGCTGCCCGAACCACCCGACAGTGCCGTTCCGCCCAGCACGACGGCCGAGATCGACGAAAGCGCCAGCATGCGGCCCATCAGCGGATCGCCGCTTGCTGTTTCGCCGGTCAGGCACAGCGAGGCGACGGCGGCGAACAGCCCGCACAGCACATAGGCCATGACGCGGATGCTCCCGACCTTGAGGCCGGTCTGGAATGCGGCGGTACGCTGCCCGCCAGCGGCCGACAGGTGCTTGAAGAAAGGGCGGCGGCTGATGATGGCGATAGCGATAAGGCTGCCGATGAAAACCCACAACACCGTCGGCAGGCCAAACACATAGCCACCATAGGTGCGCCAGTATTCAGCCGGAACCGGAAGGCCCGCGGTTGGCAGGACCAGCAATGCCAGGCCGCCGAAGATAATGCCGGTCGCAAAGGTGGTGACGATCGGCTGAAAGCGCAGGCCGGCAATCAGCAACCCATTGACGACGCCGCACAGCGCGCCGGTCACGAGTCCGGCGCCCATTCCAAGCAAGACGCCGGTCGCCCCACCGCCCACTGCGGCGATAACCGAAACGGCGACGACATTGACCAGCGCCACGATGGACCCGACGGACAGGTCGATGTCACCGCCAAGTACGACATAGGTCTGGCCGATCGCGACCAGCACGATGGGCAGGAACACCGTCAGATTGGACTTCAGCACATTTGGCGTAACCAGATTGGGCTGCAGAATCCAGTTCACCGCGAACAGCGCGATGAGGGCGGCGAGCGTGACGAGCCAGAGGCGATTGCGGAGGAGTGTCATGCCGCTTTCCCATAAGCCGCGTTGGTCAGGTGGAAGGCCGTTAGGGTGTCCCCAGTCAGCTCGGCCGTTATGGCGCCGCTGTTGAAGACCAGAATGCGGTCGCAAAGGCTCAGCAATTCATTGTCTTCGGATGCATAGAAAATGACGCTCGCGCCCTGATCGGCGAGGCCGCGCGCCAGCGCGAAAAAATCAGCCTTCGCGGCCAGATCGATGCCCTTGGTCGGATCATCGAACAGCAACACCTGGGAATGGGTCGCCAGCCAGCGCGAGATGAAAATCTTCTGCTGATTGCCGCCTGACAGCGACCCGATCGGCGCTTCGAGCCCCGCATACTTCGTGTTCAGCGCGGCGGCCGCCTCCGTGAAGCGCTGCTTGAGTTGGCTTGGCCAGACCAGACGGCGGCGCTCTTTCACCAGGCTTGCCGCGGCGATGTTCTCAAAGATCGAACGGCCATGGAAAGCTGCGTCGCGGCCACGATCGCCCGACACGTAGGCGAGGCCCGCGCGGATCGCATCGGCCGGCTTGCGCAGCGTGAGCGACTTGCCGTCAAGCACGACGCTGCCGCCCTTGAGAGGATCCGCGCCGAAAAGGCCCCGCAGCACGGCTGACTGTCCTTGGCCCTGCAACCCGCCCAGACCGAGGATTTCGCCGGGGCGCACATCGAATGTCACGTCATCCAGCCCGCGACTGGACATGTGGCTCACCACAAGCCGCGGCTTGGCCGCCACAGCGGATGTCTTTGCGAAACGCTCGGGCACGGCAAGCGCGCCGACCATGGCATGCACCACGGTTTCGCGGTCCGTTTCGGCGGTGGTGAGGGTGGTCACGGTCGCGCCGTTGCGCATCACGGTGATGCGGTCGCAGACGGCGAAAATCTCGTCCATGCGGTGCGAAATGAAAATGCTCGACACGCCATCGCCCTTGAGGCCCCTGACGAGGTCGAAGAAGACGCTGACCTGGCGGCGATCCAGCGCCGCCGTGGATTCGTCAAAGATGATCAGCTTTGGTTTGCGCGCCAGAACCTTCAGAATTTCGACGAGCTGGCGCTGATCCGGGGACAGGGCGGATACAGGTGCATCGGCCGAAAAGCCCTTGCCCGCGACACCCGCAAAACGCCGCAGCAGTGCGTCGGCATCATCGCGGAGCTGCTTGGCGTCCAGAAAGCCGGCGCCGTTCCTGGGCTCATGCCCAAGGAAAATATTGTCCGCCACCGTCAGCTGCGGCACCAGCGAAAGCTCCTGATAGAACAAGGCGATACCGAGAGCTTCTGCATCACGAGGGCTTTTGGGCGCAATGTCCTGACCATTGAAGCGCAATACGCCGGAATTGGCCGCGACCGTGCCGGCAATAACCTTGGACAGGGTGGACTTGCCGCAACCATTGGCCCCCAGCAGCGCGTGGATTTCACCGCGCTCGACGGTCAGGCTGCCATCGGACAAGGCGGTGACCGCGCCGAAACGCTTGACGATGTTTCGAGCTTCAAGAACGGGGCTCATGGGTGGATCCGCGTTGATGTCAGGGAAAGCGTCGCGCCGAAAGCGCGCTCGGTTGGGCGAAGGTGTCGCCCAACGGCACCGCGGTAGGTCTGGCGGCTACCGCGCCGCCCGAGCCAGAGGGTCCGGAGAGGAATCCAGACCCTCTGGGCGAGACGGGGACGCTTACTTGAAGAAGCGGGTCTTGGCGTCGTCGGCCGACAGCGCCTGCGTCACCGACCAGTGGCCGGGCTTGCCTTCGGCAGCCTTCAGAGCGTCAGCAAGGTTGGCGTTGTCGATGAACGGGATCTCGAGGAACACGGCATTGCCATAGACGCCACCGAAAATGCCGTCCTTGAACTTGTTGCCCTGCAGCTCGAGCACGGCGACGTTGAGGGCCGAAGCCATCACGCCGGGCGGGTTCACCGAAGCGGCCGAGTTGTACTTGCCGGCAGACCAGATATCGAGGAAGTCCTTGCGGACTTCGCCGGTAGCCGCGATGTTGGCAGTCTTGCCTGCGGCTTCAATGGCACGCCATGCACCGGCGGCCATGCCGTCCTGCACGTAGACGCCGTTGATGTCGGGGTAGGTGGCGAGCAGGTTCTGCATGGTCTGCTGACCCTGCGCCTGATCCCAGTTCGCGTTGGCCGCGTTGACGATCTTGATATCCGGATACTTGGCCAGGACTTCGTTGCAACCCGCAGCGCGCATTTCGTTGGCCGGGTGACCCGCAACGCCGTTGATGGTCACGACGTTGCCCTTGCCTTCGAGGGTCTCGGCGAGCCACTGGCAACCTTTGCGGCCGTATTCGGTCTGGTCGATTCCGACATAGGTGGCGTCCGGCGAAGAGACTTCGGCGTCGGTCGCGATGACCAGAATGCCCGCTTCCTTGGCCTGCGAGAAGATCGGGTCAAAAGCGGTCGGGCTGTTCGGGTTGATGATGATGGCGTTGACGCCCTGATTGATCATGTTGCGCACGGCGCCGATCTGGCCCTGGACATCAACGTCGGAGCTCTGGATGACCAGCTCGACGTCCACGCCCTTTTCTTTCCAGGCAGCGGCAGCGGCTTGCGCCTCTGCGATCATCTGGGTGCGCCACTCGGATCCGACCCAGCCATTGCTGAGGCCAATCTTGAATGTGTCGGCAAAAGCGGTGCTGCTCATCAGTGCGAACGCGGCAGTGGCCAGAACCATGGTCTTGGTCATCTTGTTCTCCTCCGAATGTGCCGGGCCTATTCCGGCTCCGTCGTGCTCGTCGACTGGCACGCTAAGCTCAGGATGTAACCGGTTACAGATCGAGTCAAGCGAAAGCTCCGCGACGTGTCGCTGGACATAGCGGCCGGCCAGAGCATCGCGCAGCTGGGTCGCAGCGGCTCGGGCAAGGGCACGCTCGGCCGGTCGCTCGAAGCCCAGAAGCAGCCGGACGGCGGCACCGTCTCCTTCTCCGGTAGGAATGTAAGAGACCTCTCGGGCGACGCCTTCAGGCACTATCGCCGCTCGGTCAAGGTGGTCTTCCAGGACTCGTTCGACACCGTGAAGCCGCACCATGGGACGGCCGCATCGTCGCCAAACCGCTGCATCACCTGGCCGCACTCGGCGCAGACGAGCGCAACCGCGAATCCGTTCGCTGCTGACCTAGGTTGGCCTCTTGCCCGACGACGCCCGCAAGCTCTTCATCCAGATGGGCGGCGGTCAGTTGCAGCGTGTCTGCATCGCCACCGCCATCGCGCCGAACCCGCAGCTGTTGGTGCTGTACGAGGCGGTCTCCGATCTCGACCACATGCTGCAGATGCAGATGATCGCGCTTCTGAAGGCGTCGGAGTCGACGCTGAAGATGGCGGTCCTGTTCATCACGCGCCACCTGCGGCTAGTGCGTCTGTTCTGCAGCTGGCGGAAGGCCGGATCCAGGAGGACGAGCTGGTTCTCCGTGCTTGGGGCGGCGCTCGGACGAGGTACGTCTCCTGTAGGCGCAATCCTGACAGCATTGCCGACACTCTGCGCGTCCGGCACCTTAGAGAAGTAGAATCCTTTTAGCGAGAACTGGGAGCGAAAGGCGACCAATTGAATGTTGGGCAGCCAGGTTCATCGCATGCATGGTTGCCCAAGGACGTCCTGCATAGTCCCGCCTCTCTGCTCACAGAAGACGCCTGCTCGATTCCACCGATAAACATAAGTGATTGATTTTATTGGTGGAGCCGAGGGGAATCGAACCCCTGACCTCTGCAGTGCGATTGCAGCGCTCTCCCATCTGAGCTACGGCCCCGTCGCGTCGCGACGGCGGCCATTTAGGGGGTGGTGCGGATGGCTGTCAAGCGGTTGTGACGGCCGGGCGGACCGGAGGCCCCGGCGATGATTGCCAACGGGCGCGGGTTGCGGCGCGGGCAACGCGCCGCTACATGAGAAGCTTCAGAAGTCTCCAAGACCGCCTCCGGAAACCCCCATGCGCGCCATCCTCGACGTCGTTATGATCGCCCTCGATCTCTATTGGTGGGTCGTCATCGCCAGCGCCATCTTCAGCTGGCTGTTTGCCTTCGGCGTGGTCAACCCGCGCAACCAGGTGGTCAATGCGATCGGCCGGTTCCTGTACCAGGCGACCGAGCCGGCGCTGCGCCGGATCCGCGCCTTCATGCCCAATCTCGGCGCGATCGACATCTCGCCCGTCATCCTGCTGCTCGGCATCATCCTGATCCAGCAGGTCATCATCCGCTACGTCTACCCCAACGTCTTTTGAGTGAGGCGGGCTTCTTTCGCGTCGGCGACGGCCATGTCGTGGTCCAGCTGCGGCTGACGCCGAAGGGAGGCCGCGACGGGCTGGACGGCGTCGGCCAGCTCGCCGACGGAAGGCAGATCCTGCAGGCGCGCGTGCGCGCCGCGCCCGACAAGGGAGCGGCCAATGCCGCCGTCGAGGCGGTGCTGGCAAAGGCGCTCGGCGTGCCGCGTTCGGCGGTGGCGCTCATTTCCGGCCATACCGCGCGGCTGAAGAGTGTTCGCGTCGATGGCGATGTCGGGGCGATCATGGCGCGGCTCGAAGCGCTCGCCGGGTAGCCGCCGGACATGCATCTGCCGGAGCCGGAGTGACTCCTTGCCTCCCCCTGAGGAGACCCTCGCAGAACACCGAAGGTCGCCACGCAGCCCACGGCTTATGGACAGGGCATCGTCACCCCGGCGGAGGCCGGGGCCCATAAACACTGGCCAAGAAATCTTTAGCTCAGTCTTATCGCCGCAGGCCTGAGTGTCTGGATCCCGGCCTTCGCCGGGATGACGGCTAAGGGCTGCAAAATCCGATCCGCGCGATGAAGGTGGTGTTGCGCGAAGGCCTTCTGAGGGGAGCCGAAGCGCCGGGATCGATCTCGCGCACCGGCCTCTTCGGTCGAAGGAAGGACCGGGCGCGGGAAGAAGGCTCAGTGCGTGTAGAGGCCGCGCAGCGAGCGTTCGGGCCAGAGGATGTCGCGGATGCGCCAGCCTTCGTCGAGGCGGACGAGCCGCATCTCGATCAGCTTCGGCTCGCCGAAATTCTTGAAGGTGATGGTGCCGTCGGCGCGGTCGGGCGTCGTCGCCTCGACGCTGACGAGCAGCTCGGTGATGTCCCAGTCCTGCGCGTCGATGAATGGGTCGCCGTCGAGCTTCGAGACGTCGCCGAGCGCCGCCGCCTCGTCGCTGTCGGCGACGATCAGCTCGGCGAGGCGCGGCTCGAACAGCGCCCGCACCGTCCCGGCATCGTCGAGCGGCACGCCCTCGCCGCCGTTCTCGTAGCGTTGATAGATCGCCGCGACGAAGGCTTCCGGATCGTCGGCGGCAACCGACGACCCGGCTTGTGTCGAAGCGAAGCCCACGCCGAGCGTCGCAACCAGCAAGAGGTGCGCGACGCCGCGCCGCGTGAGCGCCATCGGATCAGGCCTTCTTGGCGCGCTCGATGGCGTCGACGATCAGCTGCTGCGCCTCGTCGATGTCGCCCCAGCCCGTGATCTCGACCCACTTGCCGTTCTCGAGATCCTTGTAGTGGCGGAAGAAGTGCTCGATCTGCTGCAGCGTGATCTCGGGCAGGTCCTTGTAGGACTTCACGTTCTCGTAGCGGCGGGTCAGCTTGGTCGACGGCACGGCCAGGATCTTCTCGTCCTCGCCGCCCTCGTCGCGCATCTTGAGCACGCCGACCGGGCGGCAGCTCATGATCGCGCCGGGAACGATGGCGCGCTGGTTGGCGACGAGCACGTCGATCGGGTCGCCGTCGCCGCAGAGCGTGTGCGGGACGAAGCCGTAATTGCCGGGATAGCGCATCGGCGTATAGAGGAAGCGGTCGACGTAGAGCGCGCCGGCGTCCTTGTCCATTTCGTACTTGATCGGCTCGCCGCCGACCGACACCTCGATGATGACGTTGATGTCGTGCGGGGGATTCTTGCCGATCGGAACAGCATCGATGCGCATGGGGAGTACCTCAGGTGAAAAGGGCGGCTACCCTTTACGGGGCACGAACCCGGCCCGCAAGTGCCAATCCACCGCGGCGCAGCATCGACGATCGGGTTTTGGATAGGGGGTAGCAGAGCCGGCGAAGCTCTCAACCGCGCGCGAAAGCGAAGGCGACCTTGGCCAGCGTCTTGTCGCCGAAGCGCTCGCTGCCGCGCGCTACCTTGCGGCCGCCGGCATTCTTGTAGAAGCGGCAGGCACCCTCGTTTTCGGCCAGCGCCCAGACGACGGCGGAATCGAAGCCGTGCCGGAGCAGTTCGCGCCGCGCCGCCAGGAAAAGCCGCGTGCCGAGGCCGACGCCCTGATATTCGGGGCGGATGTAGATTTCGTAGATCTCGCCGCGCTGGACCAGGTTTCGCGCCCGGTTGGGGCCGAAGGTGGCGTAGCCGACCACCATGCCGCCGACGTCGATGACGACGATGCCGGTGCCGCGCCGTATGGCCCGGCTCCACCACGCCTCGCCGCGTCGCGTAATCATGCGGCCGAGTTCGCGGGCGGGTATCAACCCGTCATAGGCTTGTCGCCAAGCACTGTCGTGAACCGCGGTGATCGCCCCCGCGTCACTTGCTTCTGCTCGACGGACTCCGATCGACAGCGTGCTCATGCCGATCAAGATATGTCCGCTCTGCGCGTCGGGGAAGGGGGTTTTTACGTTTGCATGACTGACGTTGGGTCAGTATGCGCCGGCCGGCGGTCGCCGCTTGGCCAAAGGAGGCCGGCGCGCGGATCGCGCGCCGGCCTCGATCGTGTCTTGTCTCAGCCCGGCTTAGCCCGGCTCAGCCCGCCTTGGCGGAGCGGTCGGCGCGCTTGCGCTCGGTCGGGTCGAGGATCGCCTTGCGCAGGCGGATCGACTTCGGCGTGACCTCGACCAGTTCGTCGTCCGAGATCCAGGACAGCGAACGCTCCAGCGTCATGCGGATCGGCGGGGTGAGGCGGACGGCCTCGTCCTTGCCGGCGGCGCGCACGTTCGAGAGCTTCTTGCCCTTGAGCACGTTCACTTCGAGGTCGTTGTCGCGGGTATGCTCGCCGACGATCATGCCGCCATAGACCTTCCAGCCGGGCTCGATCATCATCGGGCCGCGGTCCTCGAGGTTCCACAGCGCGAAGGCGACGGCCTCGCCCTGGTCGGTCGAGATCAGCACGCCGTTGCGGCGGCCGGGGATCTCGCCCTTGTGCGGGGCATAGGCGTGGAACAGGCGGTTCATGATCGCCGTGCCGCGCGTGTCGGTCAGGAGCTCGCCCTGGTAGCCGATCAGGCCGCGGGTCGGCGCATGGAAGACGAGGCGCTGGCGGTCGCCGCCGGAGGAGCGCAGCTCGATCAGGTCGGCCTTGCGCTCCGACATCTTCTGCACGACGACGCCGGAATGCTCCTCGTCGACGTCGATGATGACTTCCTCGATCGGCTCCAGCGTCTCGCCGGAAAGGTCCTTCTGGAACACGACGCGCGGACGCGACACGGCCAGCTCGTAGCCCTCGCGGCGCATGTTCTCGATCAGGATGGCGAGCAGAAGTTCGCCGCGGCCGGAAACGATGAAGGAGTCCTTCTCGGAGGATTCCTGGATCTTCAGCGCGACATTGCCTTCCGCTTCCTTCATCAGGCGGTCGCGGATCATGCGGCTGGTGACCTTGTCGCCTTCGGTGCCGGCGAGCGGGCTGTCATTGACCATGAAGGTCATCGACACGGTCGGCGGGTCGATCGGCTGCGCCTTGATCGGCTCGGTGACGGCCGGGTCGGCGAAGGTGTCGGCGACGGTGCCTTTGGTCATGCCGGCGATCGCGACGATGTCGCCCGCCACGCCTTCCTCGATCGGCTGACGCTCGATGCCGCGGAAAGCCAGGATCTTGGAGACGCGGAACTGCTCGACGGTCGAGCCGTCCTGCGACAGCACCTTGAGCATCTGGGTCGGCTTGACGGTGCCCGAGGTGATGCGGCCGGTGATCAGGCGTCCGAGATAGGGGTTGGATTCGAGCAGCGTTCCGATCATGCGGAACGGGCCTTCCTCGATATGCGGCTCGGGCACGTGCTTCAGCACCAGCTCGAACAGCGGCGCCATGCCTTCTTCATGCGAGGCGTCGGGCGAATTGGCCATCCAACCGTTCTTGCCGGATCCGTACAGGATCGGGAAGTCGAGCTGCTCGTCGGTGGCGTCGAGGGCGGCGAAGAGGTCGAACACCTCGTTCACGACTTCCTGGATGCGGGCGTCGGCCTTGTCGACCTTGTTGATCGCGACGATCGGCTTCAGGCCGAGCTTCAGCGCCTTGCCGACGACGAACTTGGTCTGCGGCATCGGGCCTTCGGCGGCGTCGACCAGCACGATCACGCCGTCGACCATGTTCAGGATGCGCTCGACCTCGCCGCCGAAATCGGCGTGGCCCGGCGTATCGACGATGTTGATGCGGGCATCATGCCAGGTGATCGAGGTCGCCTTGGCCAGGATGGTGATGCCGCGCTCCTTCTCGATGTCGTTCGAATCCATGACGCGCTCGGCGACGCGCTGGTTGTCACGGAAGGAGCCGGACTGCTGCAGCAGCTTGTCCACGAGTGTTGTCTTGCCATGATCGACGTGCGCGATGATGGCGATATTGCGAAGAGTCATGTGCGAATCCGAAAAGGCGCGGCGGCGTCGGACAGGTGCCTCGAGACGGCCAGCATATTTTGCGGCGCAAAATGATCGAATTGTCGGGAAAACGCAACCTCCCATCGGAGGGGCCGCGCGCCTCGCGAGGCGTTTCAAGGCGCAAAGTAATGATCAAACAATTTCTTGACTTTCACGCCATCATTTATCTATAATCTGACTATCTTATTATCGCTCGGAGGGTCAACTTTTTGTCTGCCGCAACGGAAGACCCCCTCGGATTCATAGTTGTCGATGTCGCGAGACTGTTGCGGCGCCGATTTGAGAAGGCATTGGAAAATGCTGGTCTCGGTTTGACAGTAGCGGAGGCGAGGACACTTGCCTTCGTCAGTCGACATCCAGGTCTTCGTCAGTCTACCTTGGCCGATGAGCTGTGTGTCGAGCCGATGACATTGGTCGGCTTTCTGGATCGACTCGAAGCTGCGGCGCTGGTGGAACGTATTCCCGATCCGGCTGACCGGCGCGCCAAGCTGATCCGCCTGACGCCAAATGCCGCGAGCATCGTGCGCCGCATCCGCACCATCGGCAAGCAGGTGCGCGAGGATGCGGAGCGCGGCGTCGACCCCGCCTCGATCGAGACGATGCGCATCGCCCTTTTGAAGATCCAGGACAATATCCTCGCCAATGAAGGTTCCATGGCCTGAACGGCAGGCCATGACAATTTTCCGGAAAACCCTCGCGCTTGAGGCACCCGGTGCCAGGCAAAGCGCGGGCCGGCCGATCTGCCCTGTGCCGTTGCCATCCGATTTCAGCGCTTCGCCGGCGCCACGTTGAGCAGCGCCGCCAGTTTCTCGTAGAGCGCCGGGTCGGCGGCGACGAAGCCGCCGGGATAGCCACGCTCGATGGCGTCATAGGCCTCGGGCGCCGCCGTCTGCATCTCGGTCAGCGCCCGCAGCAGCGCCACCTTCGCCTCGTCAGGAATATCCTTGCGTACGGCATGCGGCCCGAACGGGATCAGTTCGGATTGCCAGACCACGCGCAGCGTCGACGGGGACAGCGTGCCGTTGCTCGCGAGCCGCGCGAACGGGCCGGAGCCGATCGCCGCCGAAAGCGGGTCCGTCGCCGAGGACCAGGCGGTGGCGATGTCGGCCTCGTCCTTCGCCAAAGCCGTCAGCGCGGCCTCGCTGTCGTCGGTCTCGAGGATGCGGACGAAATAGCTCTCGGGGTCGATGCCCTCGGCCGCCAGCCCGGCGAGCGGCGCCCGCCGTCCGGAAAGCGAATCCGCCGCGCCGACGGCGAGCCGCGTGTTGCGGGCGTCGGCGAGCGTCGCGATCGGGCCGTCGCTCTTCGTCACCAGCAGCGCGCGAAAGCCGCGCGCGTGGTCGACGGTCGTCGGCTGGGCGAGCGGCTCGGCGCAGTCGCAGCGCTGGTTGAGCGCGAGGTAGGCGAGCGACGACAGCACGCCATACTGGATCCGCCCGGTCGACTGCGCCTCGATCAGCGCCTCGTAATTGCGGGCCGGGAACAGCTCGACCGGCACGGCGAGGCTGTATTGCAGGTGCCAGCGGAACTTTTCCAGCCGCGCCGTCTCATAGGTGGGATTGTCGCCGGCGACGAAGCCGACCTTCAGCGTGCCGAGATCGTCGCGCCAGCTCGCCGCGGCGGGGCCGGCCGCCGGCCAGGTGGCCAGCGCGAGGGCGGCGAGGAAGAGGGCGATGCGGCGGCGCATGGACATCAGCCCTCCAGTCTGGCGATGAGGCGGGCGCGCGTCGGCGCGTCGACGAAGGCGGCGTCGATGGCGGTGCGCGTCGCCTCGATGAGCGCTTCGTGCGACAGGCCTTGGTCGCCGGCGAGCCAGCCATATTCGGCGCCGATCGACGAGCGGAAATAGGGCGGATCGTCGGAGCTGACGGTGACGCGCACGCCGGCGTCGCGCAGCCGCGTGAACGGATGGCTGGCAATGTCGGGATAGAGGCCGAGCGCGACGTTGGAGCCGGGGCAGAGCTCCAGCACGATGTTCTCGTCGACGAGGCGGCGGACGAGGTCGGCGTCCTCGATGGCGCGCACGCCATGGCCGATGCGGCTGACGCCGAGATGGTCGAGCGCGTCGCGCACGCTCTCCGGCCCGCCGAACTCGCCGGCATGCACGGTGAGGCCGAGGCCGGCCTCGCCGGCGATGCGGAAGGCGTCGGCGAAATCGCGGGGATGGTGCATGCGCTCGTCGCCGGCGACGCCAAAGCCGGTGACGAGCGGGTGCGGCTCGTTCACCACCGTCTCGGCGGCGGCGAGGATGCGGTCCGGCCCATAGTGGCGCACGCCCGTGGCGATCATCCGGCCGACGATGCCGGTCGCGGCTTCCGCGTCGCGGATGCCCTGCGCCAGTCCCTCGACATAGTCGCGGTAGCTAAGGCCCGAGGCGAGCGCGTGATCGGACGAGATGAACACCTCGCCATAGATCGCGCCCTCGGCGGCGAGGCTGGTGAAATAGGTGAAGGCGAGGTCGCGATAGTCCTCGGGCGTCCGGAAGACGGCGGCGGCGCGGTCATAGGCGTTCAGGAACGAGGTGAAGTCGTGCCAGGCGAAGGCGCCGTCGGCGTCGAACAGGCCGGAGAGGTCGATGCCGTGGCGCGCGCCGATATGGCGGACGAGCTCCGGCGAGGCCGCACCCTCGATGTGGCAGTGGATCTCGGCCTTCGGAATTGCAGCAACCATTTAGAGAAAACTCCGTCCATGGGGTCCGGGCGCCAGCCCGAGATGCGCGGCGAGCGTCTCGCCGATATCGGCGAAACTGGTGCGCGCGCCGATGTCCTTGCCGGCCAGGCCAAGGCCGTTCGCATCCCGCCCGAAGGCGAGGATCGGCACCTGCTCGCGGGTGTGGTCGCTGCCGCGCCAGGTCGGATCGCAGCCGTGGTCGGCCGTGATGACGACGAGATCGCCCGGCGCGAGGGCCGCCTCGATCTCGGGCACGCGCGCGTCGAAAGCCTCCAGCGCCGCGGCATAACCGGCGACGTCGCGGCGGTGGCCGTAGAGCGTGTCGAAATCGACGAGATTGGCGATGACGAGGTCGCCGGGCGCGGCGCGGGAAATCGCCTTGAGCGTTGCGTCGGTCAGCGCCCGGTTGCCGGCCGCCTTGGTCACTTCCGAAATGCCCTGGTGGGCGAAGATGTCGCCGATCTTGCCGATCGCCAGCGTGCGGCCGCCGCTCGCGACGACGCGGTCGAGCAGGGTCGGCTCCGGCGGATTGACGGCATAGTCGCGCCGGTTGCCGGTGCGCTCGAAGGTTTCGGCCGTCTCGCCGAGGAAGGGTCGGGCGATGACGCGGCCGATTTTCAGGGGGTCGACGAGGCGGCGCACGGTCTCGCAGAGCGCATAGAGCCGGTCGAGGCCAAAATGGGTCTCGTGCGCGGCGATCTGCAGCACGGAATCGGCCGAGGTATAACAGATCGGCTTCCCCGTCCGGATGTGCTCCTCGCCGAGTTCGGCGAGGATCGTCGTGCCGGAGGCGTGCTTGTTGCCGAGAATGCCGGGAAGTTCGCCCTCGCGGATCATCGCCTCGGTCAGCGAGGCCGGAAAGCACGGCTCGGTTTCGGGAAAATAGCCCCAGTCGAACGGCACCGGCACGGCGGCGATCTCCCAGTGGCCGGACGGCGTGTCCTTGCCGTTGGAGATCTCCGCCGCGTGGCCGTGGATGGCGTTCCTCGGCCCGGGGGCGGCGAGGCCGGCCGGCCAGCTGCCGCTCGCGCCTTCCGCGGCCGCGCCGAGGCCGAGGCGGGAAAGGTTCGGCAAAGTGAGGGGCCCCTGGCGCAGTCCCGCCCGGTCGCCGCGCCCTTCGGCGCAGGCGGCGGCGATGTGGCCGATGGTGTTCGCGCCCTCGTCGCCATAGGCCGACGCGTCGGGGGCGCCGCCAATGCCGACGGAGTCGAGTACAATCAGAATGGCGCGCGGCATCGGGTTGCAATCTCTGCGAACAGGAACCTTCAGGATAGGCCGGGGCGGTCCCGCGCCACAAGCCGTGCCGTTCGATGGGGACAGCGACAACAGGACCGCCACTTGACGTTGCGGCCCGGTTTCCAGCGGGGAGGCGGCGCGCTACGGTGGCGCGACAAGGATCAAGAGAGGCTGATGATGAACGGCGTGACGGTGATCAACCACCCCCTGGTGCAGCACAAGCTCACCATCATGCGCGACAAGCACACGTCGACCGCCGGCTTCCGCCGGCTGCTGCGCGAGATCTCGACGCTGCTCTGCTACGAGGTGACGCGCGATCTCGAGATGACGACGACGACGATCGAGACGCCGATCACGGAAATGGAAGCGCCGACGCTGGCCGGCAAGAAGCTGGTGTTCGCCTCGGTGCTGCGCGCCGGCAACGGCCTGCTCGAAGGCATGCTTGACCTGGTGCCGGCGGCCCGCGTCGCCCATGTCGGCCTCTATCGCGACCCGAAGACGCTGCAGGCGGTCGAATATTACTTCAAGGCGCCGGATAGCCTCGACGAGCGGCTCACCATCGTCGTGGATCCGATGCTGGCGACCGGCAATTCCGCCATCGCCGCCGTCGATCGGCTGATGGAGCGCGGCGCCAAGGATATCCGTTTCCTCTGCCTGCTGGCGACGCCGGAAGGCATCGCCAATTTCCAGGCCGTGCATCCGACCATCCCGATCTACACCGCCTCGATCGACAAGAAGATCGACGACCACGGCTATATCGTGCCGGGCCTAGGCGATGCCGGCGACCGGATGTACGGCACCAAGTAGGCGGGAAGGCGGGCCGCCGGCCGGCGTCCCGATCTCTTCACTGACTTCTTGGCTGATTTCCTGGCCGATCTCCTCGGTGACGACGGAGAAATTCACCAGCGTGGCGTTGCCGAAGGAATTGGTCAGCGCCACGTCGGTGGCGTCGCGGCCGCGCGCCATGACGATGCGGCCGATGCGCGGCTTGTTGTGCCGCGCGTCGAACGTGTACCAGCGGTCGCCGAGATAGGCCTCGAACCAGGCGGAAAAGTCCATCGGCGCCGGATCGCGCGGCACCCCGATATCGCCGAGATAGCCGGTGCAGTAGCGCGCCGGGATGTTCATCGCCCGGCAGAGCGCGATCGAGAGATGGGCGAAGTCGCGGCAGACGCCGAGCTGCTCGTTATGCGCCTCGAGCGCGGTGCGGGTCGGCCGCGCCAGCGCATAGTTGAACTTCAGGTGATTGTGGACGAAGTCGACGATCGCCTGCACGCGCGACCAGTTTTCCGGCAGATGGCCGAACATCGGCCAGGCGACGAAGCCGAGATGGTCGGTCTCGCAATAGCGGCTGCCGAGCAGGTAGACGAGGCATTCCTCCGGCAGGTCCTGCACCGGCAGGATGCGGGCGTCGGGCACGACCGGATCGGGCTGGCCGCTGTCCTCGACGATCCCCTCCGCCCAAAGCCGCGTATGGCCCGCCGGCAGCACGGTGCGGCTGGCGAGATTGCCGAAGCCGTCGAGATAGGTGTCGATGGCGAGCGCCGGCTCCGAGGCGAGATAGTCGTGCTCGATCACCCGGTCGCCGAGGCTCGGATGAACCCGGAGCATCATCAGCATCGGGGTCGGCTGCGGGCATTCGAAGGCGATGTCGAATCCGATGCGGATCTGCATGGCGGCGCTCACTTTCGCAAAGGGGGCTTTGTTTCCCAATGCCGCGATGCAGCGAAACGTTCCGTAGCGTCCGGGCCGCCCGCATCGATCTCGCCAGCCGAGCCGCGAGGCCCTAGGATCCGCTCATGTTCAGTCCCGATGAAATCGAGCGTTACGCGCGCCATCTCGTCCTGCCGGAAGTGGGCGGGCCCGGCCAGCAGAAGCTGAAGGCGGCGCGCATCCTGGTGCTCGGCGCCGGCGGCCTCGGCGCGCCTGTCATCCAGTATCTCGCCGCCGCCGGCGTCGGCACGATCGGCATCGTCGACGACGATGTCGTCGCCCTCTCCAATCTGCAGCGGCAGGTGATCCACGCGACGGAAACGGTCGGCCAACCCAAGGTCGAGAGCGCCCGCGAAGCCGTAGCGCGGCTCAATCCGCATGTCGCCATCGAGACGCATGCGCTGCGCCTCGACGCCGGAAACGCCGATGCACTGCTATCCGCCTATGACGTGGTCGCCGACGGCACCGACAATTTCGAGACGCGGTATCTCGCCGCCGATCGCTGCGGCGAATTGCGGCGGCCGCTGGTGACGGCCGCCGTCGGCCGGTTCGACGGTTCGCTGACGACGCTGCTGCCCTGGGACGTGAACGGGGAGGGGATACCGAACCCGCGCTTTCGCGATCTCTTCCCCGAGCCGCCGCCGCCCGGCCTGCTGCCAAGCTGCGCCGAGGCGGGCATTCTGGGGGCGCTGACGGGCATTCTCGGCAGCCTGCAGGCGGCGGAAGTCCTGAAGCTCATCCTCGGCATCGGCGAGCCGCTGATCGGCCGGCTGCTGCTGGTCGACGCGCTTTCGATGCGCTTCGAGACGATCCGCTACAAGCGGCGGAAATGAGCCGTCAGCGGGCGAGCAGGAAGCCGGCCAGGATGGCGTAGAAGGGTACGGACGGATGCCGGGAGCCGCGCGAATTCTGTGCGCTCTCCAGCTGCATCAGCCCGTCCTGCGGCGTCGGGCCCGTCTGCGTCTCGGTGCCATGGGCAGGGCGCTCGAAGCGGGATTCATAAAGGCTCTTGAACAGATAGCTGGCGGGAATCATGGCGATTCCTCCCGAGTGAGGATATTGAATCGATTCAATATCGCGAGGGTGTTGGATTGCTTGAACCGGTTCAATCTATGGATCCCATGCCGGAGCGTCAAGCACAATTTGAACCGATACAAGAGAATGTGATACCGTCTCACGCTGGTTCACGAACTAGGCTAGGGTAGCGCGCTGCGCGGGATCGAGATCGAACCCGGAAGGGCGGCAGATGAGCGGGGTGTCATGAATCGCGTGGTCAAGCTGTCCGACGTGGCCAAGGCCGCCGACGTCTCGCAGGGCACCGCCTCCAACGCCTTCAACCGGCCGGAGATCGTCCGCGCCGAAGTGCGCGAGAAGGTCGAGGCGGCGGCCCGCGCCCTCGGCTATGCCGGGCCCGATCCGAAGGGCAGGTTGCTGCGCGCCGGCAAGGTCAACGCCATCGGCGTCGCCACCACCGAGACGCTCGACTATTTCTTCGCCGATCCCTATGCCCGCGCCATGATGGCGTCGATCTCCGCCGCCTGCGACGTCCATGGCGCCGGCATCTCGCTGATCTCCGCCGCCAATGACGAAAAGCTCGCCTGGAACATCCAGAGCGCCATCGTCGACGGGCTGATCCTGCTCTGCATCGAGGGCGGCGAGCGTCTGGTCGAATTGTCGCGCGAGCGGCGGCTGCCCTTCGTCGCCCTGCAGCTCGATGCCTCGGACGCGACGATCTCGACCATCGGCGTCGACGAATTCGACGGCGCCCGCACCGCCGCCCGCCACATCGGCGCGCTCGGCCATCGCGACGCCGCCATCCTTGCCTTCGAGCTGGTCGATGATCGCGTCGGCCCGGTTACGCCGGACCAGATCGAGGCCGCGCTCTATTCGGTGACGCGCAACCGCATCCGCGGCTTTCAGGCCGGGCTCGCCGAATTCGGCGTCGATCCGGCCGATGTGCCGGTGTTCGAGACGGTCAATGACGGGCCGAGCGTCGCCCTCGCGCTCGAAAGCTTCTATGCCGACGGGCGCGGGCCGACGGCGCTGCTCTGCATGTCCGACCGCATCGCGCTGACCGCGCTCAACTGGTTACGCGCGAAGGGGATCTCGGTGCCGGGTGATGTGTCGGTGATCGGCTTCGACGGCGTGCCGGAGGGCGCGGTGTCGGATCCGCCGCTCACCACCGTGGCGCAGCCGATCGCCCAGATGGGCCGCATGGCGGCGGAGATGATTCTGGAAGGCATCGAGGCGCCGCGCCACGAGCGCGTCGAGGTCGACCTCATCGTCCGCCAGTCCACCGCGCCGCCGCGGGGCGGGTAGGGCCTGGGAAGGGCTCAGGTCGATCGCAGGCTCAGGCTGCGGATGGATAGTCCCAGCTTTCGCAGGGATGACGGGGAGCTTCGCCCGCACTGTGAGGGGAAGCCCGAAAATTCCCTCCCCCTTGTGGGGAGGGTTAGGGAGGGGGTACCGGCTCCGTCTTTGCAGGCGGAACACTGGTCGACGGGCACTTCCCGATATCGAGGTGGTACCCCCACCCCATCCCTCCCCACAAGGGGGAGGGGGAAGTGGCTTCCTTACCGCTCCCTCAGGCGGCGGTAAAAAGCAGGCTGGCGGGCACCCAAAAATCCGAATCCGGCTCAGTTCCAAAAATAAGCCGGCTCAGAGCATCGAGGCGAGGACGCGGTCCGGCGGCTTGTGGCCGTCGAAATAGGCGCGGATGTTGATCAGCACCTTCTCGCCCATGGCGATGCGGCCCTCGATCGTCGCCGAGCCCATATGCGGCAACAGCACCGCCTTGCCCTTGGCGGCGAGGCGCAGCAGCTTCGGATTGACCATCGGCTCATGCTCGAACACGTCGAGACCCGCGCCGGCGATGGCGCCGGATTCGAGCAGCTTGGCCAGCGCGTTCTCGTCGATGACGTCGCCGCGCGAGGTGTTGACCACATAGGCCTCCGGGCGCAGCAGCTTCAGGCGGCGCTCGGACAGGAGATGGAAGGTGCCGGGCGTGCGCGGGCAATTGACCGAGATGATGTCCATGCGGGCGAGCATCTGGTCGAGGCTGTCCCAATAGGTCGCCTCCAGCCCCTCTTCGATCTCGGCCGGCAGGCGGTGGCGGTTGTGATAGTGGATCGACAGGCCGAACGCCCTGGCGCGGCGGGCCACCGCCTGGCCGATCCGGCCCATGCCGACGATGCCGAGCCGCTTGCCCGACATCCGCCGGCCGAGCATCCAGGTTGGCGTCCAGCCGGCCCAGTCCTGGTCGGGCGTCAGCACGCGGGCGCCCTCGACCAGCCGGCGCGGCACGGCGAGGATCAGCGCCATCGTCATGTCGGCGGTGTCGTCGGTCAGCACGCCCGGCGTGTTGGTGACGGTGATGCCGCGCGCCAGCGCCTTCTCGACGTCGATATGGTCGAAGCCGTTCGAGAAGCTGGCGATGAGCTTCAGCTGCTCGCCGGCTTCGCCAAGGACGTGGCCGTCGATCCGGTCGGTGACGGTCGGCACCAGCACGTCCGCCGTCTTCACCGCCTCGATCAGCTCGGCCTCGCTCATCGGCCGGTCGTCGATGTTGAGGCGGGTGTCGAACAATTCGCGCATCCGCGTTTCGACGGCGTCCGGCAGGCGGCGCGTGACGATGACGAGCGGCTTCTTCTTCATCGTGGGCGGCCTCCGTTGAGAGCTCCTTAACCATGGAGCGTCACACTGTGCAGAACGGCTGAAGAACCCGTCGCTGCGTCTCTCGATCCTCTACCAGACGGCCGGCAATCGCAAAACTGGCGATCGCACGAGCATCGGTAAAGACCCTCCGGTCGCAGCGACGGCGATGGAAAGGGGTGAAGAAACGATGATTTTGGCGGCGCTCAAGGGAATGTCCCGTCGGCTGGCCCGGGTGCGACCCGTGACCTCGGCCCTCACATTCGCTGTCATCGCGGCCATGATGATCGTGGCGCAGCCGGCCGAGACCGCGTCGGCGCAAGGCGCGGCCGGCGCCGCACCCAAACTCGGGCCCAGCGGCCTGCCGCTGCCGCGCTTCGTGTCGCTGAAGGCCGGCCGCGTCAATGTGCGCGTCGGTCCGGGGCAGGGCTACAAGGTCTCGTGGGTGTTCACCCGCTCCGGCCTGCCGGTCGAGATCGTGCAGGAATTCGACAACTGGCGCCGCATCCGCGATTCCGACGGCACCGAGGGCTGGGTTTTCCACAGCCTGCTCGTCGGCAAGCGCACCGCCGTCGTCGCCCCCTGGCAGGACGGCGACCCGCTGCCGATCCGCGTCTCGCCGAACGACACCGCCGAGATCTCGGCCTATCTGCAGCCAAAGGTCGTGTCGCAGGTCTCCGAATGCGACAAGGGCTGGTGCCGCCTGGTCGACAAGCGCTTTCGCGGCTGGATCAAGCAGACCAATCTCTGGGGCGTCTACCCCGACGAGACGATCGACTGAGGCTTTTTGCCTCGGAGCTGCCGCAGGCGGCCCTCGTCCTTGAACCTCCCCCTCGAGGCGAGGTCGAAAACGCCCTGTGCGTTTTCGGGAGGGGGTATTCTCTCGCAGCCTGCGACAGATACGACGAAGAGACCCCTCCCCAAGACCGCCCGAGGGCGGTTTTGACCCTCCCTCAAGGGGAGGGTTCACGCCGCCGAGCTGCTGCCCAAATCCTCTGAGTCTTCCAGGCCTATCGCCTGGCTCCGCCATCATCCTGAGGTGCTTCGCGCAAGCGAAGCCTCGAAGGAGGATCCAGTGGCACTCCGGTCCGCAGACGAAGTCCGCCCGCAGTCTTCATTCGGGGCGTTCCCTGGACCCTCCTTCGAGGCCCGGCTTCGCCGGGCACCTCAGGATGATGGTCGAGTTTCGGGAATCGGCCTCTTTTCCGCGCCAGCCAGCCCAACAAACGAAAAACGCCGCGCGGGGCGCGGCGTTTTGAAACTCGGATCGTTCGTCGGATCAGCTGCCGATGCGGCGCAGGCGGACGACGATGTCGACGCGGGTGATCTCCATGCCCTCGGGCGGGACCGGAACGTCCTCGACCCGCAGCGTCGACATCGGAATGTCGAGGACCCGGTTCTCCCCTTCGACGAAGAAGTGGTGATGGTCGTCGACATTGGTGTCGAAATAGGTCTTCGAGCCGTCGACCGCGACTTCGCGCAGGAGGCCCGCTTCGGTGAACTGGTGCAGCGTGTTGTAGACGGTGGCGAGCGAGACGGGCACGCGGTGGCTCATCGCCTCTTCGTGCAGGCCTTCAGCCGAGATGTGACGGTTGCCGCGCTCGAACAGGATCTCGGCGAGCGCCAGGCGCTGGCGGGTGGGACGAAGGCCTGCCGTCCGCAGCATGACGCGCACTTCCGACGCCTTCTTGTCGGTCGTACGGGCTGCCTTCTTGACAATGTCCATGCGCATGGGCGGTTCGTCCATATCTTCGCGTTCGAGTCACCGGCGTTCAAGCCGCCGAACCGGCCCCGTCGGTAGCGGCGGGGTCAGTCCAGATAACCTAACTCTAAAATGAAGCTTTAGCAACAGGCCGGTGCAACCGGCCTGTTACCTGGCTTTCTTATTCTCAGACGAGCTTCTTGATCCTCAGACGAGCTTCTTGCGGGCGGCGAGCGTCCGCAGGCGAAGCGCGTTCAGCCGGATGAAGCCGGCCGCGTCCTTCTGGTCGTAGGCGCCGCGATCGTCCTCGAAGGTGACGAGCGCGTCCGAATAGAGCGACTTCGGCGACGAGCGGCCGACGACGATGGTGTTGCCCTTGTAGAGCTTCAGCCGCACCGTGCCCTCGACATGCTCCTGGCTCTTGTCGATCAGCGCCTGCAGCATCTCGCGCTCCGGGGCGAACCAGAAGCCGTAATAGATCAGCTCCGCATAGCGGGGCATGATCGAATCCTTGAGATGCGCGGCCTCGCGGTCGAGCGTCAGGCTCTCGATGGCGCGGTGGGCGGCGAGCAGGATGGTGCCGCCGGGCGTCTCGTAGATGCCGCGCGACTTCATGCCGACGAAGCGGTTCTCGACCAGGTCGATGCGGCCGATGCCGTTGTCGCGGCCGAGCTCGTTCAGCTTGGTCAGGATCGTCGCCGGCGACATGTGCACGCCGTTGATGGAAACCGGGTCGCCCTTCTCGAAGCCGATCTCGACATAGGTGGCCTCGTCCGGGGCATCTTCCGGCGCGACGGTGCGCATGAAGACGTAGGGCGGGGCTTCCTGCGCCGGGTCTTCCAGAACCTTGCCCTCGGAGGAGGAGTGCAGCAGGTTGGCGTCGACGGAGAACGGCGCCTCGCCGCGCTTGTCCTTCGGCACGGGGATCTGGTTCTTCTCGGCGAAGTCGAGCAGGTCGGTGCGCGACTTGAAGTCCCACTCGCGCCAGGGCGCGATCACCTTGATGTTCGGGTCGAGCGCGTAAGCCGAGAGCTCGAAGCGGACCTGGTCGTTGCCCTTGCCGGTGGCGCCATGGGCGATGGCGTCGGCGCCGGTCTCATGCGCGATCTCGACGAGGCGCTTGGCGATCAGCGGCCGGGCGATCGAGGTGCCGAGCAGGTAGGTGCCCTCGTAGAGCGCATTGGCGCGGAACATCGGGAACACGAAGTCGCGGACGAATTCCTCGCGCACATCCTCGATGTAGATCTGCTTGATGCCCATCATCTCGGCCTTCTTGCGGGCCGGCTCAAGTTCTTCGCCCTGACCGAGGTCAGCGGTGAAGGTGATGACCTCAGCGCCGTATTCGAGCTGGAGCCACTTCAGGATGATGGAGGTGTCGAGCCCGCCCGAATAGGCGAGGACGACCTTCTTGACATCGGACATGGTAAGGCCGTTTCCGCGAAGATGAAGGATGGCAGCGCTTATAGTATGCGCGTCGGAGAGCGGCAACCGCAGTGGCGCCGGGCGCGAATGCGCCACGTCTCTTCGCGCGACGCCGCGTCCGCCTCGCTCGAAAATGCTTAGTCGGCAACGCCGGCGCAGAGCGGCACGGTCTCGAGCGGCGCGATCGGCTGGTCGAGCCGGTAGAGCTGGTATTGCCGGGCGGAGGTCGGGCCGCTCGCGACCGTCAGCCGTCCCTTGTCCTCGACGCTGCCGAAGAAACGGGCGAGGCGCGCCGGATCGGCGTATTCGACGACGAGCAGGGTCGGCCCGGTCGGCGGATGATCGACGATGCTGCGCGTCAGCTCGAACTGGTTGTCCGGGCCCGGATCGTCCGGCCAGACGGTGACGGCGACGGGGTCGTCGCGCAGGTAGTAGACGAGCGCCGCCGCGTCGGCGCGGCTGACCGTCGTCACCATGGTCGCGCCGGACGTTGTCGCTTCGGTGCGGACCGCGTCGCCGAGCCGGCTCCAGCCGAGCACCTGGCGGTAGATGTCGCCACGCTTCAGGAGCGGCAGCGTCACCTTGTCGGCGATGACATTGCCGACCAAGAGCACGAGCTGCGCGACGACGCCGAGGGCGAGGCCCGCCTGCACCAGGCGGAAGCGGCCGGTGCGGATCAGGAAAGCGGTGCCGAGGAGGGCGGTGGCGACGAGGCCGGAGGCGGCCCAGTTGGCGTTGGTGGTGGTCAGTATGCTGGCGACGGTGACGACCAGGATCACCGGCAGCGCGAAGGCGAGGAGCAGCCGGTCCTCGTCCGGCACACTTTGGCGCCAGGCCGTGATCGCCGCGGCCAGCGCTGCGCCCATCAGGAACGGCCCGATGATGCCGAACTGGGCGGCGAGGAAGCCGATGGCGTTGCCGAGGCTGAGCTTCAGCCCGTCGCCCGAGATGTTCTCGTTGGTATGGCGCAGCGTGACCAGGCCGTTGTTCAGGTTCCACCAGACATTGGGCGCGAGCAGCAGCAGCCCGATGGCGACGGCGAGCCAGAACCGGCCGGAGCGCAGCACGGCGCGCGATGACGGATCGAGGATGGCGGCGATCACGGCGCAGCCGATGAAATAGGCCATGGCGTATTTGGCCAGCATGCCGCAGCCGAGCGCCGCGCCGAGCAGCAGGCTCCAGCGATAGTCGCCGCCGGCGCGCAGCCGGACGAAGGCGTAGAGCGCCAGCGCCCAGAAGAACAAGAGCAGCACGTCGGTCGACAGGATCGCCGAGGAGAAGGCGACGCCCGGCGCCAGCCCGAAGCCGAGCGACGCCCAGAACGCGACGCGGCGGTCGTAGAGCGCGATGCCGATGGCGTAGATCACGAGCGAGGTGCCGAAATAGAACAGCGGCGACGGCGCCCGCACGCAGGCCTCGGCCGTGCCGCAGACCATATTGGCGGCGGCGATGGTCCAGCCGATCAGCGGCGGTTTCGAGAAATAGCCGAAGGCGAGGTGGCGCGACCAATCCCAATATTGCGCCTCGTCGACCTGCAGGTCGGTCACCGAGAAGCGCAGCGCCAGCAGGCGCGCAATTGTGAGGAGGGCGAGCCCGAGGACGAGCAGGCCGAAGCGGCTCTCCGCCAAGGGTTTCGCGGTCGCGTTTATCTCAAGTCGAGGGCCCAATCCGGTCCAGCCCGCTGCTGCTGCCTTGGCCCGATGGCCACCGGCGCGCAATACGCCTGAACGCCGGCTGCGAGGCAAGCGCGACCTTTAGGAGCGCGCTTTCTGTCGCAGCGTCGATCCGGCTGCGGAACGGTTCCTCCAGCATGACGCGGGCGAGACCCAGCATGACGACGAGCATGAGGCTCCAGGAGATCAGCATGTCGGAGAGGAAATGGCCGCCGAAGGCGAGGCGGTTGAGCGAGAGGGCGAGGGCGACGAGCCCGATCGCCATCGCCAGGGCGCGCCGATGGCGCGGCGGCGCCAGCAGGACGAGGCCGAGCAGCCAGAAGGCCGAGGCCGCCTCGCCGGAGGAGAAGGAGCAGTTGGAATGGCAGGCGCCGCTGATCTTCCAGGCGGTTTCGAACGGCGCGCCGCCGCCGAACAGGTCGACCTGGACCGGGCGCGGCCGGCCCCAGAGCGATTTCAACACGCCGTTGACGATCAGGCCCGGTCCGAGCGCCAGCGTGGCGAGCAGGTACCAGACCTTGCTGGCGCGGATCGGCATCGGGCGGGAAGGGCGGGCGAGTTTCGTCGCGAGGCTGGCGATCAGGACGACGCAGATCACGAAGACGAGGTTGGTGCCGAACCCGCGCAGCGCCCCGAGCAGCGGCGAGCGCGAGGCGGGGAAATCATCGCCGGCGTAGAAGAGCGCGGCGACGCGGATGTCGAGCGCCGGGAAGAGCACGAAGATAGCTGAAATTACCGCCAGGAGGCTGATGGCGAGCCAGAAGCGACGCTCCGTCGAACGCCCTGTCGGCGCTTCATGGCGGGCCGCCAGATCGCCGCCGGAAAGAGCCTGTCGTTCCACGGTCGGGATTCCCATTCGATTGCGGATCGGCCTTTCGGCCAGGTCGCGAATGGGAATAGCGCATGGTCTGTGACAGCCGTCAGACAGTTCCGGCCGCGTCTGGCAAAAGCCGAACGCGGCCGGGCGATCCTGTGATCTGCGCGGGCGGGGCCCGGCGGGTCCGAGGCCTTATTCGGCGTCGTTGGAGGGGGCGGCCTGCAGCTGGGCGTAGAGCTCCTTGCCGAGGTCGTTCAGGAGGCCGAGCTGGGTCTCGAGGAAGTCGATATGGCCTTCCTCGTCATGCATCAGCTCTTCGAACAGCGCCATCGAGACATAGTCGCCGGCGGCATGGCAGACGTCGCGGCCTTCCTTGTAGTAGTTGCGCGCCGTGTATTCGCCGCGCAGGTCCGCCTCGAGGACTTCCTTGATGTTCTGGCCGATCTCGAGCGGGTCCAGCACCTGCAGGTTGGGGAAGCCGTCCAGGAAGATGATGCGCGCGATCAGCTTGTCGGCGTGGTGCATCTCTTCGATCGACTCGGCCCGTTCCTTCTTGGCGAGCTTGGTGTAGCCCCAATCCTCGGTCAGCCGGTAGTGCAGCCAGTACTGGTTGACGGCCGTCAGCTCGAGGCGAAGCGCCCGGTTGAGATATTCGATGACCTTAGCATCGCCCTTCATGGCGTCGTCCTTTTCTGGAATTATTCTAATTCGAGAATAGGGCGTGCCAAAGGGATCGTCAAACCGA
This sequence comes from Kaistia sp. 32K, assembly GCF_016629525.1. GTDB lineage: Bacteria > Pseudomonadota > Alphaproteobacteria > Rhizobiales > Kaistiaceae > Kaistia. The sequence continues at coordinate 5,149,535 of NZ_AP024269.1, forward strand.
ATTGCGACCCTGAGTGGCGCGGCTGTGAGTTCAGCGGAAGAGCTCAGCCCATGTGCTCAACCGAAAAGCTCAGCCGAAGAGCGCGACGTCCTCGCTGTCCTCGGCGCCGCTGCCGAGCGGCTCGGGGCAGGTGATGAGGGCGCCGGATTCAGCCAGAAGCTTGCGCACCAGTGCGAAGCAGACGGTGCACTGCGCCTTCATGCCGAGCGCGCGATAGACGCGGGCCGGTGTCAGCGGCTTGCCCGGCGTCTCGCGCGCCAGACGCTCGGCCGTCTCGAGGACGAGGGCCTTGGTGAGGGTATTGCAGGAACAGACGATCATGACAGGAGAGGCTGCCTCCGTGGGCTTCCGTTTCGTCAGACATAGGGTTCGGCCGGCCGCGCCGCTACCGGCTCGCCGGTCCTCGCTCCTATGTGTCGCAGCCGCGCCGCCGCTTGGCCATCCCTCATTCGCCGCCAGCGCGGCATTTCGATGGCGCTCGGCCCTTCCGGCCGCGCCCTGCGGCGCGGGCCGGAGCCTGCTTCGCCCGAAACGCCTTAGCGGCTGACGACGGCCAGGAAGAGAATGACGACGATCAGCGCCAGCAGGCCCCAGACATAGGGACCGCCGAGGAAGCCGCGTCCGGCCGCGACCTCGACCTCTTCCTCGATCTCCTCGGCGACTTCGCCGAGATTGAGCGACTCGTCGTCGATCTTGTGCTCGATGCGGTCGGTCAGTTCCTCGTTGGCAGCCGCGTCGGCGGGCTCGGCCTGGGGCGGGGTGGTCAGCGGGGTTGAGGCCATCGTCGGCTCGTCTCCAGAAAATCGGTTGGCAAGTGCGCCGAAAAATTCATCGGCCATCTTCTTGGCCGTGGTGTCTATCAGTCTTGAGCCGAGTTGCGCCAGCGTGCCGCCGACCTGACCCTGCATCGCGCAGCTTACGCGCGTCGCGCCGTTCTCCTCGGCGAGCCGCACATCGGTGCTGCCCCGGACGAAACCCGCGCCGCTGCCCTGGCCTTCGCCGCGGATCGTGTAGCTCTCGGGCGGGTTCACGTTGGAAAGCGTGGCCTGCCCGACGAAGGTTGCGGCTACGGGGCCGATCTTGGCGGCGACCCGGATACTAAAGGAGTCCGGCCCGGTCCGGGTCAGCGCCTCGCAGCCGGGAATGCAGGCTTTCACGACATCCGGATCGTTCAGCGCCCGCCATACCGCGTCGCGTCCGGCGGGGATCCGGTATTCACCCCTCCACTCCATCAGCCATGGTCCTCGCTCGGCAGTCACAATCCGTGCGTGTCGAACCTTCTTGGATTATCTTGCACGCGCCCCCCGCGACGGCAAGCCGGGCATCGTCTTCCTCGCTCGCATCGATTGGCTTTCGGCGCGGCGAAGGCTATGAACCGGCCATGACGATTTCTTCCGACATTTCTCCCGCGACGCGCGACACGAAGGCTCCGGCATCCCGCTGGCCGGTGATGCTCGAGACCGAGGGCTGGCCCGATTATGCGCTGATCGATTCCGGCCATGGCCGCAAGCTCGAGCGCTATGGCCCGTACCGCATCGTCCGGCCGGAGGCGCAGGCGCTCTGGACGCCGCGCCTTTCGGCCGAGGAATGGGATCGCGCCGACGCGATCTTCACCGGCGCCAAGGACGAGGATTCCGACGGCCGCTGGAAGTACCGGAAGCCGATCGGCGAGACCTGGCCGATGGCCTGGCCGCTGCCGCGCGCCGTCGGCGAGGGCGAGGTGCGCTTCCTCGGCCGCTTCACCGCCTTCCGCCATGTCGGCTTCTTCCCCGAGCAGGAGATGCACTGGGCCTGGTTCGGCAAGAAGATCCGCGACGCGCAATATGCCGACAAGAAGCGCGTGCCCAAGGTGCTGAACCTGTTCGGCTATACCGGCATCGCCTCCTTCGTCGCGGCGATGGCCGGCGCGCAGGTGACGCATGTCGACGCCTCGAAGAAGGCGATCGGCTGGGCCCGCGACAACCAGACCATGTCGGGGATCGCCGATCTGCCGGTGCGCTGGATCGTCGACGACGCGATGAAGTTCGTGCAGCGCGAAGTCCGCCGCGGCTCGAAATATGACGGCATCATCCTCGATCCGCCAAAGTTCGGCCGCGGCCCGAATGGCGAGGTCTGGGACATTTTCGAGCGCCTGCCCGAAATGATGGCGCTCTGCCGCCAGCTGCTCGCCGACGACGCGCTGTTCCTCTGCCTTTCCGCCTATTCGATCCGCGCCTCGTTCATGGCGATCCACGAGACCTCGGCCGAGGCGCTCGCGGGCCTTTCGGGCACGCTCGAATCCGGCGAGCTGCTGATCCGCGAGGAAGGCGGCGGCCGCACCCTCTCCACGTCGCTCTTCTCCAGGTGGTCCCGCGATGGCTGATCATTCCCCGATTTCCGCGCCCGGCGCGGTCCGGACCATCACCAGCCTGACCAATCCGACGATCAAGGACATCCGCGCGCTCGCTCTCCCGAAGCACCGCAAGGAGAGCGGCCTCTTCGTCACCGAGGGCATGAAGCTGGTCGCCGACGCGGTCGAGGAAGACTGGCCGATCAAGATCCTCGTTTACGGCGCCAAGGTTGCCGACCACCCCGTGGTCAAGCGCGTCGCGACGACGGCCCACGCAAGGGGCGGCGACGTCCTGGAAGTCTCGGAAGCGGTGCTCTCCAAAATCACCCGCCGCGATAATCCGCAGATGGTCGTCGGCGTGTTCGAGCAGCGCCTGACGCCGAAGGCGGAGATCAAGCCCGGTCCCGCCGGCGTCTGGATCGCGCTCGAGGGCATCAAGGATCCCGGCAATCTCGGCACCATCATCCGCACGGCCGACGCGGTTGGCGCCGAGGGCGTCATCCTGGTCGGCGACACGGTCGATCCGTTCGGCGTCGAGGCGGTGCGCGCCACCATGGGCTCGATCTTCCACATGAAGCTCGCCCGCATGAACGTCGCCGAGTTCAAGGAATGGCGGAAGGGCTGGCCCGGCATCGTCGTCGGCACGCATCTCTCCGGCAAGTCCGACTATCGCACGATCGATTACGACCGGCCGGTGATGCTGTTCATGGGCAACGAGCAATCGGGGCTGCCGGACGATCTCGCCGCGCTTTGCGATCACCTGGTCAAGATCCCGCAGGCGGGAAGGGCGGATTCGCTCAATCTCGCGATCGCCACCGGCGTGATGCTCTACGAAATCCGCCGCGACAAGCTGAAGCTCTGACGTCCCGCCGGTTCGCGGTGTCCCCCGCGAGCCGCCGCTCCCTTCGACCCAAACGCCGGGAACCGCGATGAAGCACGAGACGGACATCCAGGCCGAGACGGCCCGCATCCCCGGCCCGCTCTCGGCGCTCGGGCTTTCGATCATCATGCTGACCGTCGCGATCGACCAGTTGTCGAAATGGATCGCCGACGCCAATCTCGTCTACCAGCAGGGCATCGAGCTGGTGCCGAATTTCCTGGCGCTCTACCGCGTCAACAATACCGGCATCGCCTTTTCGCTCGGCAACAGCGCCGACAGCGTCATCCTGGTCATCCTGACCTCGATCGTCACGCTGGTCATCCTGTATGTCTGGCGCGGCTCGACCGAGGGCGGCCGCCTTGCGGCCGCCGGCTTCGCGCTGATCGTCGGCGGCGCGATCGGCAACCTGATCGACCGCGTCTGGCACGGCCACGTCATCGATTTCCTTTTCCTGCACTGGGGCGCGCGCGGCTTCTTCGTCTTCAACCTGGCCGACGTCGCCCTCTCGATCGGCCCGGTCCTGCTCGCCTGGGTCTATTTGTTCCACGGCAGCAAGAAGGCGGGCTGAGGTCTCTTCCCGGAACCGCGCTGCTCCTTCACCTCTCCCTGTGGGAGAGGTGAATGAAGCAAGACCCTCTCCCGCGAGCGGGAGAGGGAGATCGCCGGCGCTCGTTGCTGCGTTCAATGCCAATGAAGCACGCTGACCGAAGCCCTCGCCCGCTTGCGGGAGAGGGTTGGGTGAGGGGCTTGTTGCCTCTTGCTTGAACCTCCCCCTTGAGGGGAGGTCGAAAACGCGCTTCGCGTTTTCGGGAAGGGGGGCGGCTTGTGACAACCCCGACGAAGAACCCCTCCCCAAGACCGCTCGACGCGGTCTTGACCCTCCCTCAAGGGGAGGGTTCAGGCCCTGCGTGCTTCGAGACGGCCCTGCGGGCCTCCTCAGCATGTTGAGGCCGGTACTGGCGAATGGTGGGGGAGGGACAAAATCCCCAACATGCTGAGGAGCGGCCGGCGGCCCGCCTTCGGCGGTCTTGACCCTCCCTCAAGGGGTGGGTTCAGGCCGTGCGTGCTTCGAGATGGCCCTGCGGGCCTCCTCAGCATGATGAGATCGGTACTGGCGAGTGGTGGGGCAGGGACAAATCCCCAACATGCTGAGGAGCGGCCCATAGGCCGCGTCTCGAAGCACGCACCCCGTCTCAGCCCCTCAAAACACCGTGCCGTCGCTCTCGATCGCCAGCGGCGGGCCGCCGTCGGCGCGCTTTTCCCTGGCGATGCGGCGGCCGGCCGCCCAGGTGCCGCCTTCCAGAACTTTTGCCAATGGCAGCGCGTCGGCGTCCAGTCCCAGCTTGTCGCGGATCAGCGCGGCGGTGCGGTCGAGGAGGGCGACCGTCAGCCCCCGCCATTCGACGATGAACTCGTCCTCGGCCTTCCAGCGCCGGCTCGTCGCGGAAGCATCCTTCGGCGCCAGCACGCCTAGGTCGAGGAACAATCCGCCATTGCGGTATTCCGGCAGGCCGGTCAGCCCGTCGAGATCGACGACCTCGACGCCGGTCCAGATCAGCGGCTCGATCAGCGAATAGGTCAGCCATTGCGACAGCTTGTGGAACGGCATCAGCCCCGACGTGGCGTCGTCGGTCGCGAGCTTGCCGTGCTGCCAGGTATCGCCGAGCGCCACGCCCTCGCGCAGCAGCCGGCTCGGCCAGATCGGCCCGAACGCCTCCAGCACCAGCTCCAGGATTTTTGGGGCCGACACCCGGCCGTCCTCGTCGGCGCTGGCGAGCACCGTGTCGAACAGCCCGCCCGGCCGCGCCTCCTCGGTGCCGAACAGATCGGCGCGGTCGGCGACGACGCGGCCGAGCGCGTTCAGGAGCTTGGCGCGACCCTCGAGCCCGACCATCGGATTCTCGGGCGTGACCTGGAAGCCCTCGGCCAGGTCGGACGCTTCCAGCACGGCGAGGGCCGCCGCGTCGGCGCGGAGCGGATCGGCCGGGTCCTGCGAGAACAGGCCCGAGGCGAACATGGCGAAGCTCGCGACGCCGAGGCCTTCCGAGCGGGAGAAGGTCTCGCCGGTCGCCGCCTCGTGATAGCGCCAGTCGGGGCCGGCGCCGGCGTCGAGCAGCACGCTGACGATGGCGAGATCGTAAGCCGCGCGACCGAAGACGAGCGGATCGGTGATGCCGGCGGCGTCGACCAGCCCGCCGAAGCGGTCGATCTCACCGGCCTCAAAATGGCGCCAGCGCGCATGGAACGGGATTTCCAGCTCCGGATACGCCTCGCGCGCCGTCTCGATGACATAGTCGGCCACCGCCGGCAGTTTTGTGAGATCGACGGCGAAATGATCGAGCTCACCCGCGATGGCGAGATCGAGCAGCCGGTTGGCGCGCTCGCGCACGGCGGCAGCGGTGAGGAGGGAGGGGATCGAGGCCAATGGGTAGCTCCGTCAGGACGAGGGGCGACTGATGACACCTCTCCCGGAGGGAGAGATCGACGGGAAGGCAAGCGGGAGAGGGTTTACGGTGTTTCCGGAGAGGGCGTAAACCCTCACCCGGACCTGCCGGCCGACCTCTCCCTCAGGAGACCTTGCAGAACACCGAAGGTCGCCATGTTTTTCAATGCCTATGGGCAGGGCCTCGTCGCCCCGGCGGAGGCCGGGGCCCATGAACACCGGCCAAGAAAGCCTGGTCCAGCCTATCCGCGACCGGCCGGTGTGTATGGATCCCGGCCTTCGCCGGGATGACGACGGAGCGTGGCAAGACCCGACTAGCGCGATGAAGGCCGTGTTGCGTCCCGAACGCTGGCGACCGTCTCGGAGGTCGGTTCCCTCCCCGCAAGGGGGAGGGGGAAGAATGAGCCCTCAGTATTTCTCCAGCGGGCGGCCGATCGTGTGGGCGAGATCGTCGGCGGTGGGCGGGGCGTCGGCGGTGAAATAGCCGGCCGCCTTCTTCGCCTCCATCTCGACCCGCGCGTCGATCGGGATCAGTTCGTCGGGGATCGGCACGCGTTCGCCGATGGTGATGCCCGAGCCGGTGATGGCGTCGTATTTCATGTCCGACATCGAGACGAAGCGGTCGATCTTGCTGATCCCCAGCCAGTGCAGCACGTCCGGCATCAATTGCTGGAAGCGGGCGTCCTGCACGCCGGCGACGCATTCGGTGCGCTCGAAATAGGTCGCCGCCTGGTCGCCGCCCTGCTGCCGCTTGCGGGCGTTGTAGACCAGGAATTTCGTCACCTCGCCAAGCGCCCGGCCTTCCTTGCGGTTGTAGACGATCAGCCCGATGCCGCCCTTCTGCGCCTCCTTCACCGCCTCCTCGATGCCGTGGATCAGATAGGGCCGGCAGGTGCAGATGTCGGAGCCGAACACGTCGGAGCCGTTGCATTCGTCATGCACGCGGCAGGCGAGGCGGCGCCTGGGATCGGCGATCGCGTCGGCGTCGCCGAAGATGTAGAGCGTCATCCCGCCGATCGGCGGCAGGAACAGGTCGAGGTCGGGCCTGGTGACGAGCTCCGGATACATGCCGCCCGTCTGCTCGAACAGGGTGCGGCGCAGCTGGTCCTCCGCCACGCCGAAGCGCGTTGCGATGCCGGGCAGGTGCCAGACCGGGTCGATCGCCGCCTTGGTGACGGCGACGTCGCCATTGTCGTGCACGATCGTCCCGTCGATCGGGATGCGCTTCAGCCTTATCGCCTCGTGCAGCTCGATCATGGTGAGCCGCGCCTTGGTGATGGCGATGGTCGGGCGGATGTCGACGCCCTCGGCAATGAGGTCGGAAAAGAGATCCGCCGCGAGATGGCCGAACGGATCGAGCGAGACGATCTTGCCCGGCTCCGACCATTGCGGATGCGGGCCGATGGTGACCGCCGGCGCGGTGTTGCGGAAATCCGGCCGCTGGATCGGGTTCAGCGCGCCGGAGGAGACGGCGAGCGCGCGATAGAGCGAATAGGAGCCGCCATGCGTGCCGATCACGTTGCGGTCGGCCGGGTTCGAGACGGTGCCGACGACGGGCCCTCGTTTGCGGGGATCGGCGTCGCCCCAGCGGATCGGAAAGCGCACCGGCGCCTGGGCGCCCGGATGCGAGGTCAGGCGGATATGCGTCGAACGGTTGATCGTCGTCATGATGCTCCAGCGAACCGGACTGCGAGAGCACGTCAGCATGATCCGCTGCGCTGCGGAAGGGAAGAAAAATCGCGTGTTTGGCCTCGCCGTCATCCCCGCGAAGGCGGGGATCCATGCAGCCGCAACCTCGGGAGTTTCATCGATCCGCAACCCGGCTGAATGGATCCCGGGTCAAGCCCGGGATGACGGCGAGCGCGCGGGAGCGCCGGAGCCGTCACCCCGTCCGGCTGAACGAGAACAGCGTCTCCTGGCGGTAGGTCTCGCCGGGGCGGAGGATGGTGTTGGGGAAATCCGGCCGGTTCGGCCCGTCGGGGAAGAGCTGCGCCTCGAGGCAGAGGCCGGAATTGGGCCCGTAGACCTCGCCGTTGATGCCGGGGTCGAGCGCCTTGATGCCCTGGCCGCCATAGAGCTGCACGCCGGGCTCGGTCGACAGCACGTCGAGCGCGACGCCGCCCTTCGACGAGGCGAGGCGGGCGAGCGGATGCGGCGTCGCCGATTTCTCGCGCACGACGACGAAATTGTGGTCGTAGCTGTCGACGACGCCGTCATGCCCTTGGCCGACCGGGCGGCCGGCGCGGAAGTCGAACGGCGTGCCCTCGACGGGGCGGAATTCGCCGGTCGGGATCTTGCCGGCGTCGACCGCCAGATAGGTCTCGGCCGGGATCGTCAGCACGTGGTCGCGGACCGTGCCGGCACCGTCGAGGTTGAAATAGCTGTGCTGCGCCAGGTTGACCGGCGTCGGCCTGTCGGTGGTGGCGCGGATCGAGGTGCGGAGCGTCCCCGGCGCGTCGATCGCATAGGTGAGCTCGACCTCGACCGTGCCGGGATAGCCCTCGTCACCATCCGCGCCGGTGATGGCGAGCGTCACGCTCGAGGCGTCGGCGCGGGCGAGCTTCCAGACGCGCGTGCCGAAGCCCTTGAAGCCGCCATGCAGGTGGTTCGGCGCCTCGTTCGGCGAGACCTGGAAATCCTCCCCGTCGATCGTGAAGCGGCCGCCCGCGATGCGGTTCGCGAAGCGGCCGGCGACGGCGCCGAAATAGTTGGGATTGCGCAGATAGCCTTCGATCGTGTCGTAGCCGAGCACCAGCGGATGCGGCACGCCGGCGAGCCGGATGTCCTGGATCACCGCGCCATAGGTCAGGACCGTCGCCGTCAGGTCGCCATTCGAGATGGTGATCGCCTCGACGGGCGTGCCGTCCGGAAGGGCGCCGAAGGAGCGGGAGGGCATGGGAACAACTCCGGGAGAAGGGAAAGCGGAAGTGTGCCCCGATCCCCCCGCCGAGGGAAGATCGGAGCCGGGCTTCAGATCGTCTGGTTGTAGGCGCCGACTTCGGGGTTCTCGCGCAGCACACCGTCAACGGCCTTGAAGATCTCGTGCATGCGCGCCTCGGAGACCGGGCTTTCGACCACGACGACCAGCTCCGGCTTGTTCGACGAGGCGCGGACGAGGCCCCAGGTGCCGTCCTCGGTGACGACGCGGACACCATTCACCGTGACGAGATCGACGATCTTCTGCCCGGCGACCAGCTCGCCCTTCGCCCGCTTCTCCTCGAACCGGGCGACCACCTTGTCGATGACGCCATACTTCTTCTCGTCGTCGCAATGCGGCGACATGGTCGGCGAGCCCCAGGTCTTGGGCAGGGCGTTCTTCAGGTCCGCCATGGTCTTGCCGGGGTTGCGGTCGAGCATGTCGAGAATGGCGAAGGCCGAGACCAGGCCGTCGTCATAGCCGCGGCCGATCGGCTGGTTGAAGAAATAGTGGCCGGACTTCTCGAAGCCGGCGAGCGCGTTCAGCGCGTTGACACGGCGCTTCAGATAGGAATGGCCGGTCTTCCAGTAATCCGCCTTGGCGCCGTTGGCGATCAGCACGGGATCGGTGGCGAAGAGCCCCGTCGACTTGACGTCGACGACGAAGGTCGAGTTCGGATGGAGCGCCGAGAGGTCGCGCGCCAGCATGACGCCGACCTTGTCGGCGAAGATCTCCTCGCCCTCATTGTCGACGACGCCGCAGCGGTCGCCGTCGCCGTCGAAGCCGAGGCCGACGGCCGCGCCATGCTCGAGCACCGCGTCGCGGATCGCGTGCAGCATCTTCATGTCTTCGGGGTTCGGATTGTAGCGCGGGAAGGTGAAGTCGAGCTCGGCGTCGAGCGGGATCACCTCGGCGCCGATCATCTCCAGCGCCTTCGGCGCGAACGCGCCGGCCGTGCCGTTGCCGCAGGCGGCGATCACCTTGATCGGGTGCTTCAGCTTCGGCCGGTTGGTGATGTCGGCCATGTAGCGGGCCGGGTAATTGTCGTGGAACACATAGGAGCCGCCGCCGCGAAGGTCGAAGGCGGCCGTCAGCACGATCTCCTTCAGCCGGGTCATCTCGTCGGGGCCGAAGGTCAGCGGCCGCGCCGCGCCCATCTTGACGCCGGTCCAGCCATTCTCGTTGTGCGAGGCGGTAACCATGGCGACGGCGGGCACGTCGAGATCGAACTGGGCGAAATAGGCCATCGGCGTCACGGCGAGGCCGATATCGTGCACCTTGACGCCAGCCGCCATCAGGCCGGTCACGAGCGCCAGCTTGATCGAGGCCGAATAGGAGCGGAAGTCGTGGCCGGTGACCAGCTCGCGCTTGACGCCGAGCTCGCCCAGCAGCGTGCCGAGGCCCATGCCGAGCGCCTGCACGCCCATCAGGTTGATCTCGTCGCCGAACAGCCAGCGCGCGTCATATTCCCGGAAGCCGGTCGGCTTCACCATCGGCTTCGATTCGAAGTCGTAGGTGTTGGGAACGAGCTTGGGTACCGGCGTCGGAAACATGGGGAACTCCCGTCAAAAAGGCTGGGCGGAGATTGGCGCGGAAATCGTTGCCAAACTGACACCAGGGTGGGCATTGCGCGGATCGGCCCGTTGAATGGGCTTTATCTCTTTGTCGCGTTTTCTTCACGCGAACCGGCATCCACTTCGCTCGAAACCGCTCCAGCATAGCCGCTGCACGCATCGCTTGCATCTTCGCGCGGTTTGCATGTCGGCGAGCGTGTTCGACCCGTCGTCGCAGTAAACCCGTGGCCGCCAGCGCGGTTCCGCGATTCGAGCGCGCGCCCGGCCCGACGCAGCCGGCGCCACGGCTTGACGCTCCGGCGCGAGCCCCCCTAACGTCCGCCGGTCCCGCCTTTGACCCTTGGTCGGAGCGTGATTCCCGCCTTTCGTTCTTCTCTGCCCATTGGAGTGCCGCGCGTGGCCCAGAAGCTCATTCTCGACGTCGACACCGGAACCGACGACGCCGTCGCCATCATGCTGGCGGCGCTGCATCCGGAAATCGAGCTGATCGGCGTCACCACCGTCAACGGCAATGTCGAGGTCAAGTTCTGCACCGACAACACGCTTCGCGTGCTCGACCATATCGGCCGCTCCGACATCCCGGTCTATGAGGGCTCGAACCGCCCGTTCGTGCGCGGCAATTTCCCGGTCGCCCGCGGCGTCACCGACCAGGCGTCCAAGTTCCATGTCGAGACGCTGCCGGTGCCGGCGGCGAAGTCGAAGAAGGCCGACAAGGGCGCCGTCGACTATCTCGTCGAGACCTATCGCAATGCCAAGGATCCGATCGCGCTGATGCCGGTCGGCCCGCTCACCAACATCGCGGCAGCACTCGCCGCCGATCCGGATTTCGCCAAGCGCGTGCCGGAGCTGATCATCATGGGCGGCGGCCACGAGATCGGCAACATGACGCCCTCGGCCGAGTTCAACATCTGGGCCGATCCGGAAGCGGCGGCGCGCGTCTTCTCGGCCGGCTTCGAGAAGGTGACGCTGGTGACGCTCGACGCGACGCACCGGGCGCTGGTCTCCTATGCCGATTGCGACCGCCTCGCAGCCCTCGGCACGCCCGCCGGCAAGGCGACGTCGGACATCGTCCGCTTCCGCATCGAGATGCACGACATCGCCCAGAAGATGGACGTGCTCGGCACCGCGCCGGTGCATGACGCCGTCTGCGTCGCCTATCTGGTCGACCGCGAGATTTTGACGACGCGCCACCTGCATGTCGACGTCGAGACTTCAGGCGCGCTGACCGTCGGCCGCACGGTGATCGACACGCATTTCCGGGGAAATCGCGCCCCGAACGCCCACGTCGCCTTCGACGCCGACCCCAAGCGCTTCGTCGACATACTGGCCGAGATTTTTGCCCGCCCGCACGGGTAGGCCGCGCGCCACACTCGCCGTCATCCCTGCGAAAGCAGGGATCCACAGGGGCCGGGGCCTTGGGCGCGGAGGCGCCTTTCACGGCGAACCTCCCGATGCCACGGCTGCATGGATCCCGGCTCGGAGGCCGGGATGACGGCGAGCGTGTGGAGGCGACGTGCGCAGCTGGCGGAGTGACAAGCGGGTGCCGCTCCCGTCGCGCGCTCCGTCCCGGCCTCACGCTCCTCGTCATCCCTGCGAAAGCAGGGATCCACAGGGGCCGGAGCCTCTCCGGTAGGAACCCGGCTGAATGGATCCCGGCTCGGAGGCCGGGATGACGGCGAGCGTGGGGAGGCGTCGTGCGGAGCCGACCCGGCGGCCTGCTTCTTCCGGCGTAACAAATCCTTCCCGCCCTCGCCCTATTGCCGTGCCGGCTACCCCGTCCGGCGGAAAGACGCCCGGCGCCCGCCTGCTAGGCTCGGACATCCTTCAAAGGGAAGGTCCCGAGCCAGGAAGGGAGTGGGGCTTGAAGCTCGCAGTCGGGATTGCCACGACGGGGCGGCGCGAGGCGCTGTCGCAGGCCGTGGCGGAGCTGGCCGGGCAGACGCGGCCGGCCGACCGGGTCGTCATCTGCGCCGTCCGGCCGGAGGATGTCGACGCCGGCAGGCTTGCCGCCCTCGGCCTGCCGCTCGACATCCGCTTCGCCATGGCCGACCTGCCGCGCCAGCGCAACGCCATCCTGGACCAGCTCGCCGGCTTCGACGCCGTGCTGTTCCTCGACGACGATTTCCTAGTCCGGCCGGATTATCTGGCAGCGGTCGAGGCGATCCTGGCGGCGCATGCCGATGTCGTCCTGGTGACCGGCACCGTTCTGGCCGATGGCGCGCGCAATGCCGGCATCCCGTTCGAGGCGGCGCGGGCGATCCTGGCGGCGTCATCCGGCACGGTCGACGGGCCGGCCGAGCCGGAGCTCGAGGCGGTCTTTGGCGCCTATGGCTGCAACATGGCGGTGCGGCTGGCGCCGGTCTTCGCCGCCGGCCTGCGCTTCAACGAGAACCTGCCGCTTTATGGCTGGCTGGAGGACCTCGATTTCAGCCGGCGGATCGCCCGCCACGGCCGGGTCGTGCGCTCGGTCCTGCCGCGCGGCGTCCACATGGCGATCAAGAGCGGGCGCGTCTCCGGGCGGCGGTATGGCTATTCGCAGGTCGCCAACCCGGTCGATCTCTATCGCGAGGGGCTGATCCCGCTCACGAGCGTGCTGTCGCAGGCCGGGCGCAACCTCGCTTCCAACCTCGTCCGCTCGCTGGCGCCGGAGGCGCATATTGACCGGCGCGGCCGCCTCCGGGGCAATTTCCGGGCACTTGCCGATCTCGCGCGCGGCCGGCTGAGCCCGCGCGCGATCCTCGACATGTAGGGCTTCAGCTCCGGCGCACGACCTTTTCCGACGGCACGTCGAAGCGCTGGATGCCCTTTCGCGCCGCCTCGTCGAGCGCGTCCTCATAGCCGGCATCGGCATAGCGCAGCACGCCGAGCGAGGTGTCGTTGTCGAGGGCGCGGCGGAGCCGTTCGGCGGCTTCCGGCGTGCCGTCGGCGACCAGCGTCACGCCGGCCGAGGTCATGTAGCCGGCATAGCCGCCGCCGCCCGAATGCACGGTGACGAGATCGGCGCCGGAGGATGCCAGCGCCATCGCGTCGAGGAGCGGCCAGTCGGCGATGGCGTCGGAGCCGTCGCGCAGGTTTTCCGTCATGATGTTGGGATGCGCCATGGCGCCGGCGTCGAGATGGTCGCGCGAAAACGCGATCGGGCCGGAGAGCGCGCCCGACGCCACCATGTCGTTGACGGCGAGCGCGAGCTTTGTGCGCGCGCCGTGGCCGAGCCAGGCGATCCGCGCCGGCAGCCCCTCGAACGGCACGTTCTCGCGCGCCAGCCGGATCCAGTTGGCGACGATGCGGTCGTCGGGGAAGAGCTCGAGCACGCGGTCGTCGATCTTCCGGATGTCGTCGGGATCGTTGGCAAGCGCCATCCAGCGGAACGGCCCGATGGCGCGGGCGAAGAGCGGGCGCAGATAGGCTTCGGTGAAGATCGGGATGTCGAAGGCGTTTTCCACCCCGCCCTCGCGCGCCTGGGTGCGGATCAGATTGCCATTGTCGAAGACGACGGCGCCGCGGCGCTGGAACTCCAGCATGGCGCGGACCTCGGTGACGATCGACGCGCGCGACAGCGCCATCAGTCTTGCCGGGTCCGATTGGCGCAGCGCCCGCACTTCGGCGAGCGACAGCCCCGCCGGGACATAGCCATAGACGAGGTCATGCGCCGAGGTCTGGTCCGTGACGATGTCAGGCACGATGCCGCGTCGAACGATCTCGGGATAGATATCGGCGGCGTTGCCGACGAGCGCGACGGAGAGCGGCTCGCGGTGGTGGCGGGCATGGGCGATCCGCTGCAAGGCGGTGTCGAGGTCGGGCGCGATCTCGTCGACATAGCCGATCGCCTTGCGCTTTTCGGCCCGCTCGGGATCGACGTCGACGGCGAGGATGGCGGCGTTGGCCATCCGGCCGGCGAGCGGCTGCGAGCCGCCCATGCCGCCGAGGCCGGCGGTCAGGATGAAGCGGCCGGCGAGATCGCCGCCAAAATGCTTCTCGGCGATCCGCATGAAGATCTCGTAGGTGCCCTGGATGACGCCCTGGCTGCCGATATACTGCCAGGCGCCGGCGGTGAGCCCGCCCCAGCAGATCAGGCCCTTCTGCTCCAGCTCGTAGAAATATTCCGCCTTCGCCCATTGGCCGACGATGTTGCAGTTCGCCATGATGACGATGGGCGCCTGCGTCTGCGTCCTCAGAAGGCCGATCGGTTTGCCGGACTGGACGATGAGCGTCTGGTCCTCGTCCATGGCTTTCAGCGCTTCGACGATCGCGTCATGCGCCGCCCAGTTGCGCGCCGCCTTGCCGAGCGCTGCGTAGACGACGAGGCTGTCCGGATCCTCGCCGACCGAGAGCACGTTTTCGAGGAGCCGCAGCAGCCCCTCCTGCCGCCAGCCCTTGCAGCGCAGCGTCGTGCCGGAGGTGACAGGATAGCGCGGGTTCCGCATCACTTTGCCCCCCTCATTTCTTGCCCTTCCGCTTCTTCTTCTCTTCCTCGAAGACGTAGCGGGCGATCTCGATGCCCATCGCCGCCTCGACCGGAGGGTAGACGGACGGATCGAGCACGCCGGCCGAGAGCGGGATGATCGTCTTCGGCACATGCAGCACATGCACCGTCATGCCGACCGCGAGCTGGCCGACCGAAAGCGGCTCGCCGTCCTTGTCGAGCGTGGTGATGACGTCGGGGAAGGTGGCGAGGCGGGCGCCATCGGCATCGTCGATCGCCATGTATTCGTTCATGACGTGCAGCGTCGTCGCCTTGGCGCCGCTGCCGATGACGACCGTGCCGATGTCGAAGGCGGCGTTGGTGTAGACGACGTCCTTCCTGGCGATCCGGCCCGAGACGGCGATCGTGCCGCCCGTCACCTTGCAGATCGCGTCGATGACGGCGGCGCCGCCCTTGCCTTCCGCCTCGAGGATCGCCTCGCCGAGCGCAAGCGCCATCGAGATGCCGCCGAGCGCCGCGTTCTTCTTCACATAGCTGGCGCGGACGGGATTGCGGGCCGAGGCGATGAAGCCGCCCGACATGTCCGAGGCGGTTCGAAGCACCGGCGAGACCTTGGCCGTCGCGCCGCGCACGACGAGCTCGATGTAGCGGTTCTCGGCCCTGTTTCCGCCCACCGCCGTCTGGATCGTCTGTACCGGCGAGGCGGCGAGGCCGATCGAGCCCATGTCGCCGGTCGGATGCGCGCGGATGTCGCCGACGGCGTCGAGCACCTTGGTGCCGAGGATGGCCGAGGGCAGCCAGCCGTTCAGCGTCGACGAGCGGCCGTTCTGGCCGACCATCAGCGCCGCGATCGGCTCGCCCAGCGCGTCCTGCAGCAGCCGCACCGCGTGTACGTAGTCGACGCCCTGCATCTCCCAGGCGGTGGTGCCGGCCGGCGCGCCGATGGCGGCGGCGGTGGCGACCCAGTCATCCCTATCAAGCTCCTCGACCGAGACCAGCTCCGGGCGGCCGATGCGCACGGCGGCGAGGCCCAGCATGCGGCCGTGATCGGCCCAGCCGCCGCCGCCCGCCGCATAGACCGATCCGCCGCGCACGGCGGCCTCGACGTCTTTCTCGGTCAGGATGCGACCCATGTTGGTTCCTTTCTGCGTCAGCGGAGCGTCTTGTCGAGGCGGAGCACGGCCTCGTAGAGGACGGCGG
The DNA here is from genome assembly GCF_016629525.1 of Kaistia sp. 32K. Lineage (GTDB taxonomy): Bacteria > Pseudomonadota > Alphaproteobacteria > Rhizobiales > Kaistiaceae > Kaistia. The sequence continues at coordinate 5,165,301 of NZ_AP024269.1, forward strand.
CGCCGGCGGCGATCTCGCCCGGCTCCGACCATTCGTCCGGCGTGTGGCTGCGGCCGTCCTTCGACGGAATGAAGATCATCGCGGCCGGCGCGATGCGCGAGAACCAGGCCATGTCGTGGCCGGCGCCCGACGCCATCCGCAGCGACGACAGGCCGAGCGTCGCGCTCGCTTCCTCCAGCACGTCGAGCAAGCCGGGATCGGAGAGCGCCGGCATCGCGTCGGAGAGGACGCGGAAGGTGGTGATCCGCGTGCCCGTCCCGGACATCGCCCGCTGCAGCAGCGGCTGCAGCTCGGCGACGAAGCCTTCCAGGAAGCTGCGTTCCTCGGCGCGGGCATCGAGCAGCATGGTGACCCGGCTCGGCACCACATTGGCGGCGTTCGGCTCGATGCGGAACTCGCCGATGGTGGCGACGAAATGGCCATGGCCGGCGGCGGCGCGGCGTCGCGCATCCTTGGCGATGACGGAGACGACGGCGGCAGCGCCGGCGAGCGCGTCCTGGCGCAGCGTCATCGGCGTCGTGCCGGCATGGTCGGCGCGGCCCTCGACGACGATCTCGATCCGCGTGATGCCTGCGATCGCCGTGACGATGCCGATGTCGCGGCGCTGGTCGGCGAGCACCGGCCCCTGCTCGATATGAAGCTCCAGATAGGCGGCGATGTCGTCGCGGCGCGCGTCGTCGAGATTGTCGACGTCGCCGCCCATGCGGTCGATCGCGGCGGCGAGGATCTCGCCGGTCGGCTCCGAGCGGTTCAGCTGCTCCTCCGACAGCTGGCCGGCGACGGCGCGGCTGCCGATGCAGGAGAGGCCGAAGATCGACACCTCCTCGGCCAGGCAGTCGATCACCTCGAAGGCATGATCGAGCTTCGTGCCGTCGCGCTGCAGGCTGCGGGCGACGGCGATGCCGGCCATCACGCCGGCGGTGCCGTCGAAGCGGCCGCCATCCGGCACGGTGTCGCTGTGCGAACCGATGACGATCGCTCTCGCGTCCTCGTTGCGGCCCTCGCGCCGGCCGATCAGGTTGCCGGCGGCGTCGAGGCGGACGGCGAGGCCCGCCTCGCGCATGCGATCGGCGACATAGGCGCGGCCCTCCAGGAACATCGGCGAGAAGGCGCGGCGGGTCCAGGGATGGTCGGGATCGGTCAGCGCGGCGAGCGCCATCAGATCGTCCCACAGCCGGGTTTCGTCGACGGGCAGATTGGTGCGCATTCGGCGGGTCAATTTCCGATCGGCAGGGTGGCTGGCGGCCGGACGAAGCGGCCGGATCCGGGTTCGGCCAGCACGTCGCGTCCGTCGAAGGCCTGGATCCCGCGCAGGAACGTTCCGCTCACGCGCCAGGGGAGCTTGATGCCGTTATAGGGGCTCCAACCGACGACATTATGCCCACTTGCCCCTGCGTCATAGAGGAGCGGCTCGGGTGTCAACACGACAATGTCGGCATCCCTGCCGATCGCGAGCGCGCCCTTCTCGTGGTCGATGCGGAAGTGCCGCGCCGGATTGGCGGCCATCAGCCTCGCGGCCCATGTCAGCGGCAGGCCGCGTTCGAGCGCGCCCTTGACGAAGAGCGGCACCATCACCTCGAGCCCCGGCGCGCCGGAGGCATTTTCCAGCATGGCGGGCTTGGTCTTGCGGTCCTCCGACCAGGAGACATGGTCGGTCGAGACGAGGGCGACATTGCCGAGCGCGACCTGCCGCCAGAGCGCCTCGACCTCGGCGCGCGGCCGGATCGGCGGGTTGATCTTCGCCTTGCCGCCAAGGCGGCGGACGTCGTTTTCCTCGTCGAGCGTCAGATAGTGGATGCAGACCTCGACGGTTGCAGCAAAACCCTCGGCGCGGTAGCGGGCGGCGAGCTCCGCCCCGCGCGCCAGCGACGAATGCACGACATGCGCCGGGCAGCCGGTCAGCGCGCCGGTCTCGAAGATCTCGACATCGGCGAGAAGCTCGGTGAGCGGCGGCCGCGACAGGCCGTGCGCGCGCCAGTCGGTGATCCCCGAGGCGCGGACGCGGGCCATATGCGCGTCGACCGCCTCGTGGATCTCGTTGTGCACGCCGGCGGTGAGCCCGGTCGGCGCGATGGCGGCGAAGCAGTCGGCGAGCAGGGCCGGCGCGATGCGCGGGAAGCGCTTCGGGTCGGTGCCGAAGGTCGAGAATTTGAACGCGGCGACGCCGGCCGCGACCATTTCGGGAATGCGGGCCGGGCCTTCCTCGGGGTCGATCGTGCCGTAGAGGGCGAAGTCGACGCGCGCCTGCGGGCTCGCATGCGCGACCTTTTTCGCCACTGCCTCGGCCGAGCAGACGAGATTGCCCTCGTCATAGGGCATGTCGACGATGGTGGTGACGCCGCCCGCCGCCGCCGAGCGGGTCGACCAGAGGAAATCTTCCTGGTTCCTCTGGCTCAGCGAATGCACCTGCGCATCGATGGCGCCGGGCAGGATCAGCGCGTTGCCGAGTTCGTGCCTTTCCCGCGCGGAGGGCGCCTCGCCCTGGCCGATCAGCGCCACCTTGCCGTCGGAGACGGCAACGAAGCCGCCGGGAATGACGCGGTCGGCGGTGACGACGGTGCCGGAAAGGACGAGATCGAAATCGCTCATGCGGTCACCCGATGACTGTGTCGAGACCAGTGCGTGCTTCGAGACGCGGCCGTCGGCCGCTCCTCAGCATGTTGAGGTCTGTGTTTTCGGTCTTCTCAGGGCCGATATGGCGCCCAGCGGCCAACATCCTGAGGAGGCCCGAAGGGCCGTCTCGAAGGACGCACGGCGCTACCCAAGCACCCGTCGCCCCGGCGAAGGCCGGGGCCCATGAACACCGTCCGAGGGGATTGGCTTCCGGCCGGTGGATCCCGGCCTTCGCCGGGATGACGGACCGTGTGTGCCTGGACACCCTCACCCCAACCCTCTCCCGAGGGCGGGAAAGGGAGTCCGCCGGCACCCCTTCACCTCTCCCATGGGGAGAGGTCGGAGCGAAGCTCCGGGTGAGGGGGTAGGGAACTCTCCGGTGAGGCCTCAACCCCTCACCCGACGGCCTGCGGCCGTCGACCTCTCCCCATGGGAGAGGTGAAAGGACGGCGCCCAATGCACGATGGGTCAGACACCCAGGAAGCCGTGAAGCCACGGCCTCAGAGGCTTCGAAGGATGGCGGCTCGGCGGGCGCCCTCATCCCGCCACCTCCGCCAGGCGGCCGGTACGGCGGGCGACGCGGCGTTCGAGGATCGCTAAGGCGTCATAGAGCAGCACGGCGAGCAGTGCGACGATGATGCCGCCCTGCAGGATGAACGAGGTGTTGGAGGTGAGCAGCCCGGCGATGATCACCTCGCCGAGGCCCTTCGCCGCGACCGTCGAGCCGATCGTCGCCGTGCCCATGTTGATGACGACCGAAAGCCGGATGCCGGCGAGGATGACGGGCAGCGCGAGCGGCAGCTCAACGCGAAAAAGCTGCTGCTGCGGCGACAGCCCCATGCCGCGCGCTGCCTCGACGACGTTGCCGGGCACTTCCTTGAGGCCCGTGATCGTGTTCTCGAAGATCGGCAGCAGCCCGTAGAGGACGAGCGCGATCAGCGTCGGCTTCAGGCCGAAGCCGACCACCGGCACGGCGAGCGCCAGCACGGCGACGGGCGGGAAGGTCTGGCCGATATTGACGAGGCTGCGCGACAGCGGCAGGAACTCCGCCCCCATCGGCCTCGTGACGAACACGCCCATGACCAGCGCCAGCGCCGTGCCGATGACGCTCGCCACCGCGACGAGCCCAAGATGGGCGAGCGTCAGGCTGAGCAGGCTCGACTGGGTGTAGATCACCGGCGCGTTGTTCTCGGTGAACGGCTTCAGGATCGGCTCGAACCAGTCGGGCCGGAGCACGAGCGCGAGCAGCAGCGCCAGCGCCGCGAGGCGGGCGACCGGGCCGACGAACCGCCTCATGCCGTGCCGCCTGTTGCCGTGCCGCCGGGCAGATTACCGCCCGGCAGACCGCCGCAGGTCGGGCCGCCGGCATGCGCGAGCAGGGCGGCGAGCGAAATCCGGCCGCGCGGCGTGCCATCCTCGGCCGTGACGGGCAGCGCCTCGCGCTGGTGCCAGAGCAGCTCCGAAAGCGCGTCGCGCAACGTCGCCGTCTCGAGAATGGGCGGGCCTTCCGCCGTGCCGGGCTCGACGATCTGCGAGACCGGCGCGAGCGACAAGAGCCGGAACGGCCGGTCGACGCCGTCGACAAGCTTGGCGACGAAGCCGGGCGCGGGCTGCGCCAGGATCTCGGTCGGCGTCGCGTATTGCAGCAGCTTGCCCTTGTCCATCACGGCTATCCGGTCGCCGAGATGGATCGCCTCCTCCATGTCATGCGTGACCAGCACGACGGTGATGCCGAGCCTCTGCTGCACGGCGAGGAGATCCTCCTGCGCCTTGGCGCGGATGATCGGGTCGAGCGCGCCGAAGGGCTCGTCCATCAGGAGCAGGCCGGGTTCGGCGGCGAGCGCGCGGGCGACGCCGACGCGCTGCTGTTCGCCGCCGGAAAGCTGGTGCGGGAACTTTTTGGCGAAATCCGCCGGCTTCATGCTGAAGAGCGTCAGCAGTTCGTCGACGCGCTTGGCGATGCGGGCCTGGTCCCAGCCGAGCAGGGTCGGCACGGTGGCGATGTTGCGGGCGACCGTCCAGTGCGGGAACAGGCCGTTGCCCTGGATGACATAGCCGATGCCGCGCCGCAGCTCCTCGCCCGAGACCGAGGCGGCGTCCTTGCCGTCGATCGTGATCGTGCCGGAGGAGGGCTCGATCAGCCGGTTGATCATCCGAAGCGTCGTCGACTTGCCGGAGCCGGAGGTGCCGACGATGACGGTGATGGTACCGCGCTCGACGGAGAAGGAGACGTCGTCGACGGCGGTCTGGTCGCCGAAGCGGCGGCTGACATGCTCGAGTTCGATCAAAGCCGGCGCCTTTCGGTGAGTTCGATGATGGCGTCGAGGAGGATCGCCGCCGTGAAGGCGAGCGCGATCGTCGGTACGGCGCCGAGAAGGACGAGATCGGTCGCCGCCTGGCCGATGCCCTGGAAGACGAAGGTGCCGAAGCCGCCGCCGCCGATCAGCGCCGCGATGGTGACGAGGCCGATATTCTGCACCAGCACGATGCGGATGCCGGTCAGGATGACGGGGAGCGCCAGCGGCAGCTCGACCTGGAACAGGCGCTGGTGCTTGGTCATGCCCATGCCCTCGGCCGCCTCGACCACCGAGCGGCGCACCTCGCCGAGGCCGACCACCGTGTTGGCGACGACGGGGAGCAGCGAATAGAGGAAGAGCGCGATCAGCGCCGGCGCCGTGCCGATGCCGCGAATGCCGAGCTGGGCGGCGATCGGGAACGAGGCGGCGAACAGGCTGAGCGGCACGATCATCAGCCCGTACATCGCCATCGACGGCACGGTCTGGATGATGTTGAGGACCGGCAGCGTGATGCCGCGCAAGGTCGCGTTGCGGTGGCAGGCGATGCCGAGCGGCAGGCCGACGACGATCGCGGCGGCGAGCGAGCTGACGGCGAGCAGGATGTGCTGCCGCCCCTCGCGCCAGAACTTGTCGGCGTTGGTAGCGTATTCCTTCAGGATCGACAGCCCGTCCCAGTGGCCGGAGCCGAGGATGAGCGCGACGGCGACCGCCGCCCCCGCCAGCATGCCGAGCCGGGCGAAGGGTCCGAGCTTCAGCTTGGCGATGGCGTCGGTGGTGAGCACCGCGAAGGCGAAGGCCATCAGCCAGAAGCCGGAGGCCGGCGAGACGCGGGCGAAATTGTTGCCGGGCGGCACGACCGTCGCCGGCACGATGCCGATCAAGATGGCAAGCAGCAGCAGCGAGACGACGCCGGTGGCGAGCCGGAGCCAGGCGCCGGTGCGCAGCACGGCGACGATGGTGGCGAGCGACAGGATGCCGATGCCGATCGCCGCCCAGAGCGTCGGCAGCGAGGCGCCCAGGCTGAGGCCCTGGCCGGAGATGAGCCGGTTCGGTTTCAGGGTGGCGAAGGACTGCCAGTCCATGCCGACGATGGCGATCAGCGCCACGACGATGCCGACCCGATCGAGGCGGGCGGTGAGCGGCACGGGTGGAGCGGCGGTCTGGCTGGCGTCCGTCAAGCCGGTGGGTCCCCTTTGAAGGCAGGCTGCCTCGGCCGAACTGGCGCGCCGAAATCTCGACGCGGTGCGAGAGGGAAGCTTAGGGCCAATTCCCCGCGCCGCAAGATGATATTGGCTAACGGCAGGTTAACGGATCGCGGCCTGTTAACCCCCGGACGGCGACGGTTTCGCCGTCGTCCGGTTTCACGTGAAGTCGCGCCCGGGGCGGAGCGGTCGGACTACTTCAGCAGGCCCTTCTCGGTCAGCCAGCTCTTGGCGACTTCCTTGGCCGGCTCGCCGCCGACCTGGATGCGGCCGTTCAGTTCCTGCAGCGTCTTGAGGTCGAGCGCGGCGAACACCGGCGTCAGGACTTCCTGGATCTTCGGGAACTTCTTCAGCACGTCCTCGCGCACGATCGGCGCCGGCGCATAGACCGGCTGCACCGCCTTGTCGTCCTGGAGCACGACGAGGCCGGCGGCCTGGATGGCGCCGTCGGTGCCGTAGACCATGGCGGCGTTGACGCCGTCGGTCTGTTCGGCGGCCGCCTTGATCGTCGCCGAGGTGTCGCCGCCGGAAAGCACGAGCAGCTGCTCCGGCTTGAGCGTGAAGCCATAGGCGGTCTGGAAGGCCGGAAGGGCCGCCGCCGAATTGACGAACTCGGACGAGCCGGCCAGCTTCACCTTGCCGCCGCCGGCGACCCACTTGCCGAAATCGCTGAGCGATTTCAGGCTGTTGGCTTCCGCCACCTCGCCGCGCAGGCCGATCGCCCAGGTGTTGTTGGCGGGCGAGGGCGAGAGCCAGACGATCTTGTTGGCATCGTAGTCGAGCGTCTTCGCCGTCTCATAGCCCTTGGCGGCGTCCTTCCAGACCGGGTCGTCGGCCTTGTTGAAGAAGAAGGCGGCGTTGCCGGTATATTCGGGATAGATGTCGATCTCGCCGGCGGTGATCGCCTTGCGCACCACGGGCGTGCCGCCGAGCGAGATGCGGTCGTCGACCGAGATGCCGTTCGCCTCGAGCACGAGTGCGATGACGTTGCCGAGCAGCGTCCCCTCCGTGTCGATCTTGGAGGACACGACGACATCGGCCGCCTGCGCCGTGCCGATGGAGGCGAGGATCGCGGCGGCGGCCACGAGGGTCTTCAAGGCTTTCATGGCGGGGTTCCTAGGGTTGTCGGTTGATCCGTTCCGTATCGATAGTTCTTAGGGTGACGTGCGGGTCAATGCGAGAAAATGAGCTCATCCGTTGTGATGGACTCGTAGAAATTCCTGACTGTTTCCAAGAGCGCCGGCTGAAAAAGGTTGCGCTCGATCGTTTCGATGTCGAGCGAAAGCGCGCGATCCTTGTCGAGGAAGGCAACTTCGGCCCGGACGGATTCGTGCACGATCGCTACCAGCCCGGCCGGTTGCAGGCCCTGCATGTCGAGACCCTGGGCGGCCAGCAGCGCCTCGATCGCCACCATCATCCGGAGCGCCGTGATCTGGCGGTTGAGGCGCTCGACGATCAGCGGCGCGAACATCGCCTCGTCCTCCATGCCGCCGGCGATCAGGAGCGGCATCGCCGAAACCGGCGCCAGTTCCGCCATGACGCGGCTGGCGAGATCGCCGGCGAGCTTCACCAGCGGGCCGAAGCCGGTGGCGTCGGTGTCCTCGGAGACCAGGTTGGTCGGCAGCACGCCGCGCCCGCCATTGGCGATCAGAACGATGCGGTTCAGGATGTTGCGGGCGAGATGGGCGAGGCCGGGACCCACCGATTGCAGGGTCAGCGCCAGCTCGAGCGGCAGCGACCCGCCCGAGGTCATCGGGATGCCGTCGATGACGACGGGATTGTCGTCTGGCCGCGCCGTCGCCGCCTCGACGGCGGCGGCTGCGAAGGCGACGACGCCGGCCGAGGCGCCGAAGATCTGCGCCATCATCCGCAAGCTGAGCGGATCGTGCAGATGCGTCGCCGGCGACCAGGGAAAGGCGTCGGCGACGGCGGTGAGCACGGCTCCTGCGGCCGCCTCGCGCGGCGAACCGATCCGCATGGCGACCCGCCAGGGCTCGGGCGACGCCCGCAGCGCCGCCGCCGCGCTCGATCCGGTCGCCATGGCGACGCGCACCGTCTGCGCCGCCTCGATCAGGGTCGCCCCGGCGCTCGCGACCGTCAGCGCGTTGGTGCTGACGGCGGAGAGCGCGTCCTTCAGCCGGAACACGTGCGGCGTGAGGCCCGCCTCGCGCAGCGCCATTTCGGCCGGTTTCAGGACGCCGCGATGGAACACCTGGCCCTCGCCGGCGAGCGCCGTCGCCACCTGGCTCATCAGCCCGATATCGGCGGCGCCGATCGAGCCGAGGCGGCGCACGACGGGGACGATGTCGGCATCGAGCGCCGCGACATAGGCGCGGACGAGGTCGGGACTGCAGCCGACCATGCCGGAGAGCGCGGTGTTGACGCGGATGGCGATGCCGGCGCGGACGATTTCGGGCGCCAGCGGCTCGCCGACGCCGAAATGGTGGGCGCGGACGAGATCGGTGCGGTCGGTCGAACTGGTGAGGGCGACCGCGCGATCCTTGATCGCGCCGACTCCGGTCGTCACGCCATAGAGCGGACGCCCGCCCTCGACCGCCCCGCGCACCGCCTCGTAGGCGTTCTGCACTTCGACGAGGCGAACTTCGCATGGCACGACATGCAGCAGTCCGCGCCCGATCAGGGAAAGCGTCGACAGGCGGAGGGTCGAGCCGTCCAGGACGATCGTGTCGCGCTGCGATCCGGTGGCGTCTCCCAGCAATATTTCGGCGGCAGGCGGCATGATGTCCTTGTGATTGGGCGGTTTGGCTGCGGCCCCGGGTCAGCTTAGCGCAAAATTCGCGGCAGGAGATCATCCCTGTCGCGCCGCCTCTTCCTCCATGCGGCGACGCCGAGGCCGATTGATCCCGTCGTGGCGCGGGGCCATGATCGCCGCCCATTTCGAATCGAGCGCCAAGGACCCGTGCCGTGACCGACAGCCTGATCGACAGTTCCGACGTTGCGATCCCGATCCATGCCGTCGAGCCGGACGGGCTGGAGGCGCTGCTGGCGTCGATCGGCGAGGTCGAGGCGGCCTGGGCGCGTTCGACCGGCTTCGACGCGGCGGCCGGCGCCGTCACCATCATCGCCGACGCCAAGGGCGTCATCGGCCGCGTCCTGTTCGGTCTCGGCCGGGCGGACGGCCGCCGTCGCGCGCCGCTGATCACCGGCAAGCTCCCGAACATCCTGCCGCAGGGCGACTATCATTTCGTCACGGACCTGCCGGATCCCGCGCTCGGCGCGCTCGGCTGGGCGCTCGGCAATTACCGCTTCGAGCGCTACAAGACCAACCCGTCGCCGGTGCCCCGCCTCGTCGTTCCCGCCGGCGTCGATGCCGGCCGGGCCCGCAGCATGGCCCGCGCCATCACGCTGGTGCGCGATCTCGTCAACACGCCGGCGAGCGACCTCGGACCGGCGGAACTGTCCGAAGCGGTGCATGCGCTCGGCGCGCGGTTCGGCGCCTCCGTCAGCGAGATCGTCGGCCGCGATCTCCTCTCCGCCAGCCTGCCGATGATCCATGCGGTCGGCCGCGCCGCCGATGTCGATCGCGCGCCGCGGCTCGTCGATCTCGTCTGGGGCAATCCCGAGCATCCCAAGGTGACGCTGGTCGGCAAGGGCGTCACCTTCGATACCGGCGGCCTCGACATCAAGCCGTCGAGCAGCATGCTTCTGATGAAGAAGGACATGGGCGGCGCCGCCAATACCATGGGCCTCGCCCACATGATCATGGACGCCAAGCTGCCCGTCCGGCTTCGCCTGCTGGTGCCGACCGTCGAGAACGCGATTTCCGGCCCCGCCTTCCGGCCCGGCGACGTGCTGCGCTCGCGCGCCGGCGTGACGGTGGAGATCGGCAATACCGACGCCGAGGGGCGGCTGATCCTCGCCGACGCGCTGGCGCTGGCGGCGGAGGAAAATCCGGCCCTTCTGGTCGATCTCGCCACGCTGACAGGCGCCGCCCGCGTCGCCCTCGGTCCGGAGATCCCGGCCGTCTTCACGCATGACGAAGCGCTCGCCGCCGATCTTGCCCGTCATGCCGAGGCGCATTCCGACCCGCTGTGGCGGCTGCCGCTCTGGGCGCCCTATGAGGCAATGATCGATTCCAAGATCGCCGACATCAACAATGCCGGCACGGGCGGCTTCGCCGGCTCGATCACGGCGGCGCTGTTCCTCGATCGTTTCGTGCCCAAGACGATCCCGTGGATCCATGGCGATATCTATGCCTGGAACCCATCCGGCAAGCCCGGGCGGCCGGAGGGCGGCGAGGCCCAGACCATCCGCGCGCTGTTCGCCCTGATCCAGGAGCGGTTCGGGTCCGGGGTAGCATCCTGAACCCAGGACAACCCTTGTCGAAGGCGTCGGACCCGGCTTAAATAGAACGGGTCCGAAACGATTGCGGATAGGGGAATGTTCATGCCCGTCGAACTCAGGCCGTTTCAGGCACTGCGCCTCTGGCATGACGTGACGCTCGACCTCGTCCGCGACGGTGGGCACGATCTGTCGGCGCGGCAGATGGCCGTTCTCCTGACCGTCTATCTCGAAATGCCGCCGCACACGGTGCGCGGGCTCGCCGCCAAGCTCGGCGTTACCAAGCCCGCGATCACGCGCGCGCTCGACACGATGGGCCGGCTCGGTCTGGTCAGCCGGCATCGCGATGCCAGGGATCGCCGCAATGTCGTGATCCAAAGGACCGTCGCCGGCGCGCTCGCCGTCGAGCGCCTGGGCGACGTCGTCATCGCCCGCCACAAGGAATTGCCGCTGTGACGCTGGACCCTCGCCTCAACGCGTTTCGCGCCGATCTCGCCGATGCCAGGCTCGAGGGACAGGTGCAGGCGGCTCGCTTCGTCACCGGTACCCGCCGGCGCGTCACGGAGCCCCGCACCGCCATTCGCCGCGCCCCGCGACCGGACGCCCCCATCGACAGCGAGGCGCTGCGTGGCGAGACGGTCCGCGTGTTCGAGACGACGGACGAAGGCTGGTCCTGGGTCCAGCTCGAGACGGACGGCTATGTCGGCTTCGTCGCCGCCGACGCGATCGGGCCGCTCGATCCCGAGCCGACGCACCGGGTGACGGCGCTTCGCACCTTTGTGTATCCGGCCGCCGACATGAAGCTGCCGCCGGTGGCGACGCTCTCGATCGGCAGTCGCCTGGCGCTTGGCGAGACGGCCGAGACGCGGGGAACGCCCTATTTCCGGCTGGCCGACGGCAGCGGCGCCGTCGTCGCCCGCCATGTCGAGGCGCTGGACAGGCCGCCTCAGGCGGATTTCGTCGCGGTCGCCGAGCGGTTTCTGGAAACGCCCTATCTCTGGGGCGGCCGGTCGGCTTTCGGCATCGATTGCTCTGGGCTGGTGCAGCTTTCGCTGGCGGCGGCCGGAATTTCGGTCCCGCGCGATACCGACCAGCAGCAGGGCGCCATCGGCTCGTTGGTGGAAGACGGGCTGGGCGGCACCTTGCGGCGCGGCGATCTCGTCTACTGGAAGGGCCATGTCGGCATCCTGCGCGACCCGGCGACGCTTCTGCATGCGAGCGGCTATCAGATGGCGGTGGTCTCGGAGCCGCTCGCCGAGGTCCTCGCCCGCTACGACCGGTCGGGCCTCGATGTCACGGCGGTTCGCCGGCCCTGACCGGTTGGCTGTGGTCTGTCCTCCGCTGACGCAGGGCCATACTCCATTTGGGGTATGTCCGCTTCGTACATTTTCCCTAGTCTCGTAATGCTAGCCGAATGTCACGCGTCCATAGGGACGCTCGCCTCGGTCGGCGGCGATCCAGCACGACGGATGGGATACGGGAAATGCAGAGAACAGCCCGGTATATCGAGGAAATGACGGAGCAGCTGAGCGAGCTCGCCAAGCGCAACGAGTTCCACGACCTTGCCTATTTGCTCAGCGTTGCGTCCGCCGAAGCGCGCGAAGCCGCCGAACAGGCCAAGGTGCGCGCCGCATCGGCGGATCTTCCCGAGAGTCCGGCCGTCCTGTCGTTCGGCGCTCAGTAGCCGCGCGCGACGTCGACCAGATTGGGCAGGGGCTGCCCGGCCTCAAAGGCGAGGATCTGCCGGTGGATGCCGTCGGCGAGCACGCTCGCCTCGCTCGAAGCCGCGACATGCGGCGTCACGATCACGCGGGGATGACTCCAGAACGGGCTGTCGGAGCCAAGCGGCTCCGGCTCGAACACGTCGAGGCTGGCGCCGATCAGGCGACCGTCATCGAGCGCCGCCAGAATGTTCGCCTCGACCTGCAGCCCGCCGCGGCCGGCATTGATCAGCACGGGTCCGCCGAGCGCTCCGCCCTTGGCGAGGCGATCGAAGACCGAGGCGTTGAGGATCCCGCGCGTATCCGGCGTCAGCGGCACCAGGGCGACGAGGATGTCGGTGCGGCCGAGGAAGGCGGTAAGGCCGTCCTCGCCATGGAAGGTCTCGATACCTGGAACCTGCTTCGGTGAACGGCTCCAGCCGGCGACCTGGAAGCCGAGGCGGGCGAGCACTTCCGCCGCGTCGCGGCCGAGCTCGCCGAGCCCCATGATGCCGACACGCACGTCGTGCGCCACCGGCTGGCGCAGCTCGCACCATTTGCCTGCCGCCTGCTGGCGCGCATAGGCGAGGTGCTGGCGGTGATGCAGCAGCACCTGCAGCGTCACCCATTCGGTCATGCGGGTGGTCAATTCCGGATCGACGACGCGGACGATCGGCACGTCCGGCAACGCTTCATTCCCGACGACATGGTCGACGCCGGCGCCGAGCGAGAACACCGCCTTCAGGTTCGGCAGGTCGGCGAAGGCCTCGGCGGGCGGCCGCCAGGCAAGCACATAGTGGATCGCCGCGCGGTCCGGCACGTCCGGCCAGATCGCCAGCGGCCGCTCCGGCTCGCCGGCGAAGGGAACGGCCCAGGGCCCCGGCGCCCAGTTGCCGGAGGCGATCAGGACGCCGGGCAGAACCTTCTTCTCGGTCATTGCGAAACGATGCCTTCCGGGGCCGTCTCGATCGAGAAGGCGGCTGCGATGAGGGCGCGGGTATAGTCGGTTTCCGGCGCCGTGAAGATCTGCTCCGACGTGCCGCGCTCGACCACCTTGCCGCCGCGCATGACGATCACCTCGTTGGCGAGCGCCCGCACGACCTTGAGGTCATGGCTGATGAACAGGTAGGCCAGGCCGTGCCGCTTCTGCAGGTCGCGCAGGAGGTCGACGACCTGCGCCTGCACCGACATGTCGAGGGCCGAGGTCGGTTCGTCGAGCATGACGAATTCCGGCTCCAGCACCATGGCGCGGGCGATCGCGATGCGCTGGCGCTGGCCGCCGGAGAATTCGTGCGGATAGCGGTGGCGGGTCGCAGGATCCAGGCCGACTTCCTCCAGCCCCTGCGCCACCTTTCGTTCGCGTTCGCGGAAGGAGAGCTGCGGCTCGTGCACGCGCAGGCCCTCGGCGATGATCTCGCCGACCGACATGCGCGGGCTGAGCGAACCGAACGGATCCTGAAAGACGATCTGCATGTGCCGGCGCAGCGGCCGCATCGCCTGGAAACCGCGGCCGTCGATGCGTTCGCCGCGAAAGTCGATCGCGCCCTTCGAGCTGATCAGCCGCATGATGGCGAGGCCGAGCGTCGTCTTGCCGGAGCCGGATTCGCCGACGACGCCGAGCGTCTGGCCGCGCCGGACCGACATGTCGATGCCGTCGACGGCCTTGACGTTGTCGACCGTGCGCCGGAATACGCCGCGCTTGATCGGGAACCAGACCTTGAGGTCTTCCGTGGCGACGACGACCGGCGCCGTGTCGTCGGCCGGGGGCGGCGCGCCCTTCGGCTCGGCCGCCAGCAGGTGCTTGGTATAGTGGTGCTGGGGGTGGTCGAAGATCTCCTTCGTCGGCCCCTGCTCGACGATCTTGCCCTTGGTCATCACGCAGACCCGGTCAGCGATCTTGCGCACGATGCCGAGGTCGTGAGTGATGAAGAGCAGCGCCATGCCAGTGCGGGTCTGGATCTCCTTCAGGAGCTTCAGGATCTGCGCCTGCACCGTGACGTCGAGCGCCGTGGTCGGTTCGTCGGCGATCAGCAGGTCCGGTTCGTTGGCGAGCGCCATGGCGATCATGACGCGCTGGCGCTGGCCGCCGGAAAGCTGGTGCGGATAGGCGTTGAGGCGCTTCTCCGCGTCGCGGATGCCGACTTCGGCGAGCAGCTCGAGAATGCGCTGCCGCGCCGCCTTGCCCGACAGGCCGCGATGGATCGTCAGGATCTCGCCGATCTGCTGCTCGATCGTGTGCAGCGGATTGAGCGAGCTCATCGGCTCCTGGAAGATCATGGTGACGTCGTTGCCGCGCACCTTGCGGAGCTCGCGGTCGCTGACCGTCAGCAGGTCCTTGCCTTCCAGCAGGATCTTGCCGGTCGGATGCTCGGCGGACGGGTAGGGGAGGAGCTTCAGGATCGAGAGCGCCGTCACCGACTTGCCGGAGCCCGATTCGCCGACGAGCGCGACGGTCTCGCCGCGCCCGACGGTGAAGGAGATGCCGTCGACGGCGACGGTGCGGTTCTCGCCCTGCAGGAAGTGGACCGAGAGGTCCTCGACGGAAAGCAGCGGCTTCGCGGACGGATCGGCGGTCATGGTCTGGGTTGGGTCCATCATCTCAGCCGAACGTCTTTCTGGGGTCGAAGGCGTCGCGCACCGCCTCGCCGATGAAGACGAGCAGGCTCAAAATCACCGAGATGACGACGAAGCCGGTCAGGCCGAGCCAGGGCGCCTGGAGGTTGTTCTTGCCCTGCGCCAGCAGTTCGCCCAGCGACGGAGAGCCGGGCGGCAGGCCGAAGCCGAGGAAGTCGAGCGAGGTCAGCGTTGTGATCGAGCCGTTCAGGATGAAGGGCAGGAAGGTCAGCGTCGCCACCATGGCGTTGGGCAGCACGTGGCGGACGATGATGGTGCGGTTTTTCACGCCCAGCGCCCGCGCGGCGCGCACATATTCGAAGTTTCGCGCTCGCAGGAATTCGGCCCGCACCAGACCGACCAACCGCACCCAGGAGAAGAGCAGCAGGATGCCGAGCAGCACCCAGAAGCTCGGCACCAGGATCGAGGCCATGATCAGGAGGATGTAGAGCTCGGGCAGCGACGTCCAGATATCGATGAAGCGCTGGAAGATCAGGTCGAGCCAGCCGCCGAAATAGCCCTGCACGGCGCCGGCCAGGATGCCGATCGCCGAGGAGACGACCGTCAGCACCAGGCCGAACAGCACCGAGAGGCGGACGCCGTAGAGCAGGCGCGCGACGACGTCGCGGCCCTGGTCGTCCGTGCCCATCCAGTTGAAATTGCCGAGCGTGCAGTTCGGATCGGCGTCGCCGAGCGGGTAGGCGCGGCAGCGATCCTCCTTCGGAATCATCCACCAGGGCGGCGCCGGCGCCGGCGTCGCCATCTCGTTGTTGACGGTGTCGAAGGAGTAGCGGATCGCCGGCCAGATCATCCAGCCATTGGCGTTGATCTCCTCCTGGATGAAGGGATCGCGGAAATTGGTCGTCGCCAGGAAGCCGCCGAACTTCTCTTCCGGATAGTCGGCGAAGACCGGCAGCAGCAGCTCGCCCTTGTAGGAGGCGATCAGCGGCCGGTCATTGGCGATGAAATTGGAGCCGAGCGTCAGGGCGAACAGCGCCAGGAAGATCCAGAGCGACCAGTAGCCCCGGCGGTGCGCCTTGAAATTGCGCCAGCGGCGCAGGTTGAGCGGCGAGAGCGACAGGCGGGTCGGCTCGATTTCGCGGGCTTGCACAGAGACATCGGTCACGTCAGACATCCCGCCGTTCGAAATCGATGCGCGGATCGATCCAGGTGTAGGTGAGGTCGGAGAGCAGGCCGATCACGAGGCCCATCAGCGAGAAGATGAACAGCGTCGCGAACACCACCGGATAGTCGCGGTTGATCACCGATTCGAAGCCGAGCAGGCCGAGCCCGTCGAGCGAGAAGATCGTCTCGATCAAGAGCGACCCGGCGAAGAAGGCGGAGATGAACGCGCCGGGGAAGCCGGCGATGACGATCAGCATCGCGTTGCGGAACACGTGGCCGTAGAGCACCTTGCGTTCCGAAAGGCCCTTGGCCCGCGCCGTCACGACATATTGCTTGCGGATCTCGTCGAGGAACGAGTTCTTGGTCAGAAGCGTCGTCGTCGCGAAGGCGGAGAGCGACATGGCCGTGATCGGCAGGGCGATGTGCCAGAAATAGTCGACGATCTTGCCGCCGAGCGACAGGCTGGAGAAATTATCCGAGGTTAGCCCTCGCAACGGGAACCAGTCGAAGAAGCTGCCGCCGGCGAACAGCACGACGAGTAGGATGGCGAACAGGAAGCCGGGGATCGCATAGCCGACGACGATCACCGCCGACGTCCAGATGTCGAAGCGGGCGCCGTCGCGCACGGCCTTGGCGACGCCGAGCGGGATCGAGATGCCGTAGGAGATCAGCGTCATCCAGAGCCCGAGCGAGATCGAGACCGGCATCTTCTCCTTGATCAGGTCGAGCACGCCGATGTCGCGGAAATAGCTCTGGCCGAAATCGAAGCGCAGATAATTCCAGATCATCAGCCCGAAGCGCTCGAGCGGCGGCTTGTCGAAGCCGAACTGCTTTTCGAGCTTGGCGATGAATTCGGGATCGAGCCCCTGCGCGCCGCGGTATTTCGACGAGACGGGCGCGCTGCCCAGCGTTCGGTCGGTGCCGCCCATGCCGGCGTCGGCGCCGCCCCCGCCGCCGATCCGGCTGGTCGCCGAGACGTCGTTGCCCTGCAACTGGGCGATGACGCGTTCGACCGGGCCGCCGGGGGCGAACTGCACGATGATGAAGCTAATGGCCATGATGCCGAAAATCGTCGGGATCATCAGCAGGAGGCGTCGGAAAATATAGGCTGCCATCTCGTTCCTTAATCAGCCTTCCTTAACCAGCCTTGCCGATGGCGGCGGCCCGCTCGGGATCCTGCCACCACGTCATTTCCGGCGAAAAACCATAGTCGGGCTTCGTCTCCGGCCAGGCGAACTTATCCCAGATGGCGACGCGATGCGCCTCGGAGAGCCAGGCCGGAAACCAGATATGCAACGATCGCAGCACGCGGTCGAGCCCGCGCATCAGCGTCGTCAGCTCGGCCCGGCTCTGGACCGAGGCCGCCCGCGAAACCAGCGCATCCACGACGGGGTGCTTGAGGCCGGAAAGGTTGGAGCCGCTCGGCACATCGGCGCTGATCGAGCCGAAGATCTGCTCGATGCCGTCGATCGGCGTCGCGTCGAACATGATCCGCGAGGCCATGATGTCGTAGTCGAAGGCGTTCTGGCGGCTCTGGTACTGGGCGGCGTCGACCATCCGCAGCGAGGCGTCGACCCCGATCGCCTTCAGATTTTCGATCAGCGGCGAGAGCACGCGCTCGAACGCCTGCGACTGGATCAGGAATTCGAGCCTCAGCCGCTCGCCGCTCGCGTTGACCAGGCCGTTGCCCTGACGTTGCCATCCCGCCTCGGCGAGCAGCGTCGTCGCCTGGCGCAGCAGGTTGCGGTCGCGCCGGCTGCCATCGGCGACCGGCGGCATCACCGCCTCGCCGAACGCCTCGGCCGGCAGCTGGGCCCGGAACGGTTCGAGAAGCGCCAGCTCGTCGGGGGAGGGAAGTCCGCTGGCGGCGAAATCGGAGAACTGGAAGAACGAGGTCGCGCGCACATAGAGCCCGAAGAACAGGTTCTTGTTGGTCCAGGGGAAATCGAACGCCATGCCGATCGCCTGCCGCGTGCGCGGATCGGCGAACTTGGCGCGGCGCAAATTGAAGAACCAGCCATACATGTCGGGCCGGCGCTCGGCCGGGAAGGAGGGCTTCTTCACGCGGCCGTCGCGCGCGGCGGGGAAGTCGTATCCCGTCGCCCAGGTCTTCGACGACGGCTCCTCGCGGAAGGTCAGCTCGCCCTTGGCGAAGGCCTGAAACTGGACTTCGTCGTCCTGGTAGAACTCGAGGCGGATGCGGTCGAAATTGGCGCTGCCGACGACGACCGGCAGGTCCTTCGCCCAATAGTCCGCGACGCGCTCATACTCGATCGAGCGGCCGGGGCTGATCTTGCCGACCCGGTAGGGGCCGGAGCCGAGCGGCGGCGTCATCGTCGAGGCCTCGAAATCCCGTCCGGCCCAGTCGGCCCTGGAGAATATCGGCAGCGACGACGCGACGAGGATCGGAACCTTGCGGTTCTGCTTGCCGGAAAACACCACCGTGACGGTGTGCGGATCGTCGGCGGTGACGGAAACCATCTCGCGGATCGATTGCGCGATGTTGGGATGGCCCTTCGCCTTCAGCGTCTCCAACGAGAACACGACGTCATCGGCGGTAAGCGGCGTGCCGTCGTTGAACCTGGCTTCCGGCCGCAGCCGGTAGACATGGCGGTTGCCGTCCTCCGAGACGGCGATGCTTTCGGCCACGAGACCGTAGACCGAATCGGGTTCGTCGGCGGCCGCCACCATCAGCGTGTCGAAGCAGAGCTCGATCCGGGGCGGCGCATCGCCCCTAAAGGTGAAGCCGTTCAGCGTGTTGAAGGTGTAGGCGTTCTGGTTGTAGTACCAGCTCGGCGCCGAGAAGACGAAGCTGCCGCCCTTCGGCGCTTCCGGGTTCAGATAGGCGAAGTGCTTGAAATCCGGACCGTATTTGAGCTCGCCGAACACCGAGAGCCCGTGGCGCGGCGTGGCGGCGCCGGTCTCCTCGGCGGCGAAGGCGGCAAGGCCCGGGCCGAGCAGCGGCAGCATCGCACCCGCCGCCGCGCCCTTCATCAAGGCGCGGCGCGTCAGGGCCGGAAGCGGAGGAAGGCGGGAAGCCGCGCCGCTCAAGGCTTGGCCCCCAGGGCCTTTTCCTTGGCCGGATCGATCCACCAGGATTCGATGTCGATGCCGGCATATTCGGGCTGCTTCTCGGGAATCCCGAACTTGTTCCAGTAGGCGACGTTGATGGTGTCGCTGAACCATTGCGGCACGACGTAGTAGTTCCAGAGCAGCACGCGATCGAGGGCGTGGGTCGCGGCGACCAGCTCGTCGCGGTTCTTGGCGAACACGACGCGGTCGATCAGGGCGTCGACGGCCGGATCCTTGATGCCCATGAGGTTGCGGCTGCCTTTGACGTCGGCGGCGGCCGAACCCCACATCTCGCGCTGTTCGTTGCCGGGCGAGTGCGACTGCGGGATCACCGTCGAGACGACGTCGAAATCGAAATCGTTGACGCGGGCGACATACTGCGCCGTGTCGACGACCCGCAGCCGGGCGTCGATGCCGATCCGCTTCAGGTTCTGGATGTAGGGGGAGACGACGCGCTCGAAGGAGGGGTCGCTTTCGAGGAATTCGATGGTGAAGGGCTCGCCGGTCTCGGCGTTGACCATCTTGTTGCCCTTCAGCACCCAGCCCGCCTCCTGCAGCAGCGCGATGGCCTGGCGGAGGTTGTCGCGGAAGGCCTGCGGCGTGTCGTTGACCGGCAGCTTGAATTCCTTGGTGAAGACCTCGGGCGGAACCTTGTCGCGGACGGTTTCGAGGATCTCCAGTTCCTCGCCCTGCGGCAGGCCGCTGGAGGCGAGGTCGATGCCGGCGAAATAGCTGTTGATCCGCTTGTACTTGTCGAAGAACAGCGTGCGGTTCATCGTCTCGAAATCGAAGACGTAGTTGAGCGCCTCACGCACGCGCGGGTCCCGGAACTTGTCGCGGCGCTGGTTGAGGACATAGCCCTGCATGCGCCCGGACGAGGCGATCGGGAACGAGTGCTGGACGACCTTGCCGCTCTTCACGGCGTCGAAGTCATATTCCGTCATCCAGCGGCCGATGCGGTTTTCCAGCCGGTAATCATCGAGGCCGCCCTTCTTGAAGGCCTCCCAGGCAGCATTCGGGTCGCGGTAGTAGTCGACCTTGATACGATCGAAATTGTGCCGGCCGACCTGGGTCGGCAGGTCCTTGGCCCAATAGTCGGCGACCCGTTTCCAGACGATCTGGCGGCCGGGGCTCATCGATTCGACCTGATAGGCTCCGGAGCCGAGGGGGATCTCCAGCGTCGACTTCGAGATGTCGCGCTTCTTGCCGCTGGCGTCGGTGCCTTCCCACCAGTGCTTCGGCAGCACGGCGAGATCGCCCATGATGTTCGGCAGTTCCCGGTTGCCCGCCTTGTCGAAGGTGAAGGTCACCTCGCGATCGCCCGTGATCTCGGCCTTCACCACATTGGCGTAGTACTTGTTGTACATCGGGCTCTGGGCCTTCAGCGTCTCGAACGACCAGATGACGTCCTCCGGCGTGATCGGCTTTCCGTCGTGCCAGCGCGCCGCCGGGTTCAGGCGGAACTTCACCCAGCTGTAGTCGTCCGGATAGAGGACCGCCTCGGCGATCAGGCCGTAATTGGTGCCGGCCTGGTCGGTCGCCTGCTCCATCAGCGTGTCGTAGAGCAGGCCGCCGCCGAACTGGGCGAAGCCGGAGGCCGGCGTGCCCTGCACGATGTAGGGGTTGAGACTGTCGAAGGTGCCGACGGCGGCGCGGTTCGAAGTCCCACCCTTCGGCGCATCGGGATTGACGTAGTCGTAGTGCTTGAACCCGTCGGGGTTTGCCGGTTCGCCGATCAGCGAGGTCGCATGTCGCCATTCCTCGGCCGCCACGGCGCCTGTTGTCGCTGGCAGCAGGAGCGACAGGCTGAGCAGGGCGGCGGCGGCGAGTTTCATGGGCGCGATTCTCCGGCGAATGACTCACATTACTAAGGCGGATTACACGCAGGGCAACTCCTGCGTGATCCGCGGCAACCGGCATCGCAACAGAAAAAGGCCGGAGAATGTCTCCGGCCTTTTCTCAGTGTCGCAGTGCTGGATGCGCTCAGGGCGTCGCGGGCTGCTGGGCCGGAGCCGGAGCTGCCGGTGCGGCGGGCGCCTCCGGGGCAGCGGGTGCTGCGGGAGCAGCCGGAGCCTCAGGGGCAGCCGGAGCCGCCGGTGCCTCGGTCGCGGCAGGCGCTGCCGGAGCGGCGGGCGCAGCCGGGGTCTCGGTTGCCGGCGCAGCGGGAGCTGCCGGTGCTTCGGCGGCCGGAGCAGCCGGAGCATCAGCGGCGGCCGGAGCAGCCTCGGCGGGCGCCGCCGCCTCGGGCTCGGGCAGCGGAACCGGGCTGTGCGACAGCGTGCGGAGATAGGCGATCAGGTTGGCGCGATCTTCCGGCTTCGAGATACCGGCGAAGCCCATCGCCGTGCCCGGCATGTCGGCCTTCGGGTTCTTCAGGAAGTGGTAGAGGTGCTCGTAGGTCCACTTCTTGCCTTCGTCATGCGCGGTCGTCATCACGCCGGAGTACTTGAACCCCTCGGCCGAGCCGATCGGGCGATCGATGACGTTGTAGAGGTCCGGACCGACCTTGGTGCCGGCGCCCTCGACGAAGTTGTGGCAGGCGGCGCACTTCTTGGAGACGGCCTCGCCGGCCTCGACCTTGGCGCTCGCGAGCAGGACCGCGACCGGCGGCTCCTGCGCGGCGGCCGGGCCGCCAGCGGCGGCGCCCGGGGCCTCTTCCGCGACCTCGATGATGAAGCCCGGCTTCTCCGGATGGGCTGGCGAATAGATCTCGCCGGCGAAAATGCTCAGCGACATGACCACCAGAAGCGTGAACAAGACCGCGCCGACAATCTTGTTGAGTTCGAATGAATCCATCGATCTAGGCCCCAGGCGATTCAATTAGGCTATGGGAACCGGCAGCCCCATGGCGCCATGCCCCCCTCGTGTGGCGCGGAAACTACAAGCTTTCCAGTGTGTGGCGCAATACGTATGAACGTCCCCAGATTGAGACGTTTTGACACCGGCATGTCGCCATGCCGGGCAAATCAAGGAAAACCCGATGAGTTCTGCCGCCGAGGCCCTCGTCCTTATCCCCGCCCGCATGGCCGCGACGCGCCTGCCGGGCAAGCCGCTCGCCGATATCAACGGCGAACCGATGATCGTGCATGTCTGGCGGCGCGCCACCGAGGCGCGGATCGGGCGGGTGGTCGTGGCGACGGACGATGCCGGCATCGCCGCCGCCGTGGAGCATGCGGGCGGCGAGGCGGTGCTGACGCGGGCCGACCACGTGAACGGCTCGTCCCGCATTCATGAGGCGGCCGAACTGATTGATTCGGGCCGCCGCCACGACGTCATCGTCAACGTGCAGGGCGATCTCCCGACCATCGAGCCGGCCTCGATCGCCGCCTGCTTCGCGCCGCTCGCCGATCCCGCCGTCGATATCGCCACCATCGCGGCGCTGATCGACCGGGACGAGGACCGCACCAACCCGAATGTCGTGAAGATCGTCGGCTCGCCGCTCTCCGCCGATCGGCTTCGCGCGCTCTATTTTACCCGGGCCACCGCGCCCTGGGGCGACGGGCCGCTGCTGCACCATATCGGGCTCTATGCCTATCGCCGGGCGGCGCTGGATCGCTATGTCGCCCTGCCGCCCTCGGCGCTGGAGCGGCGCGAGAAGCTGGAGCAGTTGCGGGCGCTCGAAGCCGGCATGCGCATCGACGTCGCGCTCGTTGACGCGGTGCCGCTCGGTGTCGATACTCCCGCCGATCTCGAACGGGCGCGCATCCTTCTCGCCGCCCGCCAATGACGCCGGCCGGCTGGACCGACGGCAATCTTGAACAGAAGTCTCACTCCATGAAGAAGATCGTGTTCCAGGGCGAACCTGGCGCCAATTCCCACATCGCCTGCGCCGACGTCTATCCCGACTACGAGGCCGTGCCGGCGCCGACCTTCGAGGATTGCTTCCAGGCGATCGCGCGCGGCGATGTCGATCTGGCGATGATCCCGATCGAGAATTCGCTCGCCGGCCGCGTCGCCGATATCCACCACCTGCTGCCCGATTCGGGCCTGCACATCATCGGCGAGTACTTCCTGCCGATTCGCTTCCAGCTGATGGCGCTGAAGGGCGCGACGCTGGAGACGATCAAGACGGTGGAAAGCCATGTCCATGCGCTCGGCCAGTGCCGCCGCATCATGCGCGAGCACGGCTATCGCGCCATTGTCGCCGGCGATACGGCGGGCGCGGCGCGCATCATCTCCGAATCGGGCGACCTGACCCGGGCTGCGCTCGCGCCCCGCTTCGCCGCCGAGATCTACGGCCTCGATATCCTTGCCGAGAACGTCGAGGACGCCGCCCACAACACGACGCGCTTCGTCATCCTGTCGCGCGAGCCGCAGAATGCCGCCTATGGCGCCGGGCCGGTGATCACGACGTTCGTCTTCCGTGTCCGCAACATTCCGGCCGCGCTCTACAAGGCGCTCGGCGGCTTTGCCACCAACGGCATCAACATGACCAAGCTCGAGAGCTACCAGCTCGACGGCCGCTTCTCGGCGACGCGCTTCTATGTCGATGTCGAGGGGCACCCGCAGGATGTCGGCCTCGCCCACGCGCTGGAGGAGCTCGCCTTCTTCTCGGCCGAGCTGCGCATTCTGGGCGTCTATCCGGCGGCGCCGTTCCGCGCCGACGTCGTCGAGCCGCGCGGCTAGTCTTTGAAACCGATCAGGCGCCGGCCGGCGCCTGGTTTTCACCAAGCGCTGCTCGTTCCCAATTGAGGCCGGGCCCTAGCCACGGTGCTTCGGTGCCAGGTTCGCGGGCATTGGCCATGTCGTGAGGGGGAAGACAGGTGACCACATTCGTCCTCATTCATGGCGCATGGCATGGCGGCTGGTGTTGGAATCGTGTCGCTCCCTTGCTGAAAAGCGCCGGGCACGAGGTCCATCAACCAACCTTGAGCGGATTGGGCGACCGAGCGCATTTGATATCGCGCCAGATCGATCTATCGACGCATATCGATGATATCGCGACCTATGTGAGTGATGCCGGGCTTCGAGACATCACCCTCGTTGGCCACAGCTACGGCGGTTTTCCCGCCACGGTCGCGGCACATCGGCTCGGCCGTCTGATCTCCCATCTCGTGCTGCTTGATGCCTTCCTGCCTGTCGACGGCGAAATGCTGCTGGACCATGCACCGGCCATGATAGAGCGCTATCGGCAGGCTGCCGAAGCGGATGACGGCTGGAACATTCCGCCGATCCCATCATCGCTGTTCGGCGTCGCAGCTGACGACCAAAGCTGGGTAGACGCCCGGCTGACCCCGCAGCCAGTCGAAAGCTACTTCGAACGAGTCTCCCTGCCTCAGGCGCTGAACGTGCAGCGGAAAATCTATATCCGCTGCGCGCAAGCGCCCGGTGACTTGCTTGTGACTTCTATCGGGCGCGTGCAATCCGACGCTGGATGGCACTATCTCGAGATTGACGCACCGCATGATGTGATGATCACGCATCCCGAATTGCTGGCCCGGGAACTGCTTCACCACGGCTGATTGGACGGAGCAGTTTCCCGGTCCGTTCGCCCGCCCGTCGTACTGTTCCTGATTGAATCCGGACCCTAACCGGCCTCGACCCAGGCGCGGATCAGCGTATGGGCGATCGCCATCCTGGGCGGCGTCGACAGCCCGTCGGGATGTTCGCCGTCGAGCATGGCGCGCGTCTCCTCGCGCGAGAACCAGCGGCAATCCTCGAGTTCTTCCGTATCCGGCACGATGTCGGTCGAGATGGCCTCGGCGATGCAGCCGATCATCAGCGACATCGGGAACGGCCAGGGCTGGCTGGCGTGGTAGACGACGCGGCCGATCCGGATGCCGGCTTCTTCCTGGATCTCGCGGCGAACCGCGTCCTCGATCGTCTCGCCGGGTTCGACGAAGCCGGCGAGGCAGGAATAGGTGCCGGGGGCGAAGCGCGCCTGCCGGCCCATCAGGCAGCGGTCGCCGTCGACCGCCAGCATGATCGCCACCGGATCGGTGCGCGGGAACTTCTGCAGGCCGCAGTTCGGACAGTCGCGCCGGTAGCCGCCGAGCGCCATGGTGGAACGCGTGCCGCATCGGCCGCAGAAGCGGTTGGCGGCGTGCCAGTGCAGCAGGGCCCGGGCCTGCGCCAGGGCGCCGAGCGTCGCGGGTTCGACCGTATCGGAAAGGATGCTGCCGGAAAAGGCGTTGATCGCCAGCGTCCGGAGCGGCACGGCATGGAACGCGTCGACGTCGAACGAGGTGTCGCTGGCGACGATCGCCGCGATGCGCGGGGCCGAGTTTTCCCAGCCCAGCAGGATGGCCTCGTCCATCGCGGCGCCGAGCGCCCGCGCTTCCTTCAGGCTGAACAGGCTCTCCGTCGCGCCGCCGGCGCGGATCATCGCCTCGTCGCCGCGCAGCAGATAGACGCGCGCATTCGGATCGGCGAGGGCGGCGGTGAGGGTTGATTCGTTGCGCGCCTCGCTGCGTCGGTCGAGCGAATTGCCGGAAAAGCCGACAGTCGTGCTGGGCTCGACGGATGGCAAGCGATCGAAGAAATTACGGGCCATGATGCTGCTGTGGTGTGCGATGAGAGCGGCCGGCGGGCGCCGACTCGAAGGGAATCCGTTGATTACGCCACAGACCCCTTCACCGCGATAGCCCCCGTGCGCGCTTCGGGCTTGCCATTTCGATCGGGAACGACGATATGTCTCCGCGGGAGGTTGGTGGTGGACGAGCCACTCGCCAATCGGGTCAGGTCCGGAAGGAAGCAGCCCCAACGAGCCACGGCACGGGTCGCGTGCCAGCCTCCTACCTTTTCCCCAGCCATCGCGTCAGCCTCGATGACGGCGCGCCCTCAAGGGTGTGCTAAGGTCGAAGAGGCTTGCCCGCGAGGGCGGCGTGGATGGGACCCGGAAGCAGGGGCGGCAACGGCGACGCATGGACGGCGGTGATCTTTCCAGCACACCGAAGGATGGCGCGAACGGCGCCTACCGCGTGCTCGCGCGCAAATACCGGCCGAAGAGCTTCGATGATCTCGTCGGCCAGGAGCCGATGGTCCGCACGCTGAAGAACGCGTTCGAGACCGGCCGCATCGCGCAGGCCTACATGCTCACCGGCGTCCGCGGCGTCGGCAAGACCACGACGGCGCGCATTCTCGCCCGCGGCCTCAACTACTCCATTCCCGGCAAGATCGACCGCCCGACCATCGATATGCCCGAGCTCGGCGTTCATTGCGCCGAGATCATGGAAGGCCGCCATGTCGACGTGCTCGAAATGGACGCGGCGTCGAACAACGGCATCGACAACATCCGTGAGATCATCGAGGCCGTGCGCTACAAGCCGGTCTCGGCGCGCTACAAGGTCTACATCCTCGACGAAGTGCACATGCTGTCCGGCGCGGCCTTCAACGGCCTGCTGAAGACGCTCGAGGAGCCGCCCGAGCATGTGAAGTTCATCTTCGCGACGACCGAGATCCGCAAGGTTCCCGTCACCGTGCTGTCGCGCTGCCAGCGCTTCGACCTGCGCCGGATCGAATCGGACCGGCTGATCGGCCTGTTGCGCTCGATTACCGACAAGGAGCAGGTCGCGATCGGAGACGACGCGCTGGCGATGATCGCCCGCGCCGCCGAAGGCTCGGCGCGCGATTCGCTCTCCCTGCTCGACCAGGCGATCGCGCATGGCGCCGGCGCCATCACGGCCGAGGACGTGCGCGGCATGCTCGGCCTCGCCGACCGCGCCCGCGTCATCGACCTGTTCGAGGCGCTGATGGGCGGCCGCATCGCGGAAGCGCTGTCGCTGCTCAAGGAACAATACGACATCGGCGCTGATCCGGCCGTCGTGCTGCAGGATCTCGCCGCCTTCACCCATGCCGTGACCCGCTTCAAGGTCGTGCCGGACAGCGGCGAGGACGCCGCGCTGCCGCAGGACGAGCGGACGCGCGGCCGCGCGCTCGCCGAGACCGTGTCGCTCCGCGTGCTGGCGCGCGCCTGGCAGATGCTCCTGAAGGGCATCGAGGAAGTCTCCAGTTCGAGCCGGCCGCTCGCCGCCGCCGACATGGTGCTGATCCGCATCGCCCATGCTGCCGACCTGCCGACCCCGGACGAGGCGCTGCGCCTTCTGAAGAGCGGCAATTTCTCCGCCGGTGGCGGCGGTGCGCCGCAGATCTCGGGCTCGCCGGGTTCGGCGCCGCAGCCTTCCGCGATCCAGGGCGGTGGCCCGGTCGGCCAGATGCGCACCATCGCCAGCGCGGCGCCGATGTCCGTTGCCATGGCGCAGCCCGCCGGCGCGCCGCAGGCGAAGGCCGAGCCCGCCGTCCGTTTCCAGCGCTTCGAGGATCTCGTCGCCTATGTCGGCCTCAAGCGCGACATCCCGCTGAAGCTGGCGCTCGAGCAGCAGGTGAAGCCGATCCGCTTCGAGCCGGGCCTGCTCGAATTCGAGCCGACCGAAGATGCGCCGCGCACGCTGGCGCAGGATCTCGGCCGCAAGCTGACCGACTGGACCGGCGATCGCTGGGTCGTGGCGCTCGGCCGTGGCGCGACCGAGATGACCATCGCCGAGGCGCGCGCCTTCGCTCGCGACAAGCAGCGCTCGGACGCCGCCGCCGACCCGCTGGTCGCCGCCGTTCTTTCCCGTTTTCCGGGCGCCAAGATCGTCGACATCCAGATCCACGGCAATGAAGAGGACGTCGGCCTGCCGTCGCCCGCCGTGCCGGTCGAGAACCCCGACGAAGCGCCCGATCCCGGCGAAGACTGATCCATTTCCACGATTTCCGAACTGAAGGAGCAATCCCATGCGCGACATTCTCGGCATGATGAGCAAGGCCAAGGAACTGCAGTCGAAGATGCAGGACATGCAGGCCGAGGTCGCCAATATCGAGGTCGAGGGCTCCTCGGGCGCCGGGCTGGTCTCGCTGGTGATGACCGCCAAGGGCGACCTGCGCAAGCTCTCTATCGATCCGTCGCTCCTGAAGCCGGAAGATGTCGAGATCCTCGAGGACCTGATCACCGCCGCCCATGCCGATGCGCGCGCCAAGGCCGAGCGCACCATGGCCGAGAAGATGCAGGAACTGACCGGCGGCCTCGGCCTGCCGGCCGGCCTCAAGCTGCCGTTCTGATCCTTCTTGACGTGGCGGGCGGAGCTGTTCCGTCCGCCCGTTGCGACGCCCTCAGTCGGGTGAATTGAGCTCCATTCCGTCCAAGGCCATGTCCCGCAGCACCGCCGGTCCCGAGATCGAACGCCTGATCCAGCTTCTCGCGCGCCTGCCCGGCCTCGGGCCACGTTCGGCGCGGCGCGCGGCGCTGGCGCTGGTGAAGAAGAAGGACCAGCTGCTCGTGCCGCTCGCCGGCGCGATGACGGTGGCGGCCGAGCGCATCCTGACCTGTTCCGTCTGCGGCAACATCGATACCGCCGATCCCTGCACGATCTGCAGCGATCCCTCGCGCGACGCGAAGACGATCGTCGTCGTCGAGGACGTCTCGGATCTCTGGGCGCTGGAGCGGGCGGGCGCCATCAAGGCGCGCTATCACGTCCTCGGCGGCACGCTGTCGCCGCTCGACGGTGTCGGGCCCGAGGATCTGAACATCGAGTCCCTGGTCCAGCGCTGCTCGACCGGCGAGGTGTCGGAAGTGATCCTGGCCGTCAACGCCACGGTCGACGGCCAGACCACAGCGCATGTCATCACCGATCGCCTGACCGGCACGCCGGTCAAGGTCTCGCGGCTGGCGCATGGCGTGCCGGTCGGCGGCGAACTCGACTATCTCGACGAGGGCACGCTCGCCGCCGCCATCCGCGCCCGCACGCCGTTCTGAGGAACGGGCCGCCAAGGAGAAGTCCTCGCGCCTGCCGAGGGCTCGCGAGAAGCTGCTCGCCATCACGGGGGAAAACATGCCGTTCGAAACATCCGACGCGATCCTGCTGGAAGCGCATCGCTTCTGGTTCGAGGAGTTGATCGCCAGTACCGATGTGCCGGCTGAACAGGTTCAGATCTGGTTCTCGCGCCACGATGCGACCGACGATGCCTGCCGCGCCCGCTTCGGCGATCATCTCGACGCTGTCGCCGAAACGGATTGGCCGTTCGAGACGCTGCCGCCGGCCGCCGGCATCGGTCTCGTCCTCTTTCTCGACCAGTTTCCGCGCAACCTTTTTCGCGAGGACGGCCGCGCCTATGCCTATGACGCGCGCGCTCGTGCGGCGGCGAGGCGGCTGATCGAGGGCGGCGTCGAGCGCTTCACGCCGATGGAGCGGGTCTTCCTCTATCTGCCCTTCGAGCATAGCGAGGCTCTCTCCGACCAGGACTATTCGGTCGAGCTCTACGAGGCGCTCCTGGCCGAGGCGGCGGAGGCCGAAAAGGAGACGTTCCGCTCCTTCCTCGGCTATGCCGAGAAGCACCGCGATGTGATCCGTCGCTTCGGCCGCTTCCCGCATCGCAACGCCGATCTCGGCCGCGTCTCGACGGCGGAAG
The DNA here is from genome assembly GCF_016629525.1 of Kaistia sp. 32K. Classification (GTDB taxonomy): domain Bacteria; phylum Pseudomonadota; class Alphaproteobacteria; order Rhizobiales; family Kaistiaceae; genus Kaistia. Next base: position 5,194,611 of record NZ_AP024269.1, read on the forward strand.
AGATCGAATTCCTGAAGGACGGGCGGGGCTACTGACCTCTGCCTCCCCCTTGCGGGGAGGGCCGGGGAGGGGGTACTGGCGCCGGCCCGGACGAGGCAGCTCTATCCTTCACCTCTCCCATGGGGAGAGGTCGGAGCGAAGCTCCGGGTGAGGGGGTAGGGAATTTTCCGGAGAGGGCTTTACCCCTCACCCGCCGTCCTTCGGCCGTCGACCTCTCCCTCAGGGAGAGGTGAAGTGCAGCTCATCCGAGGCTATTCCCCCGCCAGGAGATCCGGCTGGCGGTCATAGGCAGGGGAGCCTTCGTCGCCGAATTCGAGCGCCTCGATCTTGGCGCCCCGCGCGGTCAGCTTGCGGGTCGAGATCAGGATGTCGTCGATGTCCTTCGACGCTTGGTCGAAATGCGTCTTCAGCTTCAGCACGCGGTCGTTCACCCGGCCGACATCCTCCATCAGCTTCATCACCTCGCCCTGGATGAGATGCGCCTGCTCGCGCATGCCGGCATCCTTGAGCACCGACTGGATGACCTGGATCGACAGCATGAGGAGCGACGGCGAAACGATGACGATGCGTAGCCGGTGCGCCGACTGGACCAGATCCTCGAAGCGCTCGTGGATGTCGGCGAAGATCGACTCCGACGGCACGAACATGAAGGCCGTGTCCTGCGTCTCGCCGGGGATCAGATAGCGCTCGGCGATGTCCTTCAGGTGCTTGGTCACGTCGCGGCGGAACTGCGTCTCCGCCGCGCGGGTCATCTCCGGACCCTCGGCGGCGCGGATCGCGTTCCACGCCTCGAGCGGGAACTTGGCGTCGACGACGAGCCCGGCCGTATTGTTCGGGAAGGCGACGACGCAATCCGGCCGGTTGCCGTTCGAGAGCGTCGTCTGGAACTGGTAGCCGCCGATCGGCAGGCCGTCCTGGACAATCGCCTCCATCCGCGCCTGGCCGAAGGCGCCGCGCGTCTGCTTGTTGGCGAGGATGTGCTGCAGGCCGACCACCTGGCTGGAAAGCTCGGTGATGTTGCGCTGCGCCGTGTCGATCACGGCGAGGCGCTCGTTCAGCCGGACGAGGTTTTCGTGCGTGTGGCGGGTCGATTCGACCATGGTCTGGCCGATGCGGTGGCCGAGCCCGTCCATGCGGTTCGAAAGACCCTGCAGAAGCTCCGATTGCCGCGAGCCGAACACCTCCGCCATCGTCTGCATGCGGCCGGTCATCTCGCTCTGGATGCGGACCAGTTCGGCGATGCGGCGCTCCAGCTCGTCGCCCTGCACCGCCTGATCCGATTCCAGGAGGTCGCGCCGGCGCGCGCCGCGCCAGACCACGACGAGGACGAGGAACAGCAGCACGACGCCGAGCGCGATCGCCGCCAGCACCAGCATGGCCACGGTGATCGGCCTGTCGCCGACGATGAAGAGGACGTCCTGCATGCAGCCTTCATAACAGATTCGGGCTCGAAGACGAGATCAAAACGAGAACATGCGCCGATGCAGCCTGCGGCCCTGTCCATCATTCCTCGTTGACCGCCCCGGCCGCATCTCTTATCTGAAACGGCTCAATCCGAGGTTTTCATGGCCCTACTCGACATCATCACCCTGCCGGACGCGAAGCTGAGGCTCGTCAGCGAGCCGGTCGAGCGCATCGACGACGAACTGCTCCGCTTCATGGACGACATGCTGGAGACGATGTACGAGGCGCCGGGCATCGGCCTCGCCGCGATCCAGGTCGGCGTGCCGCGCCGCGTCGTCACCATCGACGTTTCCGGCCGCGAGGAGGGCAGCGAGCCCGCGCCGCTGTTCCTGATCAATCCCGAGATCCTGACCTCGTCCGACGCGCGCTCCGTCTATGAAGAGGGCTGCCTGTCGATCCCGGACTATTATGCCGAGGTCGAGCGTCCCGCCTCCGTGCGGATCCGCTATCTCGATCGCGACGGAAAGCTGCAGGAAATCGAGGCCGACGACATCCTCGCCACCTGCGTGCAGCACGAGATCGACCATCTCGATGGCAAGCTCTTCATCGACTACCTGTCGCGGCTGAAGCGCGACATGGTGATCAAGAAGTTCGTCAAGGCCGCCAAGACCGGCATCCGGCCGGAATTCAAGTCGCACACCCCCGACGAGATGTGAGGCAGACATGAGCCTCCGCGTCGTCTTCATGGGCACGCCCGAATTCTCCGTGCCCACGCTTGTCGAGATCATCGGCCAGGGGCATGAGGTCGTCGCCGTCTACTCGCAGCCGCCCCGTCCGGCCGGTCGCGGCATGGCCGAGCGCAAGTCGCCCGTGCAGGAGACGGCGGAACGCTTCGGCATTCCCGTCTTCACGCCGAAATCGCTGAAGGGCGCCGACGAGCAGGAGGCCTTTGCCTCGCTCGACGCCGACGTCGCCGTGGTGGTCGCCTACGGCCTGATCCTGCCGCAGCCGATCCTCGATGCGCCGCGCGAGGGCTGCCTCAACCTGCACGCCTCGCTGCTGCCGCGCTGGCGCGGCGCCGCGCCAATCCATCGCGCCATCATGGCCGGCGACGCCGAGACCGGCGTCATGGTCATGCGCATGGAAGCCGGCCTCGATACCGGTCCGGTCGCCATGGTGGAGAAGATTGCGATCGCGCCTGACATCACCACCGGCGACCTGCATGACAAGCTGGCGCGTCTCGGCGCCGATCTGATGGTGCGCGCGCTCGCCGCCGCCTCGCGCGGCGGCCTCGACAGCGTGCCGCAGTCGGAAGAGGGCGTCACCTACGCCGCCAAGATCGACAAGGGCGAGGCGCGGATCGACTGGACGCTGCCGGCGAAACGGGTCCACGACCACATTCGCGGCCTGTCGCCCTTTCCCGGCGCCTGGTGCGAGATGACGCTCGGCGGCAAGGTCGAGCGGGTCAAGGTGTTGCGCTCGACCCGCGTCGAGGGCTCCGGCGCGCCCGGCGCCGTACTGGACGACCAACTGACGATCGCCTGTGGCGAGGGCGCGGTCCGACTGGTCGAGGTGCAGCGCGCCGGCGGCAAGCCGCTGCGCGCCACGGAGTTTTTGCGCGGAGCAGCGGTTGCGCCCGGCGACGTCGTCGGCTAGGTCGGGCGATGCCCCGCTACAAGCTCCTGATCGAATATGACGGCACGCCTTACTCCGGCTGGCAGCGACAGGCCAATGCGCCGTCGGTGCAGCAATCGCTGGAAGGTGCGATCGAGCGCTTTTCCGGCGAGGCGGCCCTGACCTTCGGCGCCGGGCGCACCGATTCCGGCGTGCATGCGACCGGCCAGGTGGCGCATTTCGATCTCTCCGGCCATTGGACGGGTCTGCGCATCCGCGATGCGATGAACGCCCAGTTGCGCCCCGAGCCGATCGCGGTGATCGAGGCCGAACCGGTTCCGGACGATTTCGACGCGCGACGCTCGGCCGTGAAGCGGCACTACATCTACCGTGTTCTCGATCGTCGCGCGCCGGCCGCGCTGGAGATCAACCGCGTCTGGGACGTGCGCAAGCACCTCGACATCGAGGCGATGCAGCAGGCGGCGAACCTGCTGCTCGGCTGGCATGATTTCACCACCTTCCGCTCGGCCGATTGCCAGGCGAAAAGCCCGATGAAGACGCTGGAACGGATCGAGATCACCCGCGAGGGCGATCACGTCCTGTTCGGCGTCTCCGCCCGTTCCTTCCTGCACAACCAGGTGCGGTCGATGGTGGGCACGCTGAAGAAGGTCGGCGAAGGCAAGTGGCCGTTCGAGCGCGTCGGCGAGGTGCTCGAAGCGCGCGACCGCAAGGCCTGTGGCCCGGTGGCGCCGCCCGGCGGGCTCTACCTGGTCCAGGTGGACTACGGCTCAGGCGCCGAACAGATTGCTGAAGATGCCGCTGAGGATGAGGCTTAGGGCGAGGTCCGCGCCGACGAGGCCGGCCCGGAAGGCGACCGAGCCGCCGAGCGTCGCGCCGACGATCTGGTAGTGATAGCGCAGCATCACGCCGACGACGGCGAGCGACAGCACGGCGGCGAATTCGAGCGGGATCAGGCCAAGGCCGGTCAGCAGCGCGATCAGCGCCTGCGGCGCCGACATGACGACGGACGCCCAGTTGCGCACGACGATATAGGACGCGTAGGTCCGCGTGATGCCGAGGTTTTTGGCGAAGGCGGCCAGGAGCAGCGGCATCATTACCCAGTCGAGACCGAGATCGAGCAGCCGCGACAGCACGAACAGCCCGTCGGACGGCCCCGTCACCATGACGTCGGGCGCCCGCAGGCGATGCTCGACGGCGATGTTGATGGCGAAGAAGGGCAGAACGTAGAGAATGGCGCTGAAGGAGCGCCAGAAGCCGTCCAGGCTGAAATCAAAGCGCCGCAGTCCCTCGCGCCGGCCGAGGAAGAATTCCAGCGCGCCCAGAAGCGCGCCGGATGTCTGGGAGTTGATCATCCCGCCGCCACCTTACGCGAAATACTGATCGAGGAAGCCGCGATAGATATCCTTCAGGATGGCGAGATCGGCAATGGCGACGCGCTCGTCGATCTGGTGCATGGTCTGGCCGACGAGGCCGAACTCGATCACCGGGCAATAGTCCTTGATGTAGCGCGCGTCGGAGGTGCCGCCGCTCGTCGAAAGCGCCGGCTGGCGTCCCGTTGACCGCTCGATGGCGCCGGAGAGCGTGCCGATCAGCGTCTCCGAGTGCGTCAGGAAGCTGTCGCTGCCGCCGGGCACGAGATCGAGCTCGAACTCGATCGTGCCGCGCGCGGCCTCTTCCAGCCGGCTGGTCAGCCAGGCTTCCAGCGTGTCGCGCGTCCACTGGTCGTTGAAGCGGATGTTGAAGCGGGCCTGGGCCTCGGCCGGAATGACGTTCCAGGCCGTGTTGTCGACCTCGAGGCCGATGAATTCGAGGTTCGAGGCGTCAAAGCGCTCGCTGCCGGTATCGAGCGCCTCGGCCGTCAGGCGGCGGATCAGCGTCGTCAGCTGCGGGATCGGATTGATCGCGAGGTGCGGATAGGCGACGTGGCCCTGCCGGCCCTGGACTGTGATCGTGCCGGAAAGGCTGCCGCGCCGGCCGACCTTGATCGCATCGCCAAGCGCCTGCGGATTGGTCGGCTCGCCGACGATCGCCGCGTCGAAGCGGTGGCCGCGCTCGGTCGCCCAGGCGAGCAGCTTGGGCGTGCCGTTGATTGACGGACCCTCTTCGTCGCCGGTGATGAGCAGCGAGATCGTGCCCTGCTTCAGGCCGTCGTCCCCGAGGAAATCGAGCGCGGCGGCGACGAAGGCGGCGATGCCGCCCTTCATGTCGACGGCGCCGCGTCCGTAGAGCATGCCGTCGACGATGTCGCCGCCGAACGGGTCATGGCTCCAGTGCGCCGTGTCGCCCGGCGGCACGACGTCGGTGTGGCCGGCGAAGACGAAATGGGGCGGGCCGGAGCCGATGGTCGCGAACAGGTTCTCGACGTCCGGCGTGCCGGCCTCGGAGAAGACCGGACGATCGACGGTGAAGCCCGCCGCCGTGAGGACGCTCTCCAGATAGGCGAGCGCCCCGCCTTCCGCCGGCGTCACCGACTGGCAGCGGATCAAGTCTTGCAGGAGGCGAACCGGATCGTTGACCATGGCGATGGATCCTGCCGGAGCGTTTTCAAGCGAAATGGGTGCCGGTTCGCGTGAAGAAAACGCGAACCGGAAAGGAGCTAATGCATATCGCCGTTGGTGAAACGGCGAAATGCATTAGTCGCGCAGCAGTTCGTTCACGCTGGTCTTCGAGCGGGTCTTGGCGTCGACCTTCTTGACGATGACGGCGCAATAGAGCGACGGGCCGGGCTGGCCGTTCGGCAGGTTCTTGCCGGGCAGCGAGCCGGAGACGACGACGGAATAGGGCGGCACGCGGCCGATATGGATCTCGCCGGTTTCGCGGTCGACGATTTTGGTCGAGGCGCTGATGAAGACGCCCATCGAGATGACGGAGCCTTCGCCGACGATGACGCCCTCGACGATCTCGGAGCGGGCGCCGATGAAGCAATTATCCTCGATGATGGTCGGGTTTGCCTGCAGCGGCTCCAGCACGCCGCCGATGCCGGCGCCGCCGGAAAGGTGGACGTTCTTGCCGATCTGGGCGCAGGAGCCGACGCTGGCCCAGGTGTCGACCATGGTGCCCGTGTCGACATAGGCGCCGAGATTGACGAAGGATGGCATCAGCACGACGCTCGGCGCGATATAGGCGGAGCGGCGGACGATGGCGCCCGGCACGGCGCGGAAGCCGGCCTTGTTGAACTCGTCGGCGCCCCAGCCCTCGAACTTGGTCGGCACCTTGTCCCACCAGGTCGAGCCGTTCGGCGCGCCGGGGATCGGCGCCATGTCATTCAGGCGGAACGAGAGCAGGACGGCCTTCTTCAGCCAGTCGTTGATGACCCACTCGCCGTCAATCTTCTCGGCGACGCGCGCCTCGCCGCGATCGAGCAGTCCGAGCGTCGTCTCGACCGTCGAGCGCAGGGCGCCCTGCGTTGCCGGGCTGACATTCGCGCGATCCTCGAAGGCGGCTTCGACGGTGGTCCGGAGGGCGGCGAGGTCGTGCGTGGTCATCATCAATCCCTGGAATTTAGACGGCGTCCGGCGGAGGCTAGCCGGCATGGTTCGGCCGGGACGATATCGGGCAATGCCGGGAAGTCAACGCGCAAGGCAGGGAAGGGCCGGTTTTGCAACCGCGGCGATTTCCAATTGCGGGAAACGGTCGTCCCCGGCGGTCGAGAGGAGGATCGGGGGGCGGAAGAATTATGTCCCTGCCGGCAGGGGTGGCCGGCAGGGACGGGCGGCAGGAAAGGGCGGCAGAGAAAGGCGATCAGAACTGCAGCGTGACGCCGCCGACGATGGTGCGGCCGCGACCGGTCATCGCGGTCGAATCGCCGGAGACGGCCGGGCTGTAGGCGACGTCGGTCAGGTTCTCGACGTTGACGAAGGCGGTCGCATGCTCGTTCGCCTTGTAGGAGGCGTAGAGGTCGTAGAGCGTGTAGCCGTCCTTCTCGCCGGTATCGCCGAAGCCGGTCGCAAACTTGCTGCCGCCGACCCGGTTCATCTTGCCGCCGATCGTCAGCGCCCTGTCGAACAGGCGGAAGCCGACATCGACGGTCGAATAGTCCTCCGGCAGGAAAGTGGTGTCGCCATTGCCGATGCCGGCGCCCCAGCCGACCGGCTGGTTGTTGTCGGCGAAGGTCAGGCCGACATTCACATAGGCGAAGCCGGCGTCGTAGCCGCCCTCGATCTCGACGCCGCGCGAATGCGTCGTGCCGGGCACATTGACCCAGATCGCCCGCTCATAGGGATCGTTCGGCAACGACATCAGGTTGTTGACGATGAAATTCTCGATCGCCATGTCGAAATAATTGACCTTCAGGCGAAGCGCGTCCTTGGCGAGCAGCATGTCGTTCTTCAGCACGTTGGCGCCGATTTCCCAGCCCTTGCTGGTCTCCGGCTCGAGATAGAAGTTGGAGTACTGGCCGCCGCCGATGCCGGCGCCGATCGGCACCAGGGCCCAGAGCGCCTCGCGCGCCGATGGCGGCCTGTAGGTGTGGGCGTAAGTGACATAGGGCTGCAGCCAGTCGAACGGCTTGGCCGAGAGCGTGATCTTCGGATTGAGCGAGGAGCCGTCGCGCGAGACGTCGACATTGCCGCCCGTGGGCGGGCAGAAGCCGACATTCGGCGTGCAGGGGCTCAGATGGCCCGCCAGCGTCCAGTGGTCGTAGTTGAGGCCGCCCGTCAGGTCGAACATGCCCCAGTTCACCGTGACGTCGGAGAAGGCGCGCGCCTTCTCCATCTTCCCCGGCGGATTGGCGCCGCGATAGTTGTTGGTAACGTAGTCGTCCGAGGTGTAGGCGGCGCCATAGGTCCAGTTGAGGCCGATGGCGTCGGTGAGGTCGAAGCGGCTGGTGTTGGCGACGTCGAAACCGTATCCGACCGCCTCGCTCTCGCGATAGCGATAGGAGCCGCCGAAGGTCGGGTCGTAGACCATGTCGGTCTTGTTGTAGAAGGCGTTGACCTTGAGGTCGATCCACTTGCTGTCCGGCTGGTAGGCGTAGTTGGCCGTGTAGGTCGCGTTCTTTACGCCCCAGTCATAGCCCGAGACGATGAAGGCGTTGTCGTACCAGCGGCCGCCGAGCTTCAGATCGTGCTCGCCGTTCGGCTGATAGTGGAGCTTGACCAGCCCGGAGGTCGGCGAATTGCTGGCGTCGGGCGTGTTCATGACGCCGTTATCGCCGCGCCGGTAGTTCTCGTGCTCGCTGTAAGCCAGCGCCCCCATCAGGCTCGCCGTGCCGAATTCCGGCAGCGAGGCGCGGGCGCCGCCGGCGATCATGCTGGAGAAGCCGTAGCCGTTGCTGCCGGTCTTGAGCCGGGTCATGACGCCATAGTCCTTGCCGTCGAGGACGACGTCCTCGAAGTCGAGGGTGCGGAAATTGACGGCGCCGGCCAGCGCGCCCATGCCGTTGGCGCCACTGACGGCGCCGCGCTCGACGCCGATGCCGGCCAGGAGGATGGTGTCCATGTAGAGCAGTTCGCCGCCGGACGACGCGTGGCCGGCCGTATTGCGGAAGGTCTGCGGCACGCCGTCGATCATCGTCTTGACGCGGCCATCGGATTCGAAGCCGCGGATGTTGACGGCGATGCCGGGCTGGCTGGACGAGATGCGGGTGAAAGTGCCGGGGATCGAGCGGACGATCGCGTTGGCGTCGCCGCCGAACTTCTCCTGCACGACGCTGCCGTCGACGACGCTGACGCCGCCCGGCGTCATGTAGGGCGCGTCCATCACGGCACCGGCCGTGACGGTGATCGGCTCGAGAATGCCGGAGTTCTCCGCCTCGCGCTTCTTCTTGCGGGCCGCCTCGTCGGTTTCCTCCGTCTGGGCGTCAGCGTTGGCCGTGGGAGCGCTCTGCGCCCGGGCGGTGGCGGTGCCCAGCAAAATCATGGACGACGAAACGATTGCGGTTGAAAGCAGCAGGTGAGCCACGCTCACGGCGCGAGGGTGCAAGATAGCCTCCATCGGTGGAAAGGGGAGACCAGTTGCTGGCTTCTTGCGCAAAAACTCGCTGGCTGCTGGAAGTTCGGCGCCTGCTTAGGGTTGTGGTTGGATTGTTGTCAACGAAGTGTAGAAAATCGGATCTATTACAATTCAAGAATGCTGATCTATATTGTAAGTCTTATTATTACAGATCTTGATTGCGATGCCGCAAGGTCTTGCTGAGAGCTGACGCAGCGTCCGACTGACATTGGTTTGGCGCTGTCGGCTCCAATAGAGCGGCATGGATCGGGCGCGGAGCGCCTCGCGGCGTCCCGCCGCTGAACCGGGTTGGGGTGTGCACAACTGCTCGTCGTGGCAATTCGGCCACGACCGAATGCGGCCGGCGCGCTAGCGCGAGGGCGTGAGTCGGGCGAGGAATCCGCCGAGATCATCGGTCAGATGGTCGATGTGGGGCGCCTTGGCGGTGGTTTCCCATGCCTCGACCGGCACCTGGTCGGTTCCCGCCGGCACGACGAGAACGGTCGCCATGCCGAGCGATTTCGGCACTTCGAGGTTGCGCGGCAGATCCTCGAACATCACCGCCGTCGCCGGATCGATGCCGTTCTGGTCGAGGAAGCGGCGATAGGTGTCCGGATGCGGCTTGGGCACGAAATCGGCGCGGATGATGTCGAAGATGTCGTCGAACGGATTGTCGAAGCCGATGCGGGCCAGAATGCGCTCGGCATGGCGGCGCGAGCCGTTGGTCAGGATGAAGCGGCGTCCGGGCAGCCGCCCGATCGCCGCCACGAGCGCCGGATCGGGCCCGAGCCGTGACGTATCGATGTCGTGGACGAAGTCGAGAAAGGCGTCGGGATCCATGCCGTGCTCGACGATGAGCCCGCGCAGCGTCGTGCCGTGGCGCTGGTAGAAGTTGGCACGCACGACCGTCGCCTCTTCCGCCGAAATCGACAGGAAGCGCTGCAGATAGAGCAGGATGCGCTCGCTGACCTGGTCGAACACCCCCGTATGCTTGGGGTAGAGCGTGTCGTCGAGGTCGAACACCCACGAACGGATGTCGGCGAACCGGTCGGCGACCGGGTCCGCCGAAAGCGCGCCCTGGGGCCGGCCTTCCATCAGCGCTTGATCAGCGTGCCGGCGCCCCGCTCGGTGAAGAGCTCGAGCAGGACGGCATGCGGCGTCTTGCCGTCGAGGATGACGACGCCCTCGACGCCGCGGTCGAGCGCCTCGATGCAGGTCTCGACCTTCGGGATCATGCCGCCGGAGATCGTGCCGTCTGCGATCATGGCGCGCGCCTCGGAGACGGTCAGCTCCTTGATCAACTGCTTGTTGCGGTCGAGCACGCCGGGAACGTCGGTCAGGAACAGCAGGCGGCTGGCGTCGAGCGCGCCGGCGATTGCGCCCGCGAAGGTGTCGGCATTGACGTTGTAGGTCTCGCCGTCCTCGCCGGCGCAGACCGGCGCCAGGACGGGGATGATCTCGGATTTCGCCAGCACTTCCAGCACTTCGGTGCGGACCCGCGTCGGCTCGCCGACGAAGCCGAGGTCGATCACCTTCTCGATGTTCGAATCGGGGTCGATGACGGTGCGCGTCAGCCGCCGCACCGTGACCATGTTGCCGTCCTTGCCGGTTAGGCCGATGGCGCGGCCGCCCGCCTCGGTGATGGTCTGGACGATTTCCTTGTTGATCGAGCCGGCGAGAACCATCTCGACGACCTCGACGGTCGCCTTGTCGGTGATTCGCATGCCGGCCGCCCATTCGGACTTGATGCCGAGGCGGTTCAGCATGGCGTTGATCTGCGGGCCGCCGCCATGCACGACGACGGGATTGATGCCGGCGAGCTTCAGGAGCGTGATGTCCTCGGCGAAGGCCTTGCCGAGCTCTTCCGAGCCCATGGCATTGCCGCCGAATTTCACCACCACCGTTTTCTCGTCATAGCGCAGCATGTAGGGCAGCGCGGTGGCGATCAATCGTGCGGTCAGCACGGGGTCGGTGCTGTCCTCGGGCCGCATATCCATCCTCAAATCTCCGCTCCGCTCAAAGGCAGCGCTCTATAGCGATTCCGCGATGGCGGAACAATGACGGCGATAGGGTCGCCGGGCGTGACCGCCCGGGAAATCAGGCGCGATCGTCAGCCGGCCAGCTGGGCGATCTCGGCGCGCAACAGATCCATGCCTTCGCCGGTTTCCGACGAGGTGGCGATCACGGTCGGATAGGCGGCCGGACGCCGGGCGATGGCCGCTTCCGTCGCCGCCTTGACGCGGGCCAGCTCGCCGGTCTTCAGCTTGTCGACCTTGGTCAGAACGATCTGGTAGGAGACGGCCGTCTGGTCGAGCAGGTCGAGCGTCAGCTTGTCGTTCGCCTTCAGGCCATGGCGCGAATCGATCAGCACGTAGACGCGCCGCAGGCTGACTCGGCCGCGCAGATAGTCCTTGATCAGCCGGTTCCACGCATCGACCAGCTTCTTCGGCGCCTCGGCATAGCCGTAGCCCGGCATGTCGACGATCGACAGGCCGTCGCCGGAGGTGAAGAAATTCAGCTCCTGCGTCCGGCCCGGCGTGTTCGAGGTGCGCGCCAGGCCGATGCGGTTGGTGAGCCCGTTGATCAGCGACGACTTGCCGACATTGGAGCGACCGGAGAACGCGATCTCGGCCGGACCGATCGGCGGCAGGATCTCGATCGACGGGACGCTCATCACGAAGTCCCAGGACTTGGCGAAGAAGAGGCGACCCCGTTCGAGGCGGTCGATCTCTTCCTGATCAATTTCGGGCATGGCTGCGCCTTTTTACGAGCCTCAGCTCTTTGCCTTGGTGGGTTCGGACGGCTTGGCGGCGTCCTTCGGCTTCTTCTTGAAGCTGGACATGATGTTGCCGAGCAGGTTCACATCGACGCCCTGGCGCCGCATGATCACCCACTGCTGGGCGATCGACAGCGTGTTGTTCCAGGCCCAGTAGATCACCAGGCCGGCCGGGAACGTGCCGAGCATGAAGGTGAAGATGACGGGCATCCAGTTGAAGATCACCTGCTGCGCCGGATCGGCCGGGGCCGGGTTCAGGCGCATCTGCACCCACATCGTGACGCCCATGATCAGCGGCCAGATGCCGATCATCAGCATGTGCGGCGGCGTCCAGGGGATCAGGCCGAACAGGTTGAAGAGCGACGTCGGATCGGGCGCCGAGAGGTCCTGGATCCAGCCGAAGAAGGGCGCGTGGCGCATCTCGATGGTGACGAAGATGACCTTGTAGAGCGAGAAGAAGACGGGGATCTGGATCAGCACGGGCCAGCAGCCGGCGAGCGGATTGATCTTTTCCTTCTTGTAGAGCGCCATCAGCTCCTGCTGCTGCTTCACCTTGTCGTCGGCGAAGCGCTCGCGCAGGGCGGCCATTTCGGGCTGCACCTTCTTCATCGCGCTCATCGACTTGTACGACTTGTTGGCGAGCGGGAAGAACACGGCCTTGACGATGACCGTCACGAGCAGGATCGCCACGCCGAAATTGCCGAACAGCTTGAAGAAGAAGTCGAGCAGGTAGAACAGCGGCTTGGTGAAGAAGTAGAACATGCCCCAGTCGATCAGCAGGTCGAACCGGTCGATCTTGAGGTTGTTCTGGTAGTTCTGGATGACGTTGACCTGCTTGGCGCCGGCGAACATCAGCGCTTCCGCGGTGGCGGTGCCGCCGGCGGGGACGGTGATGGCCGTGCTCTTGAAGTCGGTCTGGTAGAGCGGCGTGGCGCCGTCGACGAAGGTGAACGAGGCGTCGAAGGTCTTGCCGGTGCGCGGCACGACGGCGGCGGCCCAGTACTTGTCGGTGATGCCGAGCCAGCCGGTGGTGATGCCCTCGAAGTGCTGCGTGCCGTCCTTGCGCAGCCCCTTATAGGTGAATTCCTGCAGGCCCTTGTCGCCGAGAACGCCGAGCGGTCCTTCATGCAGGATGTAGTAGCCGGCGACATGCGGTTCGCCGAGGCGCGTGACGCGGCCATAGGGCGACAGCGTCACGGCGGCGCCGGTCGCGTTGGCGACGTCGTCCTTGACCGTGAACATGAACTCGCGATCGACCGAGATGGTGCGCGTGAAGGTCAGGCCGGCGCCATTGTCCCAGGTCAGCACGACCGGCGTCTCGACCGTCAGCTTGGCGCCGGCGGGAGCCGTCCACAGCGTGTCCGGGCCGGGCACGGCGGTACCGGCGGGGGCGACCCAGCCGAATTCGCCGAAATAGCCGTCCGGCGCATTGGAGGGCGACAGCAGGATGATGGTCGGGCTGTTCGGATTGACCGTCTCGCGGAAGCCGTCGAGATGCAGGTCGTCGAGCCGGCCGCCCTTCAGGTTGATCGAGCCCGTGACCGAGGGCGTGTCGATGGCGACGCGCGGCGAGGTGAGCAGGGCTTCGGCGCGGGTCAGCAGCGTACCGGGCGCGGCCACGGCCGGCGTACCGGGCGCGCCTGGCGTGGCGGTCGCGCCGGGGGCTGCGGCATTGGCGGCGGCCGAGGCGTCATGACCGGCCTGCTGCTGCTGCTGTTGTGTCAGCGCGGCCTGGTGGGTCTGTTCCAGCTTCGGCCCAGCGACGAAATACTGCCATCCGAAGACCACCGCCACGGACAGGACGACGGCTAGGATCAGATTGCGGTTGTCGGTCATCGTTCACGTCTTTCGGGTGAGGTCGCTTGGCCCGGCGGCCGGGCTTGTTCCTTGCCGCGCTCGTGCGGTCGCGGCGCGGACTTCGGGCGCTTCAGCGCGTCGAAGCCCGAGATAAGGTCTGACACGAGAAGATCGAAGGGCTGCGACAGAGCAGCGCGGCGGCCGATCAGGACATAGTCCGTGCCGGCGACAGCATGCTGGCCCGCGGCGCGGATCGCTTCGCGCAGACGGCGCCGGATCCGGTTGCGCTCGGGCGAGTTGCCCATCTTCTTCGTGACGGTATAGCCGATGCGCGCCACGCAGTCCGGCGCATCGGCGGCCGGATCGCGTTTCTGCAAGACAAAACCGCGCCGGGAGGCGCGAGCCCCTCCGGCGACGGCGAGAAATTCGGCGCGTTTCTTGAGACGATCCATGGTCTTCATCCGATCCATGGGAAGCCTTTCCGGGCGCCGGCCGGCTATCCCTCCGCCAATCAGGCAGTGAGCTTCTTGCGGCCCTGGGCGCGACGGGCTGCGATGACCTTGCGGCCGCCGACAGTCGCCATACGGGAACGGAAGCCGTGGCGGCGGGCGCGAACGAGCTTGCTAGGTTGATAGGTGCGCTTCATGCGTCGTCACCGCGCGGGGCGGCCCCTCGAATTCAATGTTTATCGTTCGGATGAGCGAGCCGTCCCGGCGATAAAATCCTCATGTCCATGGCCGGAACCAAGGCATGACGGGAAGCGTGCTCTCGTGAGCCCGGCTTATACGGACTAGGTCCACCCAAGTCAACGCGAGTCCGCCACGTCGCGCGAACGCCATTGCGCGCCCCGGCCGGCCGTGGTTTGACGCAGCGGGGCGGGTCGGCGCATCATGGCCCCTGTCATCGGCCGTGAGGGAGCGCCGATTGAACGACAGCAATGTGACGAGCCTCAGTGCAAAGCGTGGTCGATCCGGCGTCATCGAGCAAGCCGCCGTGCCGGATGTCGCGCCCGCGCGCCCGGGTCGTCACGCCTTCGGACTTTCGCTCAAGCTCATCCTTCTGACCGCGATCTTCGTCATGGTGAGCGAAGTGGCGGTGTTTGTCCCGTCAATTTCCGGCTACCGCGTCAGCTTCCTGGAGGAGCGCCTCGCCACCGCCGAGGCGGCGAGCGTGCTGCTCGGCTCCTCGGCGTGGAGCGACGTGCCGCGCGGCGTCCAGGACGACCTCCTGGCTTCCGTGGGTGCGACCGCGATCGTGCTTCGGACCGGCGACGTCACCCGGCTGCTCGCGGCGGTCGAGATGCCGCCGACCGTCGACGAGGTCGCCGATCTGCGCCGCACCGACATGTTCGGATCCGCCGCCGCCGCGCTCTCGACGCTGGTCGCCGGCGAGCCAAGGACCTTGCGCGTCATCGGGCCGGTGAAGAACGGCCGAAGCCTCGAGCTGGTCATCAGCGACCGGCCGCTCCGCGCGGCGATGGTGCACTTCGCGACGAACACGATGATCATCTCCGCCTTGATCTCGATCCTGACGGCCTTCTTCATCTACATCAGCCTGCAATACATGCTGATCCGGCCGATGCGGCGCCTGGCCCAGGCCATGGTGCGCTATTCCGAGGATCCGGAGGACAAGGCGCGGATCATCGAGCCGAGCGGCCGCTCGGACGAGATCGGCATCGCCGAGGACAAGCTCGCGGCCATGCAGATGCATCTGACCGAGACGCTGGCGCAGAAGCGCCATCTGGCGGATCTCGGGCTCGCCGTGTCGAAGGTCAACCACGACCTGCGCAACTTGCTCGCCTCCGTCCAGCTCTTTTCCGATCGCATCGCGGCCTTGCCGGATCCGGCGGTGCAGCGCTTCGCGCCGAAGCTGATCGCCACCATCGGTCGCGCCATCGACTATTGCCAGACGACGCTGGCCTATGGGCGCGCCCGCGAGCGCGATCCGCAGCGGCGCCTCATCGCGCTGACGCGCATTGCGCATGATGTCGCAGAGGTGCTTGGCCTCGACCAGCACCCGACCATCCGATTCGAGAGCCGGATCGAGCCGGGCTTCGAGGTCGACGCCGATCCGGACCAGCTGTTCCGGGTGATTCTCAATCTCTGCCGCAACGCCGTGCAGGCGATGGACGGGGAGACCGAGGCCGCCGTCGTGCGCCGGCTGTGGATCGAGGCGATCCGGCAGGGATCGGTGGTCACGATCCGGATCTGCGACACCGGGCCCGGCGTCTCGCCCAAGGCGCGCGAGCACCTTTTCCAGGCGTTTCAGGGCGGCGTTCGCTCGGGCGGAACGGGGCTCGGCCTCGCGATTGCCTCCGAGATTATCCGCGCCCATGGCGGCACCATCCTGTTGGTCGACCATGACGGTCCGGGCGCCGCGTTCGAGATCGCGGTTCCCGACCGGCCGATCGCCTTCGATCTCGCGGCGCGCGCCAGGGTCGGCTAGGCGAAAGAAACGATGTCCACAGGGACCTCGAAATCGACGCTTGCAATCGGAAGAACGAGGCTGTAGCAATCCCCTCGTCGACGGCCTCAGCGGCCGGCGCGGCTCCCCGGGGTGTTGCTCCGAGGCAGTCGAAATCGGCAGGCGCCCGTAGCTCAGCTGGATAGAGCACCAGACTACGAATCTGGGGGTCAGGAGTTCGAATCTCTTCGGGCGCGCCATTTCTTCCTTGCAAAATCCCTTACAGAACAAGGCTTTGCACGACGCAGTGCGGTCTGTCAATCGGGCGCAGCTTGGGCGCTCCCGCAACTTCGGGCGCACATAGGGCGCAAGGAATTGCGGGATGCCCGGTGAAACCGAGGGATTGAGCGGGTGCCCTACACAATCACCGTGATGCGGTCAGCGGCGCGTGTGACGGCCGTGTACAGCCACTTCCTGGCGTCCTCGCGGAACACGGACGACTCGTCGAACACCAGCGGATAGTCGTACTGGCTGCCCTGGCTCTTGTGGCAGGTGATCGCCCAGCCGAATGTGAACTCGTCATTCTTCCGCCGCTCGCGCCAGTCCAGGCCCTGCTCGGTGCCGAAGAAAAACTCCTCTGGCACCACCACGTCGACCGGCACGCTGCCAGGCTCGTCCAGAGATGCCAGAAGCATCTCGAGGCGTCCGTGGCGCTCATGCGAACTGCTGACTTCCCACATGCCGCCGTTGAACAGGCCCTTGGTCTTGTTGTTCCGCAAGCAGATCAACCGCTCGCCGGCCACCGGGTGCCTGGTGTCGAGTCGGCCGGCCAGCCCTTTCAGCTCACGGATGCGCTCGTTGAACGCCTGGCGGGTCTTGTTCATGCCGCAGATCAGCTGGTCGGACTCCAGCACCATTTCGCGCAATGCCTCTTTGCTGATCGCGCTGCGCGCCAGCACCTGGCTCTGGCCGTAGGTGCCGAGCTGCAGGCCGCGCCCTTCGCGGATGTCCATGCTCATGCGGATGATCGGATTGTCGGCCGCCTGCCGGTGCACCTCGGTCAACATGACGTCTGCCTTGGCGTTAATGAAGTAGCCCTCGCCCTTCACCGGCGGCAGCTGCTCAGGATCGCCCAGCACGAGGATGCGCGTGCCGAAGCTGAGCAGGTCGACCGCCAGGTCTTCTCCGACCATCGACACCTCGTCCACGATCAGCAGGCCGGCCATCGACAGCGCGCTGTCGGGGTTCAGCTTGAACTCGGTGTGGCCGGTGAGCTCGTCCTCAATCGGCTTGTAGATCAGGCTGTGGATGGTGCTCGCATCATCGCAGCCCTTCTTGCGGAGCACGAGAGCGGCCTTGCCGGTAAACGTGGCGTACAGGACGTGCCCGGTGACGCAGGCGGCCAGCTCCCTCGCCAGAGTGGTCTTGCCGGTGCCGGCGAACCCGAAGAGGCGAAACACCTGCGGGCCGCTCCGGTCTGCCAGCCACTGACGCACGGCTTTCAGCGCAGCGTCTTGCTGGGGGCTCCAGCTCATAGGATTCCCTAGCGGCGCAGCGCGCCGCTGTTGTCGGTGGGTGGGTTAGGCCTGGGTGGCGTCACAACGCTGGGCGCGTGGCGATCAGCTTCCAGCCGCTGGGGCGCTTGGGCTGGAGGGTTTTAGATAACGCCAGCGTCACCCACTCGTAGCGCACGCCGTGCTTGAAGGCTTCCGCCCAGAAGTAATCGCCTCCAGTGCTGCTCATCAGCACATTCGCCCACTCCGGCGCCTGCTCCCAGGTCAGGCCGTCCGGCAGGTCGCCACCTGCCAGCGCATCGGAAATCTCTGCAGGGGCGACCGCCGTAAGCACCTCGCCCAGGGTGGGCGCAGGCTGGTAGTGTTCTCCGGTCGGGCCGTTCTGGCCGATCACGTCGATGCGGGCTTCGTCAAAGGCGCCACCCATCCGAATGGTGCCGAGACCGCTGCAGCGCATCGTCGGGTCATCTGGGTGCGTCGTGCTCTCTGCTCCCGGCGCATACAGGACATTCATACCAAGCGCCTTGGCAATCGTGATCTCCAGTTGTGCGCCCTTGGACTGCGGCCAGCCTGGCAGCAGATAGATCGCCTCGCACTGCGCCAATTGAGCGATGTCAGCGCGCAGATAGTCGCCCCACTCGGCGCCATCCACGATGCCGTGGTCAGCAGGATTGACCGCATCCCATCCATCTGCTTGCAACGCCTCGGCTGCCGCGTTGAACGCCGGGAAGTTGAGGTCTGGATAGCCCGTCATCGGGCCGGCCACATAGATGCGGTTGGCGCGGGACAACGCGAGAGTGACGCCGCCGGCCTTGATAGCATGCGCGACCAGAGGCCCTGACTCGATCAGCACAGCCGCGATCTTGTGCATGGCCGTCGATGCGTCGCTGTCATCGCTGACCAGCCAATCGCTCGTGATGCGGCAAATGCGCTCGATAGGGTGCGCAGGCACCACTGTGATTTTTTCCACCTTCCTTCCCCTTCCTGGCTGCGCCAGGTCATAGAAAAGGCGAGGCCAAACGGCCCCGCCTTTGATTGTGCCGGCCTGAGCCGATCAGTTCAGGCTGTCTTTCAGCGCTTTCGAGACGACGAACTTCACCGCGGTGCGAGCCGGGATCTGGACGGGATCGCCGGTGAGCGGATTGCGGCCCTGGCGCGCGGCCTTTTCCACCGGCTTCAGCTTGCCGATACCGAACAGGGTCACTTCGTTGGCGTCGCGCAGGGTGCTGGCCACCAGTTCGGCCTGGGCCTCGATGACGTGGGTGACGTGGGTCTTGGGCAGGCCAGTTTGCTCGGCAATGGCACTGATCAGTTGAGCTTTGTTCATGCGTTCTCCTATGCGGCACCGCCGCGATATTGGCTTGTGGATGTTACGGTGTTGCGCTTTGGGTCACGGCATATCGGGCCAGTGACGATTTCCTTTTGAAGCGTTGGCCGATCTAGTCAGCAACTGTAAGTTCCCTTCCCAGTGCAGCCCGCACACCAGTCTTGAAGTGAGAGGAACTACATGATCTACCTCAAATTCAATTCCAGTCAACTGGCTAAGAGCTTTTGCTTGACCATATAATTCGCGTATCACTACTTGATTTGCCCACTCGGGCGTCGCGTTTATCAGGCTGGAGCGCCGATTCGCTTTGTAGAGGCGGAATAGGTCAAGGTTCTCGAGTTGGAATTTCTTCGCCATCGCCCTGATTTTATCAGGATTCTTCAGCCGATATTCGCGTGATCTCGCATTGTAGCGAGAGGGATCGCTGGCGTAACGAGCGCGCCTTCTCGCCTTTGTGTGTTCACTGGTTGCTCTAAATCGTTCCTTTTCGCGATTTAGAGCACGATACTTCCGGCCCCTTTCCCTTTCAGACTCAAGGTGATTGGCATATCTCGCTCTGCTTCTGGCTCGCACTAATTCTAAATTTTTAGCAACGTACTCTGCCTGTTGTGCATCAATTTTTTCTTTATTCTCAAGGTATCTTAGGCGCGCCATGGCCGACAAGCATGGCTTGCACTTCGACGTAACGCCATACAAGCCCGCCTTCTGTTTGTGGTAATCAGAGGTAGGCTTTGTGATGTTGCATAATGTGCAAGTCTTCGTGTCGGCCATAGTCTTTATCGTCTGTACTGGCTGGTTCCTTCAACCGTCCTGTTGTTTTCCCACTCGATAACGTCGGTGATCCTGTAAAGCACGCCGCCACCAACCTTGAGGTATCGTGGCCCCGACTGGCTGCTTCTCCAGTTTGCTAGGGTGCGAACGGTGATCCGTCCGTCCCATCGCGCCGACAATTCGGTCGGGGTCAGGAATTTCTTGTCTTGCATGGCCATCCTTGGCGCTGGTGTTTCCCTTAGAAGACGTCGCCGGCTTCAGCCTGCTCTTCAGGCTGGGCACCACCTTCAGGCGCGGCGGCATTCTGCTCTTCCACGGGGCTGCTGTTTTTTTCAGGCTCCTTGCTCTCAGGCGCCTTTTCCTGCTCGGCCGGTTTCTCCGGCTCGGCGCGCTGGCGGCTCTGGCGCGGCTGGCGCTGAGCGGCAGCCGCGGCCCCGGCCTTCGCCTCGCTGGCCAGGTCTTCAGCGGCGGACTTGCCGGTGCTCTGCGGCTCCTCGGCGCCGAAGAACTCGCTGGCAGGGGTGCCGTCCTTGAGGGCGTTGAATACGCCGGTCAGGTCGGCCAGCTCGTCCAGCAGGATCTCGTCGAGCTTGTGGCCCAGGTAGCGCTCCAGATGCTCGGTGGTGACACCGTAGGTGGCGAAGGCCTGGGTCATCTTGCGGGCGCGAACCGACAGCGGCTCCTGATTGTTGCCGGCCAGGGTCTTCTTGCACTCTTCGATCGCCGCCTCGACCATCCACTTCGGCATCATCGCCAGAATGCGGCCGCGAGACTGCTTGCTGGCGACGTTGGCGATTTTGTTGTCGATGTCCTTCTGGTCGCGCAGCTTGCGCGGGCCTTCCTTCGTGTCCAGCACGTGCAGCACCGTGATCTGCCGGATGCTGCGGTTGTTGGTCTGCTTGTCCCAGGCATAGACCTCGATTTCAGAGCGACCGAACTCGCGCGGCCCGGGGCCTGCTTCAATGCGCGACAGCTCGCGGTGGCCGAACTCGAAATTGCCGTAGACACGGGCGATCTCTTCGGCCAGGCGAATGCTGGGGCCGGTGACCTTCTGGCCGCCCTGCGGCACAGAGTAGAACGCAACGCCGGCCAGCGCGGGCAGCTTGCAGGCTTCCATCAGCTCGGCGTATGCGCCGTTCAGGTCACGCGGGAACATCTTGGCCAGTTGCATCTGGCCCTTGGCTTCTGCGACGGCGCGCTCCACCTCGATTGCTACGGCGCCAGCATTGACGCCGGCAGGCAGCCCGGCGCGCTGCGCGAATGCCGGCAGGTTCTGACCTGCCTGGATCAGTTCTTGACTCATTACTGTCTCCTGAATGGATTGTTCGGCAATTATACTCAAATTTTACAGTTGAGTATCGGTTTTTACTTGAAATTCTTGATCCGACACGCGGCTGACGAAGAGCTGCAGGTCGTGGCCGATGCAGCGCTCGCGGAAGGCCTCGAAGGCGTCTTTGTCCAGCAGCTCCAGGCCGTCCACGCAGACCACGCCGAGCTCGCCGGCGCGCAGGCGGGCGATTTCCACCGCAATGTCAACCTGCTGCGCAGTGTTTAAACGGTCAAACTGCACGCCATCGCGGTAGATTTCGCCATCGCGCACCTCGAGCCCCGGGATCGGCAGAGCGTCCAGCAGCTCCGACTTGTACTTGTCGATGTCGGCCAGGGCCTTGGTCTGCTTGCCGGCGTCATCCTCCAGCACCTCAAGCTCCTTCTCCATCGTGTTGATGGTCTCCAGCGTCTGGCTGCGCTTCGCGTGCAGTTCGCGGTTGCTGCGGATCGACTCCAGCGCCTGGTTGAGCGGGGTCACGGTGTCGGTGTGGGTCTGAATGGCCTTTTCGCGCTGCTGGCCGGCCAGGCCCTCGATGCGGCGCTCCTCGGCCTGGATGGCCTCAACGTCCTTCAGCGCCTTGGTCTTGATCTCGTCGATCTGGCGCTGCGTCTCCTCGCGGATCGCGTCGATCTGGCTCTGGTTCTTGGTCTTGATGCCGTCCAGCTTCGTGCGGATGCGCTCCAGCTCGGCGTCCTTCGTCGCCGTAGCAGCGACCACCTGCTGAGCCAGCTCGTCCTCGCTGCCATCCACGCCGCCTGGCGCGTCCGGCATGGCCAGCTCCAGCTGGTTGATGGTCGCTTCCTTCTCCTTGATCGCGCGGTTCGTGCCCGTGCGATCGTCGAAGACCTGCTTGCGAACGGCCTCGATGACTGCCAGGCCGTTGGTGTCGCCGTCAGCGTGCACAGGGATGTTTGCGATCTGTGCCAGCTTCTCGACGTCGACGGCGATAGGCATGGTGTCCAGCAGCACCTGAACGCGGCTCTTCTTCGGCGCGCGCAGGAAGTCGACCGGGTTCACCGACAGCAGGTCGGTCAGCTCCTTGATGATGTTGCCGGGCTGCTTCTGCTTCTGGCCGCCCTGGATGACTTCCACCGGGCTGGACTTCGCCGTGACGCGTTTGCGGATGGTGGTGCCGTCGTCGAGCACCAGCACGATCTCGCCGGCGTCGGCGCCGCGGCGCAGCAGGGTCGCGTCGTGGCCACCCTCCAGAACCGACTTGATCGCTTCCAGCACGCTGGTCTTGCCCTGGCCGTTCTTGCCGCTGATCTCGGTGAAGCGCCCGGGCTCGATCTCGGCTTCGCGGATGCCGAGGATGTTGCTGATCTTGAGGTGGGAGATTTTCATGGGTGTGGGTCTCATTTCCTTTCGTGGTTGGGCCTGGCAGAAGTTCGTCAGGCGTATTCAAAGTCTCGGGTGGCCCAATACGGCAGCTTCACCTGCAGCAGGTCGCCGCCATCGGCGCCGGGCCAGTAGCCCTCCTCGCGGCAGCGAACGATGCGCAGCAGGTCGCGCTGGTACAGCCGCCGGCCGCGCGCCAGTGCCGGGTGGTCAGCTTCCATGTAGTGGACGGCCACGTCGTAGGGCCTGGTCTTCTGCGCTGCGATGAAGGCGAAGCCGCGCGGCGCGGCCGAGCCGTACAGGTCACGCAGGATGTCCAGATACCAGGCCGCCTGAATGTCGTAGCGCCGCCGGGCGATCGTGGCGCCGAAGCCGTCCTCGCTCACGTTGTCCGTAGTCTTCAGGTCGACGATCCAGCCGCCGCTCGCAGTGATCGCATCGGTGCGGCACTTGCGCAGCACGCGGATGGGCGTCACCACGCCGGTGTCGTGGTCGATGATGTTCTGGTCGGTCTCGATGAAGAACGACTGCTCTACCTCGGCCCCTGACAGCAGGCCGGCTGCGAATGGGTGGCGATCGACAGCCCGCAGCATGCTGAGCATGTCCTTGTAGTCCTTAGCCGGGATAATGATTTTCTCGCCCAGCGTCGCGTTGTAGTCCTGCTCGAGGTACATGAGGATCTGGTCTCGCGGGTAGCCTTCCTCTTCGACCAGGCGCCGAGCGAGCTCAGGCTTGCTGCCGCTGGTCATCGCCATGCGCTTGGCCAGCTCCTGCTTCATGTCGTCCACGGTGTTGAGCGCATCCGGGTAGGCGCTCTTGTCGAAGCCGACGGCGTAGGTCTGCTCGAACGTGCCAGGCTCCAGCACCAGCTTGTGCGTGCCGTCGCCGACCGCGAAGCAGTGCTTGAACTCTTCCGGCTCACGGTCGGGATTGATGCGCTTGTCCCAGTAGTTCAGCGGGCTACCGCCAGTCTCCAGGGCTATGTCGTCGAGGTGGCTTTTGCTGATGCCCGGGCCGGAGTGGTACTGCTCGTTCGTCAGCTCAACCAGCCCGTGTAGCTGTTGTTCGCTCACAAGAATTTCCTCGGTTGTGTATTGGATGGGCACAGTCTACGCGCAAAAAAGATTATCGTGCAACTAAAACACCCGCAAAGTCATGGCATTTACTTGAAGTGCATCCGTATGCATGCAGCAAATATGGAAATGACTGCGCAAATACGATAATCTTGCCGGACTATTCCTCAACCGGAGCTTATATGACTACCAAATCCGCCACATTCACTGGCGAATTCCACAGCCGCCTCGACTCGATCATCGAGCGTGGCAAGGCCGCCGGCCTGAACCTGAGCGACATCTGCAAGAAGGCTGGCGTGGCGCGCGCGACGCCGGATCGCTGGAAGGCCAAGGCGCCGAAGACGATTCAAGTCGTCGATCAGCTCGAAGCGGCCGTGGCGAAGGCAGAACGCGAAGCCTCCAAGTAACCGACAACCACAGTGGGGCGGCGACCTATAGAGAAAGCGCCGCTTTGATATGGCATTTACACTGCGTGACTACCAAGAGTCCGCCGTCGAAGACGTGCGCCTTGCATTCAGGGCAGGCAGCCGGGCGGTGTTGCTGGTGCTCTCCACCGGTGCCGGGAAGACCGTGATTTTCAGCTATATCGCGCGCAGCGCCGCAGAGCTCGGCAACCGGGTTCTGATCCTGGCCCACCGCGACCAGCTGATCAAACAAGCCAGCAACAAGCTGCGCGACTACGACGTGAATCACGGGATCATCATGGCCGGGTTCACGCCGAACCGCGTCGCCAAGGTGCAGGTCGCATCCGTGCAGACCCTGGTGCGCCGGCTCGAGAAGCTGGTCGCCCGGATGAAGGAACGCTACGACCGCGCGCTGGAAGAAGCGATGGCGGCAGGCGTCCCCGAGGCCAAGGCCATTCTGCAGGCCAAGACCGCTGCCCGGAAAGAAGGCTACGACCTGATCGTCATCGACGAGGCCCACCTGTCGGCCGCGAAGTCCTACGTCCAGATCGTGCAGGCCTTGATGTTCTACGGCGCCATCGTGCTCGGCGTGACCGGCTCACCGTGCCGGCTGGACGGCAAGCCGCTGGGCCGCGACACCGGCGGCCTGTTCGATTTCATGGTGCAGGGCGTATCCATCGGCAACCTGATCGAACGCGGGTTCCTCGTGCAGCCCCGCGTCTTCGCGCCGGCCGAGCGCCTTGACCTCAGCGGCATCAGAAAGAGCAAAGGCGACTTCGACACCCAGGAACTGGCCGCCGTCGTCGACAAGCCGAAGATCACCGGCAGCGCCGTGGCTCACTACAAGCGCATCTGCCCCAATGCGCCGGCCGTGGCCTGGTGCGTCACTGTCGAGCACGCCCAGCACGTCGCGGACGAGTTCAATGCCGCCGGCATCGCCGCGGTGATGCTCTGCGGCGAGCACGACACGGCGACGCGCGATCGCGCGATGAAGGGCCTGGAGACCGGCGAGATCAAGGTCGTCACCTTCGTCGGCATTCTCGTCGAGGGCGTCGACTGCCCGGCGATCAGCGCGATCATCCTGCTGCGGCCAACCATGTCCCTGTCCAGCTACCTGCAGGTGATTGGTCGCGGCCTGCGGCCGTGGACGAATCCTGCCACCGGCGTGAAGAAAGACTGCTGCTACGTGCTCGACCACGCGGGCCTGACCTTCCGCCACGGCCTGGCCGACGAAGAGCGCGAATGGTCGCTTGAAGGCGAGGTCAAGGTTCCCGGCAAGAAGAAAAAGGATGCCGACCGCGAAGACCTGATTCAGTGCAAGGGGTGTTTCGGCGTGTTCGCGCCGCAGCCGACCTGCCCGCACTGCGGCAAGGTCGTCGAGGCCAAGACCCGAAAGCTGGAGCACGCCGACGGCGAGCTGCAGGAAATCACCCCGGAAATGGCCGAGGCCATGCGCGCCTCCAAGCGCAAAGAAGTCAAGGGCGCCAAGACCCTGGAAGAGCTCAAGCGCATCGGTGCGCAGCGGGGCTACAGCGAGGGCTGGGCGCTGGCGACGTTCAATGCCAGGCAGCGCACGCGGGAGAAGTGGCGCCCGACAAGCCGGCCTCCTGAGCCGACTAAGGATCAACTCAAGGTCATGTCGCTCGAAGAGCTCGAGCGGGTGGCCGCGCAGCAAGGCTGGCCGAAGGAATTCGCCAGCGACTTCTTCCACACCCAGGGCCTGGGTGCGGATCTGTTCAACAACTCAGCCCCTGGAGGGCAATAAGCATGTCGTCTCTCAATCAAGTCAACCTGATCGGCCGCCTCGGCCAAGACCCGGAAGTGAAGTATCTGCCCAACGGCGACGCCGTCTGCAACGTGTCGCTCGCTACTTCGGAGCGCTGGAAGGACAAGCAGTCCGGCGAGCAGAAGGAAAAGACCGAATGGCACCGCGTCGTGCTGTTCGGAAAAGTGGCGGAGATCGCCGGCCAGTACCTGCGCAAGGGCACCCTGGTCTACTTCCAGGGCAAGCTGGAGACGCGCAAGTGGCAGGATCAGAGCGGTGTTGATCGCTACACCACGGAGATCCGCGCGAGCGAGATGAAGATGCTCGGCAGCAAGGACGACGCCGGCGGTCGTGACGGCAACAATGCCGGCCAGCAACAGCGGCCGCAGCAGCAACAGCAGCGCCAGGCGCCCCAGCAACAGCAGGCGCAGGACAGCTACGATCAAGATATTCCGTTCTAATTCCCAGCCATTCACCACGAGATCGACATATGAGCGAGCATACCGGTGGCAGCGTGGACTACTACCAAGTAGACATCACCAGCACCACCACGCCAGGGCGCCAGCCGTACACGGCGGAATGCAACGACATCATCGAAGCGTTGGGCATGAACTTCGCGGAAGGGAATGCCTTCAAGGCGATTTGGCGCCGAGCGGCATCCCGCAGCCTGGGCAAGCACAAGACTGGCAACGACGCCCTGTATGACGCAGAAAAAGTCGAGTTCTTCGGGCATCGCCTGGTTGCGCAGGAGAAAGCCCGTGTCCAGTGAAAACACCGTCCAGCGCCGCATCTGGCTCGCCGTGGGCGCCATCGGCACCACGCTCTTCCGCTTCAACAGCGGCCGGGCGTGGATCTCCAACCTCGGCCCGAAGGGCGTCCAGCGCTTGCAGGACGGCTCGGTGCTGATCAAGGCCGCGCGCTCTATCGCCCTGGGCATGGCGTACCCGAACGGCGAGTCCGTTACCGGCCAGCTCGACCTGGGCGGCTGGACGACGATCGAAGTCACCCCGGAGATGGTCGGCCGCAAGATCGCCGTAGCCACGTTTATGGACGCCAAGCGCAGCAAGGGCGGCAAGACCAGCGATGAGCAGGCGAACATGGTCGCGCAAGTCGACCTGGCCGGCGGCATCGCCGGCATTGCGAACAGTCCAGAGGCGGCGGTGGCCATCGTCGAAGACTGGAAGGCGCGCAACGTCTAAAATTTGATGTATGATACCGGCGGGCGTCTTCATGAGCCCGCTTCTTCACCAAAATTCCCGCCTTCCAGGCTGCGAATCCCGCGCCTGGTGGCGATCATGTTTCGGGCTCAGGCACCGGTTAGCTCCCGGTGCTGAAAGGCGTGTACTGCGCACGCCCGCCCGTTTTTTTCAATGCAGTCCCCCGGCAGAAGGGTAGGGTATGGATGACTGGAAGATTCCAGATTCGGTAGTCGACAGTGCGAAAGCCGATATTCTCGCAACAGTTGAAAAATACGTTGATCTGAAAAAGCACGGCGCCGACGAACACAAGGGCTTGTGCCCGTTCCATTCAGAGGGCACGCCGTCGTTCACTGTCAATGCGGAAAAGCAGTTCTATTACTGCTTCGGCTGCGGCGCCAGCGGCAATGCCATCGACTTCGTGATGCAGTACGAGAACACTGGCTTCCGCCAGGCCGTGCGCAGCATCGTCGGCGACCTGGCACCCAAGGCTGGCGTGGCACCGACCCCCAAGGCTGAGAAGGCCCAGGCCAAGGCCGAGTGGAAGCCCATCGTGCCGGTGCCCGCTGACGTCAAGCAGCGCCCCATGGACACGTTCAACAGGCCCAAGGGCGGCAGCTGGGAAAAGCTGGTCGCCAGCCGTCGCTGGGAGTACCGCGACGGCTCAGGCGCGCTGATCGGCTATATCTGCCGCTTCGAGCTGCCCGGCGGCGGCAAGGACGTGATCCCGCAGACCTACTGCGTCAACGTCGAGACTGGCGAGACTCGCTGGCGCTGGCTGTCGTTCGACAAGCCGCGCCCGCTCTATGGGCTCGACAAGCTGGCCGCGCACCCGGCCGCCCAGGTGGTGCTGGCCGAAGGCGAGAAGGCCGCTGATGCGGCGCAGGAGCGCTACGAGGCAGCCGGCATCCCGCGCAACAAGCTGGTGGTGATCAGTTGGCCAGGCGGCGGCAAGGCCGTGCCGCACGTCGACTGGTCGCCGCTGAGCGGTCGCAACGTCGGCATGTGGCCGGATGCTGACTTGAAGCGCTACGTCGACACGCATCCGAAGGCCGGCGAGCTGATGCCGCTCCTCGAGCAGCCCGGCGTCGTGTGCATGCTCGACATCGCTGACCGCATCGCTGGCACCGCATCTTCGATCAAGATCATCACCCCGCCTGCCGGCGTGCCGGACGGCTGGGATCTGGCCGACGACCTACCGGACGGTTTCAATCTGCTGGCCCACACCCGGGCCAATGCCCTGGCGGTGGCTGATTTCCGCGAGCTGCACGCTGTCGTCGAAGTTGAAGCGCCGCCGGTGGCCGAGGCCGAGCCGCTGCCTTGGGAGGATGTTGGGGATGCCGAGGACGCAGCGCTGGCCGCCGGCATCGTGCCTGCTGCTGCGCCACCTGCTCGCCAGGCGCCGCCGGCAGATGGTGATGACGACGAAGACCTGATCCGCAACGGCTACTTCACGATCCTCGGCTATGACCGCGGCGACTACTTCTTCTTCCAGCACGAAAAGCGCCAGGTGCTGAGCTACCGCAAGGGCGACTTCAGCGATGCCGGCCTGATGGAGCTGGCGCCGATCAACTGGTGGGAAGAGCAGTTTCCCAACAAGGAAGGCGTCAACAAGAAAGCCGCGATCAACTGGGTCTTCCGCACCGCGAACAGCCGGGGCATCTACGATCCGAACCGCGTGCGCGGGCGCGGCGCCTGGACGGACAAGGGGCGCGCTGTGTTTCACCACGGCGGCTACCTGACCGTCGACGGCGTGCAGACCGACATCACGCGCATCCAGTCGGCGTTCGTCTACCAGGTGGAGCGCAGCATGCCGACGCCAGCGGCGCAGCCCATGACAGACGAGGAAGGTACCTGGCTGGTCAGCGTGGCCGAGCGCATCCGCTGGAGCATGCCCGGCAGTGCCGCGCTGTTCTCTGGCTTCGTCATGCTGGCGCCGGTCTGCGGCGCGCTGCCATGGCGCCCGCACGTCTGGATCACAGGCGGCGCCGGTACCGGCAAGTCGACCATCCAGAACAAGTACATGGGCTCCCTGCTGCGCGGCATCAGCGTCTACGCCACGGGTGACAGCACCGAGCCTGGCATTCGCCAGTACCTGCAGGCAGATGCCCTGCCGGTGCTGATCGACGAGGCCGAGAGCAACACCGAGCGCGACAAGCAGCGCATGGAAAACGTCATCGGCATGATCCGCAAGACCTCGACCGACAGCCAGGCCATGACCCTCAAGGGCACGGTATCCGGCGACGGCCAGAGCTTCCACATTCGATCGATGTTCTGCCTGGCGTCGATCAACGTGAATATGTCCGGCGGCAAGGCCGACGTCGATCGCCTCACCAAGCTGGTCATGCGGCCGCCGGTGGATGGCAATACCGACCATTGGGACGAACTGTCGCTCGACCTGAACAAAATCGACGAGGACGACGAGATCGCCAGCCGGCTGCTAGCCCGGGCGCTCGGCATGATGCCGGTCATCCTCAAGAGCGTCGAAGTGTTCCGGCGCGCCGCCGCACGGCACTTCGGCACCCAGCGCCAGGGCGACCAGTTCGGCACCCTGCTGGCCGGGTCGTGGTGCCTGCAGAAGAGCTATGTGCCCAGCGATGCCGAGGCCATGGTGCTGATCCGCGGCTATCGCTGGGACGAGCACGTTGAGGACAACGATCAGGACGACGCAAGCCGGGCAATCGAGGCCCTGCTGGGCGCCAAGCTGCGCGTCAAGTCCAGCAGCGGCGCCGACGAGCACACTGTCTACGAGCTGATCCGCGAGTGCTCGCCGATGCACCGGCACAACCTGATCGAGCCCAAGACGGCTGACGACACCCTGCGCCGCCACGGCATCCGGGTTGAGCTGGCTACCAACGAGCTCTGGTTCGGTACCGGCGTCAGCAA
Source organism: Kaistia sp. 32K (assembly GCF_016629525.1). GTDB lineage: Bacteria > Pseudomonadota > Alphaproteobacteria > Rhizobiales > Kaistiaceae > Kaistia. The sequence continues at coordinate 5,224,161 of NZ_AP024269.1, forward strand.
CCTGGTCAAGCTGGTGAAGGACATGCCGTTCGTCACCGACCTGCGCGGCCAGCTGCTGCGGGTCAAGGGCGCCAAGCGGGTGAACGGCAGCAAGAAGTTCAACGGCGCCGACAGCAAGGTCGTGAGCATCCCTGTCGAGCCGATCCTGGGCGAAGAGAAGGAGCAGGGAGAGACGGATGAGCTGCCGATCTAGCGGCAGCCAGGCAGCAAAAAGCCCGCATCAGCGGGCTTTTTTGTGGGTTCAATCCTTGTGGCGCTTGCGCCTCGACATGCAGACCACGCAATGGCTCCTCATGCCAGAGGCCTTGCTTGCGTCGTCGTGGAACTGCTCGATCTTCTTGGTCACCCAGCATCCAGAGCATCGCTTGGCGAGCACGCCGCCGATGTTGACCATGCGCCCTGCTCGAAGGGCCTTCATCTCCTCGGTCATGCCTGCTGCTCACTGGTCAGCCCGCGATCCGCGCGGTTGCTGGCCACCAGCGGCTTCTGCCCGGCATCCAGATGCCAGGCCCACTCGTGCTTGCAGTCGGAGCACAGCTTCAGGTTCATCGAGCGCAGCAGGACGACGGCGTCGCTGCTGCATTGCGGGCATGCTTTCTTCATTGGTATCCCTCGGCGCACAGGTCGACGCGCTTCGTCGAGAGGCACTGAACCTGGCGGGTGGTGACTGTGTGGGGTGGTGGGCACGATACCACGTGACGAACATGTGGCGCCGGGCAGTTGTGCAGTGGTGGCGGACGCAGAGAATCCAGCGCGCCAACGACAATGGGCTCGAGAAGAGCCCATGCCAGGATGCAGGTGATGGCGGTCGGCCGGGTCACGGCTTCATGCCGAGCTTGCGTTCGATCTTGCCGATCGTCAGCTCGATGCGGTGCTTGAGATCCTGCTTCCGCTCCTCTGGCGTCATCGCCTGGTAGGCTGCGCGCTTGGCTTGCTGCTGCTCGCCATCGAGCGCCCGGGCCTGCGTCTCCAGCTTGGCCGCCCGCTGCAGGTCGGCGGCGCGATCCTGCTCGCGGTCGGCATATTGCGCGCTCTCGCGCAGGTCTCGCGCCTGCTGGCGCAGCTGTTCAGCGGTTTGATCCATGCTCCTTTCCTCCGTACTCGGTGAGTATGAGCAGGCCGGTGTCGGTCAGTTCGCCGGCCCTGGTGATTGTACCCTGCTGGACGCAGCTGCCGAGAATGGCGTGGAAGCCGCGCGCGGGCGCCCCTGCGGCGAGGGGAAGGCCGAAGTAGGCATTCGCCAGGACGCGCAGGGCGTTGGTGGTGGGGAATGGGTTACGAGCCATTGGGGTTGGCCTGGCGGTGGGCGGCGAGGGCAACAAACCCGCGCAACTCCTTCACGAAGTCGTGTTCGTCCTCTGGCTCAAATGACTTGAATCCTTCATCCATACCCATGCGAACACGCCGTTCCAGGCAGAACTCGACCATCCCCACCAGTGTTGAATAGGCTTCTTGACCAAGCGCGCGCACAGGATGCGCATCCCGCTCGGCCAGCTTGGCGCGCAGGCTGGCATGAGCATTCACCAGCTCCCAGTGCTTGGCGTTCATGCCGTCGATGGTGGATTTCAGCCGCTCGACCTCTGCCGCCAGGGCGTCGTAGTTGCAAACCACAGCCTCCCGCTCAACCAGCTCAATGAGTCGATCAATACGGCCTACGCGCCGATCTCTAACACGACATAAAGCATCGCCCTCGTCATTGTCGGGAAACTGCTGACAGATAAGCTCATGCCGCCGCTCATGAGCCACGTCAATCAGGCCGGTAAGAACGCTAGTTGGAACACGCTTCACTTGCTCAGCCATTGCTGCTCTCCTGCTGCTTGGCGGCGGCGTGCTTGCGCAGCCAGTTCTCGCGCCGCGCCTCGCACTCAACCGAGCAGCAGACCTGCTCGTCAGTTGTCCAGACCCGATCCGGTTCATCGTTGTAGACGCGGCGCTCGCAGTAACCGCATTCCTGGCACCAGCCGTGCTCCTCGACCAGCACGCGCCATGGCACGCCGCCTGCTGATGCGTAGCGATCAAGAGCTGGAACGCGGAGGCAGGATTCCACATCCTCGAACTCGATGTTCAGCTCGTTGGCTCCGTCACGCCGAGCCACCACAGCATGCCTGGCGAACGTGATAGTTCCGTACTCACTGCCCTGGACGCTGTAGGCCTTCAGGGGAGGAAGCGGCTTTATCTCTGATGAAGTCACACGTCACCCCCTTGCTCTGCTGGAGCGGCTGCGCGATCCATGCGCTCAATCTCGGCCAGGATCAGGGCGGCGGCCTTGATCAGGTCGCGCCGTGGTGTGCCGGGCTTCCACCATGCGGGCTTGGTTGCCTCCGGCCCCTCGCCACGGCCAGCAACGGCGTCATGCCACGGCCAGCAGTTGGGCGCTTCGTCGCCGCCATCGCCCTGGCTATACGGGTTAAGGTGGTCGGCGGCATGCAGCGCATATGCTGCGCCTGCCGCCGCAAGTTCGCCACCGTCGTGCTCGTCGTCGTGCTCCGGCGACCACCCTTCTGCGGCGACCTGTCGCTGGCGCTCGATCAGAACGTCACGGGCAGCAGATGCGTGCTGATGGCCTGCGACTGCTGGAGCGGCGAGCAGGGCGTGTATCCTGTCCCGCGTCGCGCGGACATGGCCGCGTCCGCAGATGTGGCCGCCTTCGCATTCGCAGTCGTGCAGGTCTAGCCAGTCGGTGAGGTGTTTTTCGGCGTCGTCCAGCAACTCCCTCGGCACCAGCGCCCCGGCAGCCATCAATGCGCGCAGTCGGTCAACTTCCATGCCGTTCTGCACTGCCGTGCCTGACCATTCCTCGATAGCAGCATCGCGCGCTGCAACGATGCGCTGGCACTGGGCTACGGTCATGAGATCGTCGGTGTGCTGAATTTCGGCATTCGGGTATTCGGCGCGGAGCAGGTGTATCGGCGGGGTAATGGCAGTGAGCAAGTTGAGGGCGCTGCCGCCTGGTCGATCAGTCCATTGAACGCGGTATCCAACCACCTCCACATCTTCCACGCCGGCAGGCGGCAGGGATGGCTCGTCGAACAGCTCATCCACGGACGTGGCGGCCATGTTTATTCCTGAGCCAGTCCCTAGCGCTTCGGCAGTCAGTCGCTCGGCGTTTCGGTCGTACGCCTGATCATCACGCTCAAACACGCGATTCAATACGGCGGACAACGCAGCGTAGGCGTCAGCGCAGCGTTCAAACCGGACGGCGGCCTCGGTTTCCTCGCCACTTGCTGCCATCCAGATATCGCCATCAAGGCTGTCCGCATCGCCACGAAAGAACCCCGCCGCGATCAGATCGGCAAGCGGCCCGCTGGCCTCGCGGTAGTCGTCGGTGCTCGCCGTGAATGCGGCGCCGTTGTCGCCGTGCATGGCTTCCAGCAGGCGAACCCAGACGAACTCAGGGGTCGGAGCAGGCTCGGCATCAGCCACACTCGCCCGCCCCATCAGCAGCGACAGCTCTGCGTCGTCCCAGCCGATCAGCTCGGCAACGTAGGCGCCAGCCCCATCCCGCAGCACAGTGCCATCCAGCTTGTACCCGGCCATGTCACACCACCCCGCTGTGCATGTCGATGATGGTGACCAGCAGTGCCAGCACCCCGATCCAGCCGGTGACGGCCAGGAATTTCCACTTGTCCACGTTACTCCCCTAGCCCGGGCAAGCCGGGCGTGTTGTTGATGTGGGTATTATGCTTTTTTGAGATGCGCAGGTGCGCGCCGCTCGTCGGATTTACCGGCGACAGGCGGTCAGTCGAGCTCACACGCCAGGGTGACGAAGCGGCTGTTGCGCAGCGGCGCAGATCCGCGCTTGCCGTCCAGCCAGGCCTCGCGCTCGAGCTCGCAGGTGATCGCCGCGTCGGCGCCGTGGAAGTGGTCGACGACCTGGGCCTCGCAGTCGTCCTGCGCGGCGGTGGAGCAGACATAGGCTAGGAGGTAGATGGTTAGCATGGGCTTTTCCCCAGCGGCCATGGCCGCATCAGTTGTGATGGTGTGATTTACAGCAGCTCTTGCTGAGCCAGGTTGATCGCCCCAGCCGGCCGCACGGTGTTGAAGCCGGCGTCGACCGCCGACAGTGCGTCGACCCAGTGGGCCTCGCGAAGAGTGATGTGGCCGGCCCGGTCAGTGCAGCCCTCGGGATAGGCGATCACCTCGAGCACCGAGAATTCCCAGTCGGTAATGTCGGTGCTTTTCAGCGCAGTGTGGAACTTGCACGCGGTGGGGTTGCTCAGGTGCTGCCACCAGCGCAGCGTGAACGGCTGGGTGGTCTGGCCGACGTAGACGCGGCCCGTTGACTTCTGACGCACCTGGTAGATCACCGGCGGCGACAGCCCTTCGTTGGCCAGGCGGAACTCCGACAGCTCGCGGCCACGTGCCGCCTGCTTGCAGGCCTCGGTGCAGTAGTCGTGGCTGTTGGTCTCGGTGTTCGGGTCGTTGTATTTGTCGATCAGCTTGAAGACCACCCCGCACTCCTTGCAGGCCGTGTCCTCGAAACGCTTGAGGATGTAGGTGTCGCGCTCGGTGATCGGCTGGATGTGCAGCAGGTAGGCGTGCTGCTCGATGTCCTTCTTCAGCACCCGCATGGGGAACTGGCGGCCATACAGCTCCTCGACCTGGGCCTTGGCGGTCTTGCGGTCTTCGGCCTCGACCATGCCGCTGAACACCGGCGGCCAGGCCCAGCCATAGTCATCGTCGCTGTACTGCTGGCGGCCCTTGATCTGGTAGTAGAACTTCACGTCCTGTCCCTAGCGCCCCGGCAGGGGCGCAGTGGCTTAATGTCAGTCGGCCTTGATCGACTCGTTGTGCTTCTTGATTTCCTCGACCAGGGCGCGCTCGGTGATCTCCTCGAAGCCGTCTGGGATCACCACCGGTGCCGCCTCCTTCGAGTCGTCATCGCGGAACGGCAGGCTGCAGGCGACCATGGTTTTGTCGTGCAGCAGGAACACGGTTCCAAACTGAATGCTGCGCTCGTCGAATACGCCATCCGGCAGGCCCAGGCGCAGGCAGAACACGGTGCTGATGGAGGGGCGGTAGAAGTTGCCTTTGGTCAGCTCCTCTGGGGCAGTAGGCGCTCCGGCCACAAAGGCGTCATAGAAGGCCTTCCCGCGACCGCTGACGCTGTATTTGAAGTGGTACTTGCCGCCATCGTAGACGCGATCGCCGCCTTTGAACCCAGCGATCTTCGGCCCTTTCCTCGGCGCAGTCGCCCCATCGGCGCACTGCTTGAAGAAGAAAACGGGCACGCCGAGCTCGTGCATGCCGATCTCGTCAAAGCCGAGCTCGACGGCGCGGGCCTTGAAGAATGCGTAGCGTTCGCCGGCCAGCGCCGTCAGCTCCTTGAGCATTTCGACATAGCGCGGGTCGGTGGTCTTGATGTAGTAGCGCATTTCCTTTCCTTGGCGCCAGGTGGCGCGGCAACTCAGATAATGGTGAACCCAACGGCGCCGGTGTGCACCGCGTAGGCAAAGCAGGCCACGGCCAGAAGGGCGGCGGTGGCCAGGGTCAGCTCAACCAGCGTCGGGCGCTTCATGCCGCGACCTGCGCGTAGTGCTTGCCGTTGCGGGTCATGCCAACCTGGCGGCCGGCGATGGTGGTGTAGAAGGTGGTGGCCTGGGCGGTGCTGTACTCAGCCACCAGGGTGCCAGTCTTGATCAGCGGCAGAATGGCCTTGTCCAGGCGCTCCTGGGTGACTTGCGCCATCCGCGTGGCGCGCTGGCCCGGGATGCGTGGTTGCTTGAAGGTGTTCATGGCTCGGTTCTCCGGGCTCGTTGGTGTTGCTTGCAGTGTACTGCACTTACTCAAATATGAGCAAGTATTAGAACGGCCCTTGATCGTTAACAGCGTAGACCTGGCCACGACTATCCAGGCCGGTGCCGTTGCAAGACCGGCAGCTCGGCAATGAGCAGCGGCGCTTGCTTGGCCGGACAACCGGCAGCGTCTGCATCACCCATACGCCGATGGTGATCTTGTTGCCGTCGATGGTGATCTGGCTGCTGTCGCCGAAGCGATACTGCGACCAGAACAGCGCATAGTTGGCGTTGCGCTTCTCTTCCATGCCAACGCACTGCTGGCGGGCAGCGCGCCGGATCTGGTCGGTGGTGTGGGCCGTGGCGAGGATGGTGGTGGCGGTGGGCATGGCGTTACTCCTGCGCCTCGAACCAGGCGATGGCCTGGTGCAGCAGGCGGCGGTTCACGGGCACGATGGCGACGTGCATGAAGGCGTTACCGCTCTTGCGGTAGAGCGAATGCCCGATCAGGCGGTAGTTGGCGGAGAGCTGCGCGTGCATGGGGTCGGCCTCGAGTGGCGGATGGTGGTACCGGCAAAGCCCCAGTTAAGGGGCTTGGTGGTCAGGCGACTTGCTCGCCATTATGCGGCCTTGCGAGGCTTGGGCGCCTTGGGTGCGGCGGCCTTGCGAGCCGCGCGTCTGGCTTCTTTGGCCTCTTCGACCAGCGACTTGTGGTATGCCGCGACGGCCTGTTCCTTCGCGCCAGCAAGGCTGGTGGCGAAGCCGGCCCCCGCGAAGTGGCCGCGGATGTCGAAGTAGTTGATGGTGATGATGAATTCGTCGTACCCGCAGACTTGTATGTATACGCGAGACTTCTTGCCGTCAGCATGCAACTCGATGGTTGGGTCGTAGAGCTTGCCGCCGGGTACGAACTTGTAGGTGAATTTGGTAGCCATTTGCGCATCCCTCTCGGTCGGTTGCTGTCGAGCTTGCTGCTCTGTTGGGTGAATTATGCATTCGTTACTCAAATTTGAGCAAGCATTATTTTGACCACCCGTCGGACTGCTACCGATGACCTGCACCTATTCTATGACCCTAAGCAGCTCGTCTACCCGCACCAGGTAGGCCTTGCTCGCATGGCCAGCAAAGCGCTTGGCGCCGATGCGGCTGGTGCCCGGCAGCGCCTTCAGTGCAGTGAACAGCTCGCGCGGCTGGATTCCAGAGGCTCGCATCGCCTGGCGCACCACCGGGGTGGACGTGCCGATCATGAGCATGTCGCCGACCCGGCGCAGGCCCAGGTCGCTGGCGTCGGCGTCGCCCGGCACGTGCAGCAGCTTCAGGAAGCGCGCCTTGCCGTCGAAGAAGCGCCTGATCACGTCGCGGTCGGCGCTGGTCTCGCGCTTCGGCACCGCGCGCCGCGCCCTGGCGATGTGGCCCTTGACCTCGGCGGCGTGCAGCTCCTGCCAGGCCTGCAGCATGGCGTTGGTCTGCTGGGTATCCAGCGGAACATGGATGGCCAGCTTGATCAGGTCGGTGATGCCGAGCGGGTTCGCCGCGCTCAGGTCGACGGCGCCGGATGGCTGCTTCCGCTTGAGGGTGTCCGCAGGGATCAGCCCGGCGGGCACCATGTCCATCAGGTGATGATTGATCTCGTCGGGCCTCATAAAGATGAGTCCGGCGAGCTGGTGGGTGGTCAGTTTGGTCTTCATGACGTTCATGGCTGTAACCGAAAAGGTGGTTTTGGTTGGTTGCACGGCAACATAATTGTGCCTGCCGGATGGCGAAAAACGCAACCGCAGTAACCGAAAACAACACCAGCGACCGCAACCGCGACCATGGCCTAAATTGCGATTATCCTTTAATTGCAATGAGTTTTGGCTGTCACGCAACGCGCCGGTTGCAGTCTGGTCGCGCGTCCGCCGGATTTCCGTTGCCTCTCGGTCGCCGCTGATTTTCGCCTTATGGTTCAAGGGGTTTAGCGAAAGGCGACCGTCGCGTCCGGAAAACACAAGCAAGTAATAATATACAGGTAGGTGTAACCGAATTATCACCACCATGGTTACAACAGCTCGCACTATGGGGCTTATATGTACAATTCTATGGTCGCCTTTTATCTATATATATATCTATTTCATTGAAATATAAGATAATAATAAGAGAAAGAGGGGCAACCAGAGGGGCAACTAGGCCAGAAACCAGGGGGCAACCCAGTCATAGCCCAGTCGCGGCCCCTGATTTATCACCCAAAACCTTCCCAATTCTGAGGCGCGCCAGCTAAACTATCCGCCAGCACAGGCCCCAAGGCCCCAAGGCAAAGCCAGCTGGAGACCGCTGTGGTCGAATACTTCACATACCCTGAATTGCCAGATCGGCAGTTCTTCCGGTGCGACAGGCGCAAAGCCAGTCTGCAGGTCACCGCCTGCGCCGGCATGTGGGTCGAGGCCAACGGCAAGGCAGCACCAGAACGCCTGGATCAGTGCAGGAACTGCCCGCTCGGCGCGAAGCATGCCGGCGTCGGGGAAATCTCACTGTCGCCGCTCCGGGGAATGAGCATCTGCGCCAGGTGTGAGCAGGGAGCGACAAGGCTTGTGCGAAAGCACCTGTGCATCAGCTGCTACAACCGGGAGCGGGAGTTCTTGAAGGGGCGCAATGCCAGGGGCAGTGCACCGGTGAAGCACCCGCAGTTGCACCAGCTGGAGATCCGGTTCCAAGCCGGGCCTGAGATCGAGCGCGTGGCGATGACCGTCGCGTCTCGGCAGGAGCTGGTGGTGGCTGTGCTCAGGGATACCAGCAAACACGTTACGTTCGCATTCGAGGCTGGCAGGCCGAACCTGCTGCAAGGGGAACTGTTCGGATGACTGTGAAAATTTCCGAAAGCGCGCCGGGAACCAATGGCCAGGAACAGGGCTCCGCGCGCACGCGCGACGGGTGGCGCCTGGAGCCCCATTGCTGCAGGGCGTGTTTCGCTCGCATTGTGTCGCGGCCCGATGATGCCGGCCGGCTGTACCAGTGCACGAACTGCGGCGCCCAGGCGGCCGGTCACAAGCCGGACGTGGTGTGCGCCTGCGGCACCAAGCTGCGCCGCCACCGCGGCGATGGTCGGTCAGCGGCCCAGCTGGTGGATGCCGGCATCCGCTGCCACCAGAACAAGCGCGTGTCGCCGGAGTTCCCCGCGCTGTTCGTGGCCAGCTACGGCGGCGCCCAGGCGGCCGACGACGAGTAAACCAGATGATCAATCAGGGTGTCACAACCCTGAAACCCGCGCAGCACTAGGCCTTCACGCTGCCGGATTGTTTTTAGGGCGCACATAGGGCGCAAATCCACGCAATCGAGTTGAATTACATGAACGCATGCAAGTGGAAACCTGGCCAGGTGACGCTGTATACCGGCGAGCAGGTGCTGGAGACCAGCGAAGCGTGGCGGGCAGAGTGTGAAGCCCGCTACGTGCTCGCCAAGGGCCATGCCGAGCGGCACGACTTCCTGACCCTGATCGGCGCCAAGCGCGGCACCGAGGCTGTCGAGCGGATCAGGCAGCACTGCCTCGAGGTTGAGCCGTACTTCGTGCTGGGCCTGCCGAACAAGCGGCAGCGGCAGCACTACATCGAGCAGGTCGAGTTGCGCTTCGGGCCGAACCCCAGGAAAGCCCTGGAGGGCAAGATCCTGGCGATCCATCACGCGAGAGTTGCAGCCCTCGACGCACTGCCGGCATAATTGATCAAACATTGACCCGGCCAGGTGCCGGTAGGGGAAAGGGGTGAAAAAACTCAAGCTGTGGGCCGGCAAGGCGTGGTGGTTCATCCGTGATGACCGTGTGGGTCTGATCCTCAGTGGATGCTTGCTGTTCTCTGCCTTCACCGCCCTGGTGCGTGGTCAGCTGGAGTGGGCGGCATGGAACTTTGCGTTCGCCACCTTCGGCATCTGGCTCGCCTGGCGCGGTCTGGCCGAGAAGGCCGAGGCGGTGCGCCAATGACCGCCTGGCAATTCATGAGCGACAGCCCGTGGCTGACGTTCTTCCTGGCCTGCGTGGCCAGCAGCTGCGTCGTGTCGATAGCACGTCTCCCGTTCCGCGCCATGAACATCCGCAAGCACGGCTGGCCGCCTGCGCACCTCGATGCCGACGGCGACTACAAGGCGCACAAGCTGGCCGAGGCACCGGCCAAAGCGGAGCGTGACGCATGAGCACTCCCAACGTCGGCACCATCGGTCACGTCTCGCACGGCAAGACCAGCACGGCTCGCTCGATCCTGTTCGCCCTGGCGGCGGCTGGGGTGCTGAGCTGCGCCCAGGCAACCCCGGTGATGCCCACCCGCCGCCCTTGGCTCGAGCCCAACTTCGACCTGAACCAGCTGCTGGGCGACGCAGGCCGCCGCGGCGAGCGCCAGGCCCGCAAGGCTGACCGCAGGGCGCGCATGCAGGATCTCCAGCGCGCCGCTGCGGGAGGTGCACAGTGACCGGCCTGTCCGCCAAGCTGTGCCGCCCCGCATACGAGCGCGCCGGCGAGTACCGCCGCCCCTCTGTCCGCATGCGCCCCCTGAGCCCGACCGAGCGCCAGGCTGCCCGGGCTGCCTGCTCTGTGCCGCCAAGCCGGTGGAATGAGGCCTACCTGCAGACCATGCGCAGCGCACCGGCGCCAGCGTTCAGCCTGGAGCAGCGCCTTGCGCAGCCTGGCCAGCTGGCGGCCCAGCCGCGCCCTGCGACCCCAGCCGCGCCGCCGGCCGTGCTTGTGCCGATCGCCGCCGAGGACAGCCAGGTGCGCGCCGTGCAGCGCGCAGCGCCCAAGATCAAAAAAGCCCCGCTCAGCGACCTGGCTGCGGCCACGCTGGAGCGCTACCGCAAGAGGTACTGCCTGTGAACGAACGTGATCTGCTGGCCAAGGCTCGCGCCGAGCTGGAGAACATCCCGCTGAGCGACCCGAAGCGCATGCGCAAGGCCGTCCGCAAGACGATCCTGAAAGACCTGCAGCGGCGGGCCATCACCGGCGAGCCGTCGCCGTTCAAGCGCTTCGTGCCCGAGGCTCACCAGTGAGCAAGACCGCGCAGCGCAAGCTGTCGGCGTACCAGAACGGGTACCGGGTCGGCCGTCACGGATGGCCTGCTGGCGTGAAGAGCTACACGGTCGGCGTGACCGGTTACTCCGCCTGGCGCCGCGGCCTGCGCGACGGAATCCGCGACCAGCTCGCGGCTCAGCGCCTGGAGAAGACCTGGCCGAGGCGTCTGCTGTCGTGGTTGCGCGGCCTGGTGGGGCGTCGATGATCGCCCTGGCCTGGTTCACCCTGCTGTGCTGGCGCGCTGAGCGCCGGCCCCTCAAGCCATTTCCGCCGGCGCGCCCGGCCCTGGAGAGCGTGTGAGACTGTCCCGCCTGCTGGACATCATCGTCCCGCGCTTCATGACTGAAGACAGCGCAGCTGCAATCCACTACTGCGCTTACTGCGACGAGCCGCACTACCAGCCAGTCTGCTCGATGAGGGACGTCGAGCCCGGCGAGGTCTTCGACGGCATCATGACGATGCGGTTCTTCAACCTGTTTGGTCTGGCGCTATTCGCACGCTTCGACATGGGCAGCGTCCGTCCTTGGGTGAACCCGCACGACGGGCCGGATCGCCAATCCAGACCATGAGTCAGGGCGTCAGGATAGCCGGCGCCTGACGCCACGCATGTTTCAGCCGGACAACCAAACCATTGGGCGCCGATAGGGCGCAGGAGAAAGGAAAGTGACAACAACTCACGCACATGCAGGCCAGTCAGTACCGGAGCAGAAGGCCGGCGAGATCCACCAGCAGGCTCACATTCTGGAGAACATCGCGGCCTCGCTCGCTGAGCAGCTGGACAATCTGCGCGATGACCTCGACCCGGTCATGTCGCCAGCTGTTCCAGTTGCTGGCCTGAAAGGCGAAGCAGCTGGCGAGCGCGCAGAAGAGTCACCGCTGGCCGAGCAACTGATCCGCATCGGCAGCAAGCTGCGTGACCTGTCGGTTGTGATGTCCGACATCAAGTCCCGCCTGCAGGTCTGACATCTGCGCCAACCAACTACCGGCGCCACAAGGCGCCACTCCAAGGGGAAAGGAAATTGAGCAAGACCACTGAGCAGCGCGTCACCGACATCATCGCCAGCTTCTTCGCCGTGGGCGATGTGCTGGCAACCGACATCACGCCGGACAAGAACCTGGTCGACGACCTGGGAGCCGACAGCCTCGACCTGATCGAGATCGTCATGGAGGTCGAGGGCGAGTTCGACATCGAGATCAGCGACGCGGCCGCCGAGCAGGTGCGCACCGTCCAGCAGGCAATCGATCTGGTCAGCCGGCTGGTTGGCCAGTAACACCCCGCGCCACGTAAGGCGCCCCACACTGCGACCAGCACATGACCACCCTGACCTACTCCGATCCTGATCGGCACCGTCGCCCTGTCCGGCCTGGGCTTCGCCCTGTCGCTGGCCTGCGTCTGGCACGCCTTCTCCGAGAGCATCGACCATGAGCCTTGAAGACCACCGCAACCCGAACGGCCCATGCGCCGCCTCACCGTCGCTGCGCCAGCGCTGCGCGGAGCTGGAGGGCAATCAGTGAACAATCATCGACCGCCAGCGCGCATGCCAGCCGATCCCAGCCTGGACAAGCACCGCAACCCGAACGGCACCTACAACGGCGTGCCGGCCCTGGCCGAGCTGACCGGGCAGAGCCTGGACGAGATCGTTGCCCTGTGGGAGTCCGTGAAGGCCAACCGGGCCAAGCTGGACGCCTGCCCCTGGCATGAGTTCGAGCAGCTGATCACCGCGCCGCCGGGCGCAGGCAAGTACCGCTGCCGGCACTGCGATGGCGAGGTCGACGCCAGCGCCTACCGCTGGCACCAGCTGGGCCGCTGGGCGATGCCGCTGGGCGAGCCCCAGCCGGTGGCCTATTCCTTCACGCCAGTGCCTGGCGCCACCTGCAGCCGCGAACTGGCCGCCGCTGGCCAAGCCTACCCGAGGACGTGCCAGGTGCACGGACTGCGCTGCGGGGTGAAGTCGTGATCAGCCCTGACTTTGCGACGCTGGTATTTTTCCTGCTGGTCGGCCACTCGCTGGCGGACTACCCGCTGCAGAGTGACTTCCTTGCCCAGGCCAAGAACCGCCACACGGCACTCGGACAGGTCTTCTGGCCGCATGCCCTGTTCGCGCACTCGATGATCCACGGTGGATTTGTAGCGCTGATCACGGGCCAGCTGTGGCTCGGTGTGACCGAGGCTGTGGTGCACGGCGTGACCGACTGGCTCAAATGCGAGGGCAAGATAAGCCTGAACGTTGACCAGGCCATCCATATCGGTTGCAAGGTGCTATGGGCGGCTATCGTGGCGCTCGGCATCCAGCCATGAGCCCCAACCCGCTGATCGCCGCGCCCATCATCGCCGTCATTTGCCTGGCGACTGACGCGCCGGCGTTCGGGCTGCTCGTGCTGACCCTGTGGTCGGCCTGCGTGTACGAGGCGGTCGAGCGGCGCATAACCTGATACATAGTCAGGGCTTCTAACCGCCAGAAGCCAGCAGCAGCAAGGCTCGGCGCCACCTGATATGATTTAGGGCGCAGATAGGGCGCACAACACACCATCACGGCCACGGAAGGCCCACCACTCGAGGGCCACACATGCCACTACCAACCACCGGGCCGATCAGCATGGCTGACGTCGCCGCCGAGCTCGGCATTCCATCCGCCGGCCTGAGCCTCAACGACAGCCGCGTGCGCGCCTTGGCCGGCAAACCGACCGGCGCAATCTCGTTCGCCGACCTACGCGGGAAGTCGAACAGCGTGCCGCTGGTGGCCGGCCAGGGTGTGTTCGGGCCTAACCCCGGGATCTTGCATATCGGGAGGTCGACCGTCTACGGCATCGGCAGCCTGACGATGTCCTTCCAGGGGTTCCAAGTTCGTGAGTTCCATGACGCCGGATTTAGCGCGCCAACAATGCGGGGCCAGCTGCAACTTGCGGGAGATGCGACAGCGGCCCTGGCCGGCAAGAGCGTCTACATCAACGGCACCAGGTTCGCGATGGAAGCTCCGACATACAACTCGGGCACCGGCACCACTCACTGGTCAATGCCAGCCAACACCAAGTTCGGCCTCGTGAACGGCACCACCTATCAGGTCGCCATCGCATAGCGCGCCCGGTCGTGACGGCACACTTCCTGCCATGAGTGACGATTACACATTCGAGAAACGACTGGCCGATGCCCGCATCGTCTACGAGGGCACGCACGGCCTGAGCACGGCCGAGCTCTCGAAGATCAGCGGCTTCGCCAAGGCCGTTGTGCGGCGTCAGTCGCGTGCCGAGGACTGGACGAAGTCGATCCGCGTTGGCGAGCAGACGCCGGAGGCCGCCGCGGCCCAGGCGCGCCTTGAGGAATACCAGCAGGAGATGGCCGAGAACGCCGAGCACCTGGCTGATGACTCAGGCCTGAGCAAGGACGCCGTCGACGACACCGATGCCGGCGAATATGACGACGTGGTCACGGCCCCGCCGATGGAGATCCAGACCGCCGCCCAGACCGTGCTCGACAAGGAGCGCCTGCGCGAGACCGTGCTGGAGCGTCATCGCAAGGAGTGGTCGGCGCCGCGCGGCCTGTCAGCCGAGGCCCTGCGCCTGCGCGACCGCGAGCCGATGAAGGCGTTCGAGCGTGCCAAGCTGGCCAAGATCACCGCCGAGACGCTGAAGTTGGTGCAGGACGGCGAGCGCCAGGCCCTTGGCCTGGATCTGGTCGACCAGCCGAAGGGCATCGTCGCCGTGGTGGAGCGCACATGAGCGACATGAACAAGCTGCTCGGCCTGGACGCCGACATTCCGCAGATCAAGCTGCGGCCGCTGCAGAACCTGGTGGCTTACGCCAGGAACTCACGCACTCACAGCCCGGCGCAGGTCGAGCAGCTGCAGCGCCTCCTGCTGGAATTCCACTGGACGAACCCCGTCCTGATCGACGACCAGGGCATCGTCGCCGGCCACGGCCGGTGCATGGCGGCCGACGCCATCTACCAGCGTGGCGAGCAGATCAAGTTCCCCAACGGCACGCCGATCCCCATCGGCATGGTGCCGACCCTGGACTGCACCGGCTGGTCAGCAGCTCAGCGCAAGGCCTACATCATCGCCGACAACCGCAGCGCGCTGAGCGCCGGCTGGGACGAGGAGATGCTGCACCTTGAGCTGAAAGAGCTCGAGGAGATGGACTACGACCTGTCCCTGACCGCGTTCGACGAGGACGAGCTGGCGGATCTGCTGGCCGGCGAGCTCGAGCTGCCGAACCCGGACGCCGACCCGGACGCCGCGCCGCCGGAGCCAGACCATCCAGTGAGCGAGCCGGGCGACGTGTGGCTGCTGGGCGCCCACCGGGTGTGCGTCGGCGATGCGCGGAACGCGGACGACTGGGATCGGCTGATGCGTGGCGAGCGCGCCGACGCGGTGTGGACTGACCCGCCCTACAACGTGAACCACGGCCGCAAGAACCGCGAGCAGGACAAGTGGGACGGCGGCAGCCGCGCAGCCACCGGCGGCATCGAGAACGACAAGCTGTCGCCGGCCGAATTCGCCGAATTTCTGGAGGGCACGTTCGCCGCGCTGTTCTCGATCATGAAGCCCGGGGCGCCGATCTACGTCGCGCACTCCGACATCGAGGGCCAGACCTTCCGCAACGCCTTCGCCGCGGCCGGCCTGCACCTGCAGTCGTGCCTGGTGTGGAAGAAAGACCGGATGGTGCTGGGCCGGATGGACTGGCAGAGCATCCACGAGCCGATCCTGTACGGCTGGAAGAAGGGCAGCGCGCACCGCTGGTACGGCGGGCGCAAGAACACCAGCGTGATCGACCTGGGCGACAGCTCGCCGTTCAGCCGCATGCCGGACGGCCGGTATCAAGTCAGGATCGGCGAGAGCGTGCTGGTGGTGTCGGCCGATGCGATGGTCGAGGAGCACCAGTCGTCGATGCTGTACGAGCCGAAGCCGGCGAGCAGCGGCCTGCACCCGACGCAGAAGCCGGTGGCCCTGGTCGAGCGCATGCTGAAGCAGTCGGCGCGCGCCGGCGACATCGTGGTCGACTCGTTCGGTGGTAGCGGCAGCACGCTGATTGCTGCCGATCGTCTCGGCATGAGCGCCAGGCTGATGGAGCTCGACCCGAAGTTTGCCGATGTCATTATCCAGCGCTGGCAGGACTGGAGTGGCAGGCGCGCAGTCCATGCGGTAACAGGCCAGCAGTTCCCCGGCGAAGAGGCTGCTCAGCCACCAGTCGCCCCTGCCCCGCCTGCGACAGAACAGCACGGCCACGACATTTTCTGACTGAGAGTCTGGTCATCTGGTGCGTTGAAACCGCTATAAATGGCGGTTTTGTCGCAACTAAATTGATTCAGGGCGCTTATCGGGCGCGCCGTCGCGCGTTCGATGAAGGCAATCTACAACCACGGCAGCACCCAGCGACGTATAGCACACCGAGGCGTGTTCGCAATCGAAACCTCGTGCGTGATCGAGATCGCCGAGATGGTGCTGCCCGGGCCGGCGTTCTTCCTCGTGCATGACGACGTCACCAGCACCGAGCGGCTGAATGGCGGCCCGCCGATGCGGAAGGCCTGGCGCGCCGGTGACGTGGTCTACTTGCCGGGCATGACCAAGCTGCAGGTGTGGGCCGACCGCCCCTACAGCGAGACGATCATCGGCCTCGACCTGGTGCAGCCCTGGGACGCGATGTCCCGCACGCCGTCGGGCGAGCACTACGCCAGCATCCAAGAGGCCGAGATCCGCATGCTGGTGACGGCCATGCGTGAGGCCCTGGTGTCTGGCCGCTACGGCTACAGGGAGTCGGTGCCGCTGGCCATGCAGGCCGCGCTCGGTGAGCTCATGTCCGCCCGCCAGGGTACTGCGCCAGGCGCTGGCCGGATCAACCGCTCGGTGTTCGAGTTCATCGAGAGCAACTTGGGGCGCCGCATCTGCATGACCGAGCTGGCCGGCGTGGCCAACATGAGCCGGTTCCACTTCTCGCGCGTGTTCAAGGCAGCGGTAGGGCTCACCCCGGCGCGCTACTTGCTCGAGCGCCGGGTGGCCATGGCGGCAGCCCTGCTGGTGGCCGGGCATATGTCGATCGCCGAGGTCGGGTACCGCTCCGGCTTCTCCAGCCAGCAGCACTTCACCACGGCCTTCCGGTCGGTGATGGGGAGCACGCCAGGGCGTCACCGTGGGTTTTCACTGCAAACCAGATAGGTAATCAGGGCGTCATGAGGTTTTCGGCCAGTATTTCTGAGGAGTTGCTTGGGAAGAGCAAATATTAGGGCGCAATTAGGGCGCAGATGCTTGCGCTTTATCAAATAAGAGGAATATACTCCTATCACACCAAGCGAATTCAGCCCAGGAGGGCAAGACGATGAGCCGCAAGCAACGCGAAGCAAAGACAGCATCCAACGGCAGCAAAGAGCGCTTCATCGAGCTGATGGGCTACGACCCGGAGCTGATCGGCGTACCGGCGACCTGGCGCGAATGCGTCTCCCGCTTCAATTAACCGTCAACGCCCCGCTCGCCGGGGCATCACTCAAGAGGAAAGGACATGGCAAAGCGTGGACAACTGACCGAGAAGGTCAAAGAAACGGCACAGCGCCTGCTTGGCAAAGAGATTACGCAGCGCGAGCTGCGCCTTATGCCATACGTGCAGAGCGTCATGATCAACGATCAGCGGATCGACCCGCGCAAGATAAACAGTGAGGAAAGGGACATTCTCAGCGACTGGCGTTCGCGCGGATGGATCGACGGTGGCGCATCAGGTTTGACAATCAGCAAAGTTTTCTGGGACGCGATTCACCCCATCCTGCTGCTGGCCTACGTCGATTACGAGAACCAGCCAGCCGAATAACCCGCCGCCCTGCCGGTAGCAGGGCATCCCGAGAGCGCATTCGCTGAGTGCGCTGTCGAGATAACCAACGACAGCAGGCGCGGCCTGCGGGGGAAAGGAAGGTGACACATACCATTGGCCGGCTGGAGATCCGCTACAGCGGTGAGGTCGGAATTGAAGGTGGCGGCCTGCTGGCCGTCGTTTACCCGGCTGCTGAATGCCAGGCATCTAAGGCCGAGCATGCCACCAACGCCCGGCGCATCGTGGCCTGCGTGAATGCGTGCGAGGGATTTGCTACCGAGGTTCTGGAAGGTGCCAACCTTCATGAAAGTGCCTACGCCGCCGAGGGACGAGAGTTCGAGCTCACCAAGCAGCGCGACACGCTCCTGGCGGCGCTGGAGCGCACCTTGCATCGCCCGTTGACCGGCAATCCGTCGCATGCAGCGCTGGTCGAGTATTGGCAGTATGAGCAAGAGCAAGGCAACGGCATGGCCGCTGACCAACTGTTCGCGCTGGCCGCCATCGCCGCCGCGAAGGCAGGTGCGTGATGGAGATCAAATACACCGAGCGCGGCTTTGCCCGCTGTGCGTTCCTCGACCGTTACAGCGTACCCTGCAGCCTGCAGGAAAGCAGCCTGGCAGAAGAGGCTGCGATCTGGCTCGGCGTCGATGATGCCAATCCGATGATCATGGCCAGCGATGCTGCGGCGCACGGCGTGAACACCACCGAGACGACCGGCTGGGTTCCTTACCCGGTGCCGCCTGCCGTGCTCATGACCACACGCATGCACCTGACCCAGGCGCAGGTGGCCGAGCTGCTGCCGGCGCTGCAGCACTTCGTCGACACGGGCGAATTGCCGAGCCCCTGACCATCCCGGATTTGCCCCGCAATCCGCAACTCAAATACAATTCGTGAAAACACGATCAGGCCAGGACACAACCTGGCTGGAGACTTATGGGACTACCCTACACGCTGTACCTGGGCGACTGCCTGGAGACGCTGCGCACGCTGCCTGACAACTCGGTCGACAGCGTGGTTTGTGACCCGCCCTACGGCCTGAGCAAAGAGCCGGACATGGCCGAGGTGCTGCACCACTGGCTGGCCGGCGACGACTACCAGCACAAGGGCGGCGGGTTCATGGGCAAGAGCTGGGACAGCTTTGTGCCCGGGCCTGCCGTGTGGCGCGAGTGCCTGCGCGTGCTCAAGCCTGGCGGTCACCTGCTGGCGTTCTTCGGTACGCGCACTCAGGACATGGGAACGCTGGCCATCCGCCTCGCAGGGTTTGAGATCCGCGACAGCATCGCCTGGATCTACGGGTCGGGTTTCCCGAAATCCATGGACGTGAGCAAGGCGATAGACAAGGCCGGCGGCGCATCGCCGCGCGATCAGGCGCAGCTGCTCCGCGCAAAGCGGGAGGCAGCCGGCCTAACCCGCGAGCAGGTAGCTGATCACTGCTGCTGCACGCCGTCGAGCGTGCGCGACTGGGAAGAAGGCCGAGCACGCGCAGTCGGCGCGCCGGTGGAGTTCATCGTTCCGAGCGTGGGCTACAGGGCAAAGCTGGCCGACCTGCTGGGCTATAGCTCCGACGAGCGCCGACTGATCGGCTCTGCCTCCGACCGTCGTGGCGATGGTACTGGCTACGGCTTGGGGCATAGCGGTGATCTTCGGTCAGGCGGCAACACCGACGCTGCCAGCCAATGGCAAGGCTGGGGCACCGCCCTCAAGCCGGCCCTGGAGCCGATCACCGTGGCGCGCAAGCCGCTGGTGGGCACGGTGGCGGCGAACGTGCTGGAGCATGGAACTGGAGCGCTGAATATTGACGGGTGCCGTGTAGCAGCACCGGATGGCGTGCCACTGTTCCTGAACCGCAGTGGCGATTCCGTCAATGCCTATGGCGATGGCCTACATGGTTCAGCTCGGACTGGCGATGTTGGCGCAGGCCGCTGGCCCGCTAACCTTATCCACGACGGCAGCGACGAGGTACTGGCGGCGTTCCCGCAAGCAAGCGGCGCAGTGGCGCCCGTGAAAGGCACAGAAGCCAGCGCAAAAACCGCAAACGCCTTCGGAGAGTACTCTGGCAGGGCGCCAAGCGATCAGCGCGATGGTGGTGGCCGCGCCGCCAGATTCTTCTACTGCGCCAAGGCCAGCCGCAAAGATCGCAACGAAGGCACGGCCAGCGGCAGTTCTCCAGCCGTGGGCACCAACGCCACCATGCGCGAGCGCGAGGATGCAGACTGGCCGGCCCGCAACGGCAACCACCACCCTACCGTCAAGCCCACCGACCTGATGGCCTATCTCTGCCGGCTGGTGACGCCACCGGGCGGTACCGTGCTCGATCCCTTCATGGGCAGCGGCAGCACCGGAAAGGCCGCGATGCGCGAGGGGTTCCGCTTCATTGGCTGCGAGCTGTCGCCGGAGTACCTGGCGATAGCCGAGGCACGGATCGCGCATGAGCTTGGGAAGCGCGTGCCTGTCGAGCCTGCGCCTGTGGAGCAGGCCAAGCAGCACGATCTGTTTGCCCAGGAGGGCGCATGAGCCTCCTGATCCCGATGTCGCACGCTGACCTGTGCGCCATTGCCGTGAAGTGGCTGAAGCGGGCGAACTCGGCCGGCGGCCCTGGCTGTCACGTGGCGGTGAGCGAGTGCCGGTCTGGCTGGACTGGAGAGGTGCCGGATGCGATCGGGTTCCGCGCGGCCGGGTTCGAGGACGGATCGACCGTTGTCGAGTGCAAGACCAGCCGGGCCGACTTCCTTGCTGATCGCAAGAAGGCGCACCGCTCCAGCGGCGGCTGCGGCAACTGGCGCTATTTCATGGCGCCGGATGGCTTGATCAGCCCTGACGAGCTGCCGCCTGGCTGGGGCCTGCTGACGGTGAACAGCCGTGGGCATGTCAAAGCTATCGCTGGGCCTGCCGCTCACTACCGCGGCCGCAATGACGTGCTGCGCGAGCAGGTCGAGCAGTTCCGCCACGTCGCCGACCGCGACCGCGAGCAGTTCATCCTGGCCAAGCTGCTGGAGCGCGTAGGCGATGCGGAAGAGATGAACCGCAGGATCAAGCATGTCTACGCCGAGCAGAGCAGGCTGATCGACCGTGTGAACAGCCAGGTCAAGGAGATGAACGAGTTGCGCGACGAGAACTACCGCCTGAAGCGAGAGCTGTCCGCCAGGCCGCCCATCCAGTAATTCCCAGACACTGAATCAGGGCGTCTACTTGCATCGAGCCAGTAACTGCGCGGCATGCGGGCCGTCTATGCTTTCCTTGGGCGCATATAGGGCGCAGTTCATGCAGGTGTTGCGCAAATTTAAGTAAATGAGGTATTTTAATACCTCACACACTACCGCCGGCGCCGCCGGCCAGGAATACGGGAATGTTGAAATCGTGGTGGGGAAAAGTGACCGGCCTGGAGGCCGCGAACAAGCGCATTGCTGATCTGGAAGGGCTGTACGAGCTCCAGAAGAGCATCACGGCGCGCAAGGAAGAGATCATCGATGATCTCGAGAAAGAGCTGAACGAAAGCAAGATCGCCTGCATCAAGCTGCGCGGCACCGTGCACAAGATCAGTGCTGAGCGTGCCGATCTGCGCACCCGCCTGGCCAATGCCAATGGCCGCAAGCGGAGGATGACCCAGTGAGCGGCGCAGCGGCGATGGCCGCGGCTGTTGATTGGAGCGAGGCGCCGGAGGGGGCCACGCACTACTGCAATGGATGGCTCTGGCCTTGGCTGCGCCTGCGCGACGGGGTTCTGCAGTTTCACCATTTCACAGCCGGATGGACTATCCTCCTGCTTCTTGAAGGTGAAAGTCTTGCTGACATCATCAGCCGAACCGTAGAGCGCCCAACCACTCCAGCCGCCTGGAACGGCGAAGGGCTGCCGCCGGTTGGGACGGCGTGCGAGTACCATATGGGTAACAAGTGGCGTCGCGTAGTGATAGCGGCTCATGTCAAACAGCCAGCAGGTAAGGCCGCCGTATTCGAGTTTATCGACGGTAATGATTGGTCATCCAGCCCTTCGCCAACGAGATTCCGCCCCATTCGCACCCCCGAGCAGATCGCTGCGGAGGAGCGGGAAGATGCCATCCGCAAGATCACTCACCTGCTCGGCGAGAAGACCGGCACTGCAGACAGCAACCGCTCCAGGGCAGAGGTATTGCACGACGCCGGCTACCGCCTGGTCGAAGGAGGTGCGCAATGAGCGCCCTCGGCGAGCGCCGGGCGGGGTTTGAGGAAGCCTACCACCTGCAGTTCGGCCGCCTGCCGCAGAACTGGAATGAGGCGCAGGGTAAATACTTCGATGCGCACGGACAGGGTGCCTGGTGGGCCTGGTGCGCCGCTCTTGGCGTCATCGAGAACGACCCGCGCCGGACGGCATTCGAGGCTTGGGCTGATGCCCATCACCTGCCTCTCCAGCGCATGGGGCGCACGCCGCACTATGAGCACGCAGACACCCAAGGCGCATGGATCGGCTGGAACGCCGCCCTGGACAGCGTGGTGATTGAGCTGCCGGCGCCCGACAGCACCGACGCCAACCCAACGACCAGCACCGACTGCGACAGCGGCTTCGCGCGCGGCGTGAGCGCGTGCCGGGTAGCCATCAACGCCGCCGGACTGAAGGTGAAGCCATGATCTGTCAGCAACCACAAGCCCATCCTGCTCGCTGCGGGTGCGAGCGGGTATCAATCCTGCGCGACACGAACGTCGGCTATGCCGCTGGCACGTCACGGCTCCAGAGCGGCTTCGAAGACGATGACCTGCCCAGTATCTGCCGCCACCCCGGTCACAACCCGCCGACGGGCCTGCACGTGCCGGAAGGCAAGCGCTACCGGCACGTCTGCCCTGGCTGCGGCTTCACGGCGATCCTGCGCTCTCAAGGCCTGACCATGATGGCCGACCGCAGGCCTATCAGTCTGCCCAAGATCGACATCAGCCTGAGCGCCGGCATCAGCGACGCATTCTGCGAGGGCGTGCTGTACGCCCAGCGCATGGATCGTGAAGCGCTGGCGGCTGCCGGCTTCGAGGTGGCGCCATGAACCGCGACCTCTGCATCATGGCCTGCATCTTCTGCCGGGATGAGGCTTTCCGCAAATGGATGACCCGCGACGGGCCGAGCATCAACGAGGCGCGCGCCAAGGAAATTATCCTCGGCGTGTGCGGCGTCAAATCCCGCAACGACCTCGACACCAACCCCGAGGCCGCCGCGCGCTTCCACGAACTGGTGCGGCGGCCGTTTTTGGAGTGGAAGGAGGGGCGACCGTGACTGCAGACAAGATAGTGGTCGTTGGCGGCGTGAACAGAGCTTTGGCATTGGCACTCATCGGCTGCCTGGAGCGCCATCTGATCAGCGGCTCAGGCGAAATTGAAATTGGCCGCCACGGGCTGTGTGATTCCGTAGAACTGGCGCAGCCTGTGGTCAAGCGCGAGCGGACGCCTGCCGGCCCGCGCGATCGCTGGGGGAAGCCGCTGTGAGCGTGACACCCAAGATTTCCCTGATCGCCTTCGAGGGGCGCGACCCGTCCAAGGCATTTGTCCAGGTGCCTGACGAGCGCGGCCGCTGGGTGCTGACCGATCGCTGCGTGGTCGAGGTGGCTTGCAGTCACTGCCAGGCGGTGGTGGGTGAGCCCTGCCGCCGCAGGGGCGGCTGGGGCGTCGGTACCCACTACGTGCGGCGACACGCTTGGACGGTTAAGTCCACTCGCGAGGCGCGGCGCCAGATACCGGTCGAAGCCAAACCCAGGCTGCGCGTGCGTGCCGGTGGAGTGGTGGAGTTGCCGGTATGAAGCTGCTCGTCTGTGGCGGGCGCGACTTCATGGATCGCAACATCGTCTTCGAGGTGCTTGACGGGGTGCATGCCAAGCGGCGCATCGAGGTCATCATCCATGGTTGCGCGCGAGGAGCTGATCGCCTGGCCGGCCAATGGGCAAAAGCACGCGGCGTTCTTTGTGCTGAGGTCGAGGCGCATTGGGCAGCTCATGGCAAAGGCGCCGGGCCTCGCCGCAACCGCGCAATGCTGAGCCTTGGCCCGGATGGCGTGGTAGCCTTCCCGGGCGGTGATGGCACGCTCAACATGATCCGCATCGCCGAGGAAGCCGGCATCAAGGTCTGGCTTCCTTGCGGGATGCCTGAATACAAACCAACCGCGCCCGCCGGGCGCTAGGGGAAAGGAAGTGACTGTAGAACGACTGAGCGTCTGGCGTGCAGACGCCGAGTGGGATGACGATGTTGAGGTGGTGAGGGCTGCCGACTATGACCTGCTGGCCGCCGAGGAAGCCCGCCTGCGCGAGCTGGTGGCCGAGGCTGAGCGTGATGCGGAGCGCTATCGCCTCCTGCGCGGCAATGGGCGCGATCCTATCGCTGTACGCAACCACCTTTCGCACCTTTACGACGAAAGCCTCGATGCTGCTGTCGATGCGCTGGCTGCGCAGGAGGGTTCGTGATGGTCAAGCCAGACTACTCCGAGTTTGACGCCAAGCTACTCAACCTGATCATGCTTGGCAAAAACCGCATGATGCTTCTTGATCAAGATCGGTCTTTGATTGAGGCAGCTAGACCATTCTGCCGCCCAGGCCAGCCGGAATTCCGCGTGATCGACAGCCGCCTTCAGGCTATGCGCAAGGATGGCAAGATCAAGCACAATGGCCGAGAGTGGACGCTGACGACATGATGCTGAGTCAGGCGGTCATGCCAGCAACAGCCTGATTATGAGCCGCCTGCAAGGGCGGCTTTGCTTTTTCGGGCGCATATAGGGCGCATCGCCTGATGGTTGCGGGGCTGAATCCGGCAGTGGTACGATTGGCTCCTCAAGTAAATATGCCAAAATCGGAGGATCGCATCATGAAGCGCGACGAATATGAGGGCCTGTAAGGTCATCGGTGTTGGCGAGGGCATCGCTCTCGACGACTACGAAGGCTTCTAACCGACAACCCAAAAAGCCCGCCATTGAGCGGGCTTTTTCTTGCCCACGTCAGCACTATTTCATATTTATTCATTGATCTTCTGGCGATTGCATTATTTGTAGTTACTCAATTATGATCTGTGAAACCAACATCAAGCCTGGAAACAACCAGGCGGAGACTTATGCTTACCTACGGAAGTGTTTGCAGCGGTATCGAAGCCGCTAGCGTGGCCTGGCATCCGCTTGGCTGGCGGCCTGAGTGGTTCGCCGAGATTGAAAAATTCCCATCAGCTGTGCTGGCGCATCAATGGCCTGACATCCCGAACATGGGCGACATGACCAAGATCGCTGCAATGGTTCGTGCTGAGGCGGTAGCCGCACCTGACGTACTGGTCGGCGGTACTCCCTGCCAAGCCTTCTCTGTCGCCGGCGCCCGCGCCGGTCTCGCTGATCCACGCGGTCAGCTCACCCTAGCCTACGTGGATCTTGCCAATGCAATCGACTCAACTCGCGCTCTTCGAGGAAAGCAACCCGCCGTCATCGTCTGGGAAAATGTCCCTGGCGTACTCAGCTCAAAAGATAATGCCTTCGGATGCTTTCTGGCTGGACTTGCCGGTGAAGACTGCGAACTGCAACCACCAGGGGGTAGATGGTCGGACGCTGGTTGTGTGTTTGGCCCCCAAAGAACAATCGCGTGGCGGGTCTGCGATGCCCAATATTTCGGCGTGGCCCAACGACGCCGTCGTGTGTTCGTTGTCGCAAGTGCTCGAGATGGGTTCGATCCCACAGCGGTACTTTTTGAGCGCGAAGGCGTGCGCCGGGATACTCCGCCGAGCCGAAGCGCGGGGCAAGACGTTACCGCCGGCACTCTTAGAAGCACTGATGGCGGTAGCGACGTCGACCACGCGAGAGCAAACCATCTAGTCACCGGCACGCTGATGGCCAATGGAAAGGCGGCGGGAAGTGCCACACAACAAGATGCCGAACAGGGCATGCTCGTTGTCCATGGCACACAAGACCCCTGCACCAGCACTCACACCGCCTTCACTCTCGGTCGCAACAACGGCGCCGAGAACGTCCTGGCCTTCAGCTGCAAGGATTACGGCGCTGATGCTGGCCCGTTGAGTCCCACGCTACGCGCCATGGGTCACGGCGAAAGCCACGCGAATGCTGGCGGACAGGTTGCTGTTGTAATTGG
This sequence comes from Kaistia sp. 32K, assembly GCF_016629525.1. Lineage (GTDB taxonomy): Bacteria > Pseudomonadota > Alphaproteobacteria > Rhizobiales > Kaistiaceae > Kaistia. Next base: position 5,249,779 of record NZ_AP024269.1, read on the forward strand.
TTGCGACGGTACCGTAGATGGCCCGGTTCCACCGCTGATGGCAAGGTCAAGTCGTGGTGGTGCTCAAACGCTGTCACCAGGGCATCAGACCGACGGACACATGATAGCTACTTGCGTCACTGGCGACATCACCCACACCCTTAAAGCCGAAGGATTTGACGCCAGCGAGGATGGCACAGGTCGCGGCCAGCCGATCATCGCTGCATTCGCCGAGAACAGTCGCGCTGAACTGCGGTACGAGGCTGGCGATGGCAGTATCACTGGCGCACTGAAGACTGGAGGCGGCAAGGCTGGCCAGTCCTACCCTGTCGCCCAGGTCGGCATGGCCGTCCGCCGGCTCACACCGCGCGAGTGCGAGCGCCTGCAGGCATTCCCTGATGACTACACCCTAATACCCTACGGTCGCCCGGTGCGCATGGAAAAGCTGGAGCAGGACTGGATCAAGTACCTGCTGCGAGGCGGTGTGATGACCCTGGATCAGGCTTGCCAGGCGGCGGCCGATGGCCCGCGCTATAAGGCACTGGGAAACAGCATGTGCGTCTACAACATGCGGTGGATTGGTCGGCGCATTAGCAGCTATTTGACTGTGGGTTCTGGCACGTTGTCGTGACGCCATCATGGCAGCATGAACGAGAATACCGCTCCGATCGTAGCACGCCGCGTCGTCCTGCTGGTCAAGTCTCAAAAGTTCGCCGGCCAGGCGGGATATTTCCTGCAAGGTGGTCGGTGGCACGCCATCAAGCACGACAAGCCGGCGCCGAAAGGGGCGCCGAAGGCCAAGCACCCTGGCGCAGCCGGCCAGCACGCACCCGTCGTCCTGACCGATGAGCAGGTTGAGCAGCTGAAGTATCCTGCCGAAAAGGCTGCGACCAACAAGGAGATGGCAGCGCACAACAACGTGCACCTGCCTAAGCTGCTCGAACATGCCGCGAACGGCGACGCGACGGCGATCCTGGGCACGGGCTTCGGCACCAACTCCCACTCGAAGAAGAAGGCCCTGGCCGCCAACGTCCTGCTCGGCATGATGGGCAGTTCGCACAAGGTCGAGTTGGGCCAGGCCGCCGGCAGCCACCCTGCTGTGCAGGTGCCGGCAGCCCACGAGCCCGCCGAGGCACCTGCCAAGCCAGCGGAGAAGCCCAAGCTCGGCCCGGTCGGCCAGGCGCTGAAGGAGGCGATCAAGGAGCCTGCTGCGCAATCTGCAACCCCAGGCCTGGCCATGCCCGCCTTCGTGGAAGGCAAGACCACCAACTCGGTTGTCTCCTACTACGAAGGCCAGGCCCAGAAGATCCTCGACATGGCCGCCGCCGGCGACGCCGTAGGCCTGGCCGCCATGAAGGAAGCTGGCCTCAAGCAGAACGCCAAGGGCAAGGTGTCGAACACCTTCGCCGGCAAGACGCAGAACAGCAAGCTGCTGCTGGCGCTGCACGGCCAGGCGCTGGAGCAGGCCAATGGTGGCAAGCCGGCGCCTGAAGCAGAGAAGCCCGCCGAGCCCAAGCCGGAACCGAAGGCCGAGAAGCCTGCGCCGGCACCTGCCTCACCGGAGCAGGCCGCCGAGCCCCAGGCTGCGACCTCGAAGCTCTCGCAAATCCCGTGGGACAGCCTGGTGCTGCCCGACAGAAACACCAACGCCAAGTCGCACAATGGCAAGGTTGCTCAGATCAAGGCCATGGCCGAGGCTGGCGACCTTGCGGGGCTGGAGGCGTTCACCGCCGGGAAGAACACCTACGGCACCAAACAGAAAAAGCTCGCCGCGCTGGCTGCTGCCGCGTTGAAAGAGGACGCCGCTGCTCCGGCACCGATAGAGCAGGCCAAGCCTGCCGAGCAACCAGCCCCGGAACCTGCCGCCACAGAGCCAGCCGAGCAAGGCCCGAAAGAAGGCGACACCAAGCCCGCTGCCGATGGCGGCACCCTCGTGTTCAGCAAGGGTCGCTGGCACAAGCAAGAGCAGCCGAAGGCGGCTGAACCGGCACCGCCCGCCGAGCCAGAGCCAGCAGCGGCGGTGCCTGCCGGCAAGAAACTCAAGCCGTCCGAGGCCATCGCCATCGGCAAGGGCCTGAAGACCGCCAGCGGCATGAAGGCGAAGCTGAAAGCGCTGGCCGTGGCCGGCGATGTCGCGGGCCTGCAGGAGTTCATCAGTGTCGCCAATGGGCTGCCAGCCTCCAAGAAATACGCCGAGAAACTGATCACGGCCATGACCGATGGCGAGCCTGGCGCCGCTGCACCACCCAAGGCCGCGCCGAAGCCGGCCACGGCCGGCGGCATCGAGTCCATGGACGCCTGGACGCAGACCGGCCCGCAGGGTGGCTCTAACCCGGGCGGCAAGTTCAAGGATCAGGACGGCGTCGAGTGGTACTGCAAGTTCCCCGGCAATGAGGACGTGGCCAAGTCCGAGGTGCTGGCCGCCAAGCTGTACGGCGCCGCCGGCGTGTCGGGCCAGGACGCCAAGCTGGTGATGAAGGACGGCAAGCTCGGCATCGCCAGCCGCTGGCATGACGTCTCGAAGGTGTCGCCTGCCGCCCTGGCCAAGGCTGATGGCGTTGCCGCGGGCTTTGCCGCAGACGCCTGGCTGGGTAACTGGGACGTGGTCGGCCTCGGCTACGACAACCTGCAGCTCGATGCCACCGGCAAGGCCATGCGGATCGATGCCGGCGGCTCGCTGGAGTACCGCGCCCAGGGCGGCAAGAAGGCCTTCGGCAACGTGGTCACCGAGATCGACAGCCTGCGCGATCCCAAGATCAACCCGCAGTCTGCTGCCGTGTTCGGCAAGATGACGAAGGCCGACATCACCGCCGGCGTTGCCAAGGTGCTGAAGGTCAGCGACGCGCAGATCCACGCTCTGGTCAACACCTACGGCCCGGGCGATGCTGCGCACAAGAAGGCGCTGGCCGAGACCCTGATCGCGCGCAAGGCCGACCTGCTGGCCAAATTCCCGAAGGCGAAGAAGGCGAAGAAGCACACCTTCAAGCCGGAGAAGATCAGCGAGCCGCCATCGTTCCTGAACTGGGGCGGCAGCGGCAAGGATGGCCCGTCGAGCAAGCCGTTCGTCAACCAGGCGAATGAGAAGGCTGTGCAGGCCATCTACGAGGCGGCGAAGACAGGCAGCATCGACGCCGTCAAGGAGCTGACTGCCGAGACTTACGACAAGGCCACCGGCGAGGTGACCGGCAGCGCGAAGGTGCTCGAGCACCCGTCTCAGCACGTCAAGGGCTATGCGCAGCAGGCTATCAACGAGATCAACTACCAGCTGAACCCGCCGAAGCGCTTCCGCTTCGAGGGCGGCCATCCGCTGAGCTCGCTGAACTCGGCCTATCCATCGCACAAGGGGCCTCCCCACAGCGACGCGGTCGAGAAGGCTGGCAAGTTCCTCGTGCTCGGCGAGCCAGGCACGGTCAGCCTGGACGCGCTGGCCCTGCCGAAGATCACCCATGCCAGCGGTCAGCTGACCAAGGCGACCTACTCGCCGGCAGCTCAGTCTGCCATCCAGGGGATGCCTGAGACGCAGAAGCAGGCGATCAAGGCGTACACCGGCAGCTCCTATGTCGGCATGAACAGCTCGCTGTGGACGGGTAACCCGACTGGCGCCGCGAAGGCGGCCGGCGAGGCGCTGCACACCATGGGGCATGACATTGCCCCCGGTACCGTCCTTTCCCGCAAGCTCAGCGTGCAAGGTGCAGCCCTGGATCAGATCCTCAAATCCACTGGCAAGGTTCTGCAAGAGCCGGCTATTATGTCGACATCGATCCGGCCGTCGTCGTGGTCTGGCAACGTGCAGCTGAAACTGCACGTCGGCCCTGGCGTCAAAGGGCTATGGGTGGGGCCAGGCTCTGCGGGCGGCAGCAAGGCGCTTTCGATGAACGCCGGCGAGGATGAACTGATCCTGCCTCCGAACACTCGCCTGCTGATCCTTTCGGTCAAGAAGCCGTCAGGCCCTGATGCGGACGGCTTCGGCGCTGGCGCCCAACACGTAATTGAGGCAGTCATTCTGCCAAGCATGCAGGCGAGCTGATGAGCGAGCAGGAACTGAACCACCACAATGACCCATCCGGGCTCGCTGCCTCTGCCAAGGAGGCCAGCGGCCAGCGGCCATACCTGGGCGACCTCGACGACATCGAAAAGCTGCTGCGCGCCTTCACCGACGGCGTGACCAGCCGGTTCGCCCAGGTCGGCCGTGGCCAGCTGACGCCTGACGCCGCGGCCACGGCCGACCGCGAAGAGTGCCTGCGCATGGCTGGGGTCTTCGCCGGGCTCGATGATGACTATGCCGCGATCGAGCACTGGAACGGCGAAGGCCTGGCGAACTACATTCGCGCCCGCATGGTCGAGGCCGTCCAGCCTGGTGAGGATGACGAGAGCGTCATTGCCCAGGCCTTCGGGGTGTTCGTGCACCGGATCTACGGTGCCATCGCCGAGGCAGGCAGCTCGCCGGATGCCGAAGCGCTGTCGGTGACGTTGCTGGAGAACATCCGCTCGTTCACTTGGCTGCTTGTGGGGCTCGAGTCCAATGAGTAGTACGTTTGAGAAGTATCAGGAGCACCTGGCCGGAGTCGACCTGCTCGGCGACCCCATTGACGACCTGGTGAAGGGACACGTGAAGGGCTACACCAAGAAGAACGGCACCTATGTCAGGCCGCATGCCAGGGTGGGCGATGCGGTGGCGCCAGACCCAATCCATCACCCTCGCGCAGGCGAGGATGGCAAGCAGGTGCTGATCAAGCAGCCGCACCACGCATCGCAGCCGAGCACCTGGCACCACCCTGATGCGGTGGCGACGTTCGTGCCTGGCGGCGACGTGCCGCCGTCGATCAACGGCGTGCCGCTGCGCGCCTGGCGTGATCACCCGCAGACGAATGACGGCTGGGATTTCGTCGACGGCCAGATGGACGACCTCGACGAGCCGCCTTTCCATCTGCCGCCGGGGAAGAAGGCATCCAGCGGCGTGGTCATTCAAGAGCCGGACGGGAGGGTATGGGTTATACACCCAACCAATGCTTTTGGCGGGTATGAGGCCTCGCTACCTAAAGGCACTGCCGAACCTGACCTGTCGCTGCAAGCGAACAGCATCAAAGAGGTGTTTGAGGAAACAGGGTTGAAGGTCGAGATCACCGGCTTTCTCGGGGACTTTTCCCGAACGACCTCTGTCGCTCGAATGTACACTGGTCGCCGAGTTGGCGGCTCACCGCATCTCATGGGCTGGGAGGCGCAGGCGGTATCGTTGTGCCCCGCCAGCAAGCTGTACGATTTACTGAACGTCTGGTCAGACCATGCGATTGCGGAAGCTCTTGGCGCTGGAAAGCCGCCTTCTCAGTAATGTAGACTTTCCCAAAAAGAATGAAATTTCCAGGTTAAGTCTTGAAAGTTATCAGCAGATCCGAAGCCAAAAACCTCGACCTAAAGCGCTTCTACACTGGAAAACCGTGCGTGAACGGGCATTTATCTGAGCGTCACGCGGGCAACGGTCAATGCATTGAATGTCGCTCGTCTCGGTATGACAAGGATTCCGCTAAGCGGTACAACTACAGCTACCGAAGCGATAACAAGGAACGTCTTTCCGCATATGACAGGGAGCGGTACGCCAGAGACAGCGAGTTGAAGAAGGCGTCTTCTCGCGCGTACTACCATGCCAATCGCGAGAAATGTCGTGCGTCGTCTAAGGCCTGGCGGGAGAACAACAAAGATCGCATAGCCAAGCAGCGCCGAGAGCATTACGAATCCAACAGGGAGCGTATCCTTGACCTGAGCAGAAAGCACAGGCTTAGGAACAGCGCAGCGGTAGTGGCCAGGGTGGCGAAGTGGCGGAAGGATAACCCGGAGAAGAAGCGGGCTCTGCACGCAAAGCGCAGGGCAGGTAAATTGCGACCATTCCCTCATGGTTTGGAGCGCTAGACGAATTCGTCTGGCAGGATGCCATGCACCTTGCCCGCATACGCCGAGAAGTGACCGGCATCGAATGGGCGGTCGATCACGCTATACCATTGGCAGCTCGCCATGCCTGCGGGCTTCACGTCGCCTCGAACTGCCAGGTGATCCCTTCCTACCTGAACAACCGCAAGCACAACAAGCTGATCATGACCGAACCGTTCGATTGGATCAGGTTCATCTAAAGTATTCATAAATAATCATAGCGCCGCTTGCGCGGTTGTTCAAATTTGATATACGCTAGCCCCATCGTCAACAAAACGAATGGGGTTTCTGCGTATGTGGCTATGTTTAAACAATGCTTTCCTTTCCATCGTCGAGCCGTCTGCTGGCAGCGATAAGCTGCGTGTTCGCGCCCGCCGCAAGGGCGACATCGAGCGCGTCTTCGCCAATGCCAAGGTCGAGCGCACTACTGGCCGTGACTACCTGTATCGCGCAGAGCTGCCGCGCGATCAGGTGGCTCGCGTAGTCTCCCAGCACGTCGCCGGCATCGACTACAACAACTTCAAGGACAGCGTTGCCGACAAGAAGCTGCACGATGCCTACGCACGCTTCTGGAGCATCATGTCCAACCTGCAGGAGATCCGCCCGTACAGCCGCGACAACGGCCGAGGGGAGCTGCTGTGAATGCTGTCGTTGGCCAGGTGACTGGCGAGATCGTCGAGGACGTGGTGATCCTTTCTGCCACTCGCCTGTAGTGCTTGCTCATATCTGAGCAACACAGGTACAATTCAGCCAACTACAACAGAAGCCGGGCGTGGCCCGGCAAGGGAAGGAAGGTGTTTTTAGTAGAATTGTTGGCGCGTAAACTCACGCAGTGGGCGGATACAACTGTCTGCTATGTGCAGGATAGTGATTGCCATTGCTGGCCATTGCTCGGCGAAGGTGTGCGATACTGCGAAGACGAGTGGGATGTAACTGACAGCGATGGCATTAGTCTCATGGATCTCAGTTTCGATGCCGGGACGGTACGTCCTGGCTATCTCGCCGAAGACCACGCCACCGCCATCGTCACCCGCTCTCAGTGGCAGGCCGAGCGCGAGCGGCTTGGGCTGGCGGCCGGCAAGAGCTTCGTCGAAGCCGAGCGAGACACCTGGGAGCGCCGCGCCTGCGACGAGGCCACCCGTGTGGTCGAGTTGACGGCGCAGCGGGACGAGTTGCTGGCGGCGCTGGAACTGCTTTGGAAAGTAGCGCTGCCTGTCTCGAACGTCGCACACAACCTCGGACAGCACGACGAGCAGTGGAGCGACAGCATCTATCCTGGCATCCAGGCGCTGGACAATGCTCGAAACCAGGCTGCTGAGGCCATCGCCCGCGCCAAAGGCGGTGCAGCATGATCATCTTCCAGATCATCGGCCTGCTTATTGTCAGCGGCGCGCTCTTCTGGGTCGCCATGTTCGGGCTCGCGTGTGCGGCCTTCCACAACATTGGCGGGAATGGTTCGTGGAAGACGGTCGCAGCAGGCCTGCTCGCCTGCGCGGCGGGCATCTACGGCATCTGCTTTATCTGGGCGAAATATTCGCCGCTGACCGTGGGGGTGGCATGAGCACTTCACGCATCGACAGCATCCGCTACAGCTCCAGCCCTGCGCGCAAGAAGCCCCAGGCCGGCGACGAGCGCTTCCTGAAGGGGCGCCAGGTCACGCAGATCAGGCAGCAGCGCATGCACACCTACGCCGGTGGCGGCATGGCCGGGCTGGTCAGCAATGGCCGGCCGCTGTGGGAGTTGGTCGACAAGGGCAGCGAGTGCGATCGCACGTCCGAGGCGTGGAAGGCCAAGCGTGCGGCTGAGTGGGGTGTTCACGATGCTGACTGAAGAGCAGAAGGAAGAACGCCGACGGCTCGCACGTTTGGCCGCCGAGAACGCCCAGAGGGTTCTGAAGCACGGCGACCGCCTGCGCGTCACCAAGTGCCCTGGCACGAAACGATGGATCACCTTCGAGTGCTGGAGTGGCCAGTGGATGGTATCGAAGTCAGGCATCGACGACTATCACCCGATCAACGTCGACCGCCTGAACGGTGCGCCTGTAGACTTCACGCAAGAGCGGGGTGGCGAGTGATGGCATGCCAGCACCACAACTTCCATGCCAGCGTGCGCGTGGCGCGCCTGGAGGACGTTGGTCGCTTCACGGCCGAGATCCGCATCACATGCAGCGACTGTGGTGTGCCGATGCAGTTTATGGGCCTTCAGCCTGGCTACAACGCCGACGGCGCCACCGTCAGCCTGGATGGACTGGAGGCCAACATCGGCATCCATCCGCGTGGCCAGCGGCCGAATCCGCTGCAGGAGCTGATGGGTTACACCCTGCGCCAGCACAACTGACGACCTGATCCCGAATCAGAGCAGCAAACCGCCAGATGCAGCGCAGCACTAGGCATGCGGCATCTGGCATTCAATCTAGGGCGCCGATAGGGCGCAGAACACTCGAGGCCGAAAACGGTGAAAACCTCTCAAGAAAGCTGGATCATCAAAATCAGCCAGAAGGCTGGCACCAGCTTGTGGGTAGGCAACGTGCAAGCTGCTGGCCGGCAGGATGCAAAGCGGGAAGCCATTCGCTTCGTTTCAGAGCACCTGCACCATGACACCAAGATATTGCAGATCGCACGGGGTCATATTCCTGATCCGCAGATCAAGGGCGAGCCGGTTGATTTTGATTCAATCTGACCACCGCGGGCATGGCCACCCGCATCACGCCCGACCAGATCGACGAAGCGCTGGACAAGCTGGCGTAACCACCAACTCCAACAGCCCAGGAGGGCAAATACGTGGCAAACTTCTCACCTGCTGGTATCATCTGGCGGGCAGGCGCAATCATCGCCTACCTGATCTTCAGCTTCATCATTCTGCGCATCGCCGCCCCGGCGCTGGTGAGCGAACCGAGCACCGAGTCCGTCATTGCCGGCTTCGTGCTGGTGATCGCGTGGGTGCTTGTTACCGCATGGGTCATCCTGACCATCCAGGCGCGCAAACTGCGCCACAACAGAAAGGCAAATAACGAGGAAAACCAATAGATGAAACGCATTCTCGCAACCCTGATGCTGTCCGCAGTCGTCCTGCTGTCCGGCTGCTCCAAAGTCCCGGCCGGCTACACCGGCGTAGTCGTCAACATGCTCGGCACCGACAAGGGCGTCTCGCTCAAGGAAGAGCCTGTCGGCTACAAGTGGGTCGGCTGGAACGAGGAGCTGTTCCTGTTCCCTACCTTCAACCAGAACTTCAACATCAACGGCATCAAGGGCCAGGACAAGGACGGCATGGTTGTCGGCCTGCCTCTCGGCGTGACGCTGCGCGCTGCCGAAGGTTCGGCGCCGCTGCTGTTCAAGACCTACCGCAAGAAGATGGACGAGATCATCAACGTCAACGTGCCCCAGGTGGTGCGCGACGCGGTGAACGCTGAATCGTCCAAGGTGACCGCCGAGACCATGTATGGCCCGGGCAAGGAAGAGTTCGTGAAGCGCATCCAGCAGCGCGTTCAAGACCACTTCGCTACTCGCGGCATCGTGATCGAGAACCTGTACCTGAGCGGCCAGATCGACCTGCCGCCGACGGTGGTCCAGTCCCTGAACCGCAAGATCGAAGCCACGCAGAAGGCCCAGCAGCGCGAGAACGAGCTGCGCCAGACCATTGCCGAAGCTGAGAAGGCCAAGGCCGAGGCGGAAGGCATCAAGCAGGCGACCATTCTGCGCGCCGAGGGCGAGGCCCAGGCTCTGAACATCAAGGGTGCGGCCCTGCGCAACAACCCCGGCGTGGTCGAGCTGAACGCTATCGACAAGTGGGACGGCAAGCTGCCGCAGTACATGACCGGCGGGCAGGCGGTTCCGTTCATCAGCGTGAAGTAATCGGGAGGGCGCCGGAAGGCGCCCTGTTGAGCCACCCAAACCCCGCATCTGCGGGGTTTTTCATGCGTCGTGACCACAAAATAAGGCCATGACAGAACCGAAAATTCGCCTCCCGGCACTACACCCAGCACAACGGAAAGCCATCGCCAAAGCCAGCCGCTTCAACGCCATCTGCATGGGCGAACAGGGCGGAAAGACCACGCTCGGCGTCGAGGCCCTGATCATGTCGCCCCGCGGCGCCCTGTCCGGCAGCGCGCCGGTGGCCTGGTTCTCGGCGACCAAGGAGCAGTTGACCGAGGTCAGGCGATCGATCAAGCGCGCGATCAACCCGCTGATCAAGCGCCAAGTGAACGCCAGGCGCATCGAGCTGGTGCACGGCAACACCATCGACTTCTACTCTCTGGACGAGATGCCGAACGCCTTCCCGCAGTACGGCCTGATCGTCGTAGACGACGTCCGGCGCGTGCCGGGCTTCCTGGCCAGCTTCGAGGACATGCTGGTCGAATGCCTGCGGCAGCACGACGGCCAGGGCTGGTTCCTCTCCGATGCCTACGGCAAGCGGAACGACTTCTACCGGCTCTACCAGCGCGGCATGAGCGACCCGGACTGGTCATGCTGGCAGTTCCCCTCCGACTGCAACCCGCACCTGTCCGAGGAGCTGCGGCGCGAGATGCAGGAGGTGAGCGAGCAGGAGTACCAGCAGCGGTTCCAGGCCGAGTTCCTTGACGTGGCCATCGAGCTCACGGCCGCGCAGCGCGTGATCGGCAAGAACGAGACCTTCCGCCAGTGGTGCGAGCGCCTGGCGAAGGACGGCCTGAAGGTGGACGGCAAGCCGTTCAAACTGGACGATCGCCCGGCCATGGCCTGGATCTACGACCAGGTGCCGAGCAACGCCGACGACGCATACCGCCTGGTACTGGTGCTGATGAAGTGCGCCCAGGTGGGCTTCACGGTCATGGAGATGCTGGCCACGGTCTACCTGGGCCTGAAATTCGGGCCGGCCACGGTCGGCATGTTCCTGCCCGACGCCAAACTGGCCGACATCAAGTCGTCCAAGCGCTTCATGCCGGTGGTGCGCACCATCCCGTCAGTGCACAAGCTGATGACGATGGAGTCGGCCGACGGCAGCGGGAAGAAGGCCGGCGAGGGCAACGTGCGGGTGCGCCAGATCGGCGAGGCCATGTTCGTGTTCAGCTGGACGACCGGCCGGGCCACCACCGAGTCGATCCCGATGGACATCCTGTCCTACGACGAAGTGCAGGAAATGACCCTCGAGCAGATGGAGAAGACGCAGGAGCGTCTGTCCGCCTCCGACATCCGTTTCACTCTGATGGGCTCGACCGCCAACTGGCCAGACGCGGACATCCACCACTGGTACAAGCGCGGCAGCCAGCACCGCTTCCACACCGAGTGCCCGACCTGCGGGGTCAAGAAGGCGCTCGACGAGTATTTCCCTGACTGCATCAAGTTCGACAAGGAGAGCGGCCTTTACCGGTACTGCTGCCCGGACGGCCACTGGCTGGATGACACCCAGCGCGGCGAGTGGATCGCCGACAACCCGGACGCGGACAAGCCGGTCGACCTGTCGGTGGAGAAGCGGAACCGCCCGCTGCGCATTCGCTCGATCCACTTCCCGCAGTTCCTGTCGCCGACGATCAGCGCGGAAGAGATCATCTTCGCGTACAACAACGCGACGGACATGAAGAACTTCTACAACCGGAAGCTGGGCAAGCCCTACCTCGACCCGTCGCAGGTTCCGGTCACCCTGGAGCACCTGGCGAACTGCGAGAAGGCCGGCCTTGCCGCTGGCGTGAAGTGGAAGTCGCGCGCCACCGGCACCTTCATGGGCATCGACCAGATGGGCAACTTCAACGTCCACGTCATCAAGGAGCGGCTGCCGGACGGACGCCAGGCCGTCATCCACGTGGAGGAGACCTACAGCGCCGACCCGTTCATGCGCTCGTCCGAGCTCATGGAGCTGTACGGCGTCGCGGTGTGCGTGGTCGAGATCAACCCCAACTACAACGACGCCAAGAAATTCGCCCACCGGCACCCGGGCAAGGTCTTCATCTGCGACAGCTTCGGCTCGGTCAGGGAAGGCATGATCCAGTGGGGCGATGGGCCGAGGATGGACGCCTCCGATCGCCGGACAGACGAAGAGGCCCAGGATCGCTACACCCTGCGGATGGATCAGTACAAGTGCATGCAGGTGAGCATGTCGCGGTTCACCACCGACGTTCCGTCGTGCGTGTTCCCTGATCGCCAGGGGCTGGCGCAGGAGGTTCTGGAGAAGGGCAAGCGCTTCGTCACGGCGATCCTACCGCGTGTCTTCCACCACTTCACCAAGACGGCCCTGGTGGCCGAGAAGGACGAGGAGACCAACCAGTACACGCGGCGGGTCAAGAAGATCGGTATCGACCCGCACTTCAGCTACGCCAACATGCTCTGCGACGTGGCCTGGGCGCGCGCGCACGGCACGAGCACGTTCATTCTGCCGCAGTCAGAGCAGCCGAGGACGTCGGAGATGGGCGGCGCTGTCGTGCCGCGCCAATTGGCCGAGGTGCGGGAGCAGCTTGAGAGCGTGCAAGGCGACGTTTGCGGCCGCTGCATCAGCTACAGCGATGACACGCGCCGCTGCAGCGAGAACGAGTGCACGGTGAGAGCTGCAGATCCAGGCTGCTGGGCCTTCATTGCGAGGGGGTGACGCCGCACTATTCCGTGCGGCGACCCCAGATCAGCTCTGCCGCTGCAGCGGCGGCGAACAGCGCCATGCTCAGCAGGTAGTAGCTGTTCATCGCCATCGTGCCGGTGCCGGCGATGGCTGAGTCCTGGGAGACGTTCTTGAATACGCCGAAGCAGAGGACGATGGCGGCCAGGGTGAAGATGAACTTGCTCATGATTGCTCCTTTGCTCCGGGCGTAGCTTATTTGCCGGTGGTTGTCGATGCTGCGGCCAGCGGCTCGGCCTTCTTGTGGTCAGCCAGCTGCTGGCGCTCCATCTCCGGCCAAGCCTGCCGGCGGCGAGTGGCCGCGCGGGATTGTGTCAGTCGTCGCATGAGGTTTCCTTGGTGGTGGCCCGGCCGAAGCCGGGCACGTGGTCAGGCCGAGGCCTGTTCGCCGTCTTCTTCGGGCTGGTAGCCCAGCAGGTTGCAGAGCTCATTGAGCGCGCTGGTGAACTGCAGCGTTTGGACGGATGCGTCGTGCTGCCAGGCAGCGACAGCATCCAGCGCGTCGTCATCGCTCTCGACGTCATCGAAGCGCACCGCCTTGAAGTGGAAGTCGCTGGTCAGCTTGAACTCGACGTCGTTGTACTCCAGCGCCAGGCGCTCGACCTGGAAGCCTTTGTCGATAGCCTCGATCAGGCCCTGGCTGGCGGTATCCAGATTGCTCAGGCTGTAGGAGACCTTCTGGCCGCCATTCTTCAGTGCGACGGTGGTTCCGACCACGAAGCCCTCGAAGGCGCCGCCGTCCACCAGGTGCTTTTTCAGGCGGGTGGTGAGGCCATTCTTGATGTCGCTGATATTGATCGTGGTGGTTTTCACGCTGCCGACCACATGAATCAGGTAGTGCACCAGCGTGTTGGCGAGGCTCTTGCTGCCGGTGGCGACGATCAGCATCTGGTCATTGGTACGATAGAAGGCCGGGATGATCGCGGTCTTGACCAGCGCGGTTTTCGCCAGCTCGACGTGCACCTGCTCGTAGATGGCGATGCGCTCGATCTTTTTCATGCGGCCGCCGTTACGCTCCTCGATAGCTGCGATGCGTTCGGCCGCCTTTGCCTTCACGATAGCCTTCGGCAGGATCTTCTCGTCGTAGCGCAGGTGGAATGCGAAGCCGCCATTGAACTCGGTGACCAGCTCATTGCTGATCTTGTTCGGCACGAAGCTGGGGCGGGACAGCATGGTCTCGCCGATGGGTGCATAGGGCAGCTCGGCGAGGTGCTTGGCGAGCTGAGCTGCGGTCGGGAGCTCAGCCTTGTAGACGATGGCGTTGGGGATGATCTTGTGCATGTTCCTTTCCTTCTTGAGTGGGTGCCGGCCAACCGGGCCGGCTTCGGGGTGGGTGGCTTACTCTTCCTCGTCTTCCTTGGGTTCGAGGATCGCCAGGAACTCTTCCTCAGTGGGAAGCGCATCGAGCTGGAAGGTGTGCCAGTGCTTGATCGGCGTGTACTTCTCGCCGCGATGCTGCTGGTCTGCCTTGCCTGCCAGGAATGCGAAGCGCTCGCCCTCGGCCAGCGGTTCTTGGTTGAAGCCCCGGAAGACCTCGAAGGTGCCCTTGTCGAGGTCGATCACGTAGGCGAATTCGCAGAAGAGCGAGTCAGCGGCGAAAGTGAGACTGTCGAGCAGGCTGATGCCGCCGGTATCAGCCTGGCTGATGATGTTCAGGATGTCAGCGCCACGGTCACGGCTCAGGTGGCCATACTTCTTGCCTTCGCCCATCAGTCCGCTGTCGTCGCGCAGTTCGGCATTGATAGCGTCACACTGCTCTTGGGTGAGGTAGCTGATGGCAGCCACTTTCTCAGTGAACTGCGGCTTGTCCATGCCGCGCAGGAAGCGCAGCGCGGTCAGGCCCTGGCCGCTCGGGTAGCCGTCCCATTGCCCGTACTGGGCGACCTTGTATTCACCGCCGAGCACAACACACGTCAGATTTCGAGTTCCCATTTTCCTTTCCTGCTTGAGTAGTAGTTGGATTATTGGCCGCAAATCTGCGACCTGCTCAAATAATACTTTATCAAATTTAAGCATTGCAAGTGTTTAAACAAAGAAAAACCCTCCACTAGGGAGGGTTCTTCTTGGCCTGATCGCCCAGGCGGCCAACCTGTAACCCGCCAGCGTCCGCTCCTGCGTCGGCTGGTGGCGCCCCGTGTCGTGTTTGCGGGGATCTGGTGCCGGCAGCAGGTCTCGAACCCACGGCCTCGTCCTTACAAGGGACTTGCTCTGCCAACTGAGCTATGCCGGCGAATGCCGGTTACTGCGTCCGGCGCCCTTCTGCTGGCCGTAGGCCATGGGCAGTGACCTCATGGAAGAGGTGAGCGGCAAGTATATCGAAGCAAAAAAGGCTACGGCAACCCCTTTTAATTGCCGGTCGAGCCGAAGCCGCCGGCGCCGCGCTCGGTGCTGGACAGTTCGTCAGCCTCGACGAGCTGCACCATCGGAATTGGCAGGATCATGGCCTGGGCGATGCGGTCGCCGTCGCGCAGCTTGGCGCAGCGGTGATCGCCGGAGGCGTCGAAGCGCAGGGCCACCTTCAGCTCTCCGCGATAGTCGCTGTCGATCACGCCAACGCAGTTCGACAGGCGAGTTGCCTCCTTGAAGCCGTGACCGCTACGGCTGAAGACCAGCATGACGTAGCCGAACGGAATCTCGAAGGCGAGGCCGGTGGAGAAGATCCAGCCGTGCTGATCCTTCGGGTGCGGTACCCCATCACCCAAGGCCACCAGGTCGAAGCACGCGGCGCCAGTTGTGGCGTGATGCGGCAGAACTGCCGACTCGTGCAGCTTTTTCACTTTGACTTGCAAAATCCTTTCCTCTTGCTGGTGATGTCATGCCGCTTGCTTGCGGCGGTTTGCTTGCTGTTGTGCCCGGCACGCCCGGCATTCGTTGTGGTAGTGGCCGCGACTGTGGATGAAGCTGTAGAACTCGTCAGTCTGCGGCCACCACTCTTGGCAGCGGCTGCAAGATTTCTCAGTCTCGCCGTCTACTTTGCGAACAACAGGGCGCCCGGCGTAGTACCGAACGATCATGTGTTGCTGTCCTATTGTTGGGCTCACGAGTAATGTTACTCAAAAAAGCTTGAGAAGCACAACGCCGGTTGTCGTGATGGCATCCTTTCGCCATGACCGACAATGCCATCGAAGTAGCTCACAACCCCGCAGCGCCTGCCGACGAGCAGCGCGATGCCATGCGCGTTGCGCAGCAGGCAGCGATGCCGTCCAGCGTGCCCGACACCATGGAGCTGGTGCGCTACGTCGCCGAGCAGTTCGAGGCGCAGCAGTTCGAGAAGGCGTTCACCAAGCCGAACGTGATCCCGTTCCCGAGCCGGGCCGTGCGCGAGAAGGCGCCAGGCATGCAGTCCGTCTGGATCGACGAGCAGCGCGTGCAGGTGATGGGCGACTGGGTGGAGCGACCCAGCAACTTCAGCTTCGACATGATGCGCACCATGGTCGACCAGACGCCGGTGCTGTCGGCCGTCATGCTGACGCGCCAGCGCCAGGTGCGCCGCTTCTGCCGCGCGCAGGCTGGCGGCAAGGGGCCTGGCTTCCAGATCAAGCTCAAGGATGAAACCCTGAAGCTCGGCAAGGATGAAGCGCAGTCGATCCAGCTGCTCGAAGGCTTCTTCACGAACTGCGGCTGGGAGTCGAACCCGCGCCAGCGCGCCAGGCTCAAGCGTGACAACTTCTCGAACTTCATGAGCAAGTTGGTGCGCGACACCCTGACGATGGACAGCGCCGCCATCGAGACCGAGTACAAGCGCGACCGCTCTCGAGGCCTGGACGGCCTGTACGCCGTGGACGGCGCCACGATCCGGCTGTGCACCGAGGTCGGCTACCGCGGCGACGACGAGATTTTCGCGCTGCAGGTGGTCGAGGGCATGATCCGCTCGGCCTACACCTACAACGACCTGATCTATGTGCCCCGCAACCCGCGCAGCGACGTGTTGTCTGCCGGCTACGGCATGGCCGAGACAGAGCTGCTGGTGCGTGTGGTGACCGGCTACCTCAACGCCTTCACCTACAACACGAAGTATTTCGACAGCAATGCCATCCCCAAGGGGCTCCTGCACCTGGCCGGCGACTACGGCCAGGACGACCTGAATGCGTTCCGGCGCTACTGGAACAGCATGATCAAGGGCATCAACAATGCCTGGTCGCTGCCGATCATGGTGTCGAAGAACGGCGAGTCGAAAGCCCAGTTCGAGCGCCTGAACGCCGACGTCGACGAGATCATGTTCGCCAAGTGGATGACGTTTCTCACGAGCATCATCTGCGCGATCTACGGCATGGCGCCGGACGAAATCAACTTCGAGTCCTTCACGGCCGGCACGTCGAGCCTGTCCGGCAGCGACACCGAAGAGAAGCTGATCAACTCGAAGGACAAGGGCCTTCGCCCGCTGCTGGCGTACTTCGAGGATCTGTTCAGCGACTACGTCGTCGCGGAGTTCGGCGACAAATACTGCTTCCGCTGGACTGGCCTGGACGACGTCACGCCGGCGCAGGCCTGGGAAGAAGAGAAGGCGCTGAGCACCCTGAACGAAGCTCGCAAGGCGCGCGGTTGGGACGAGATCAAGGAAGACTGGGGTAACGCACCCCTGAACCCGAACCTCATGGGCGCCTACATGCAGGCGAACCAGCCGCAGGGCGACGAGCCGGATGGCGGCCAGCCTGGTGGCGATGGCGACGACGATCTGGCAAAATCCTTCGGTCTGCCGGTGCTCAGGGTCGAGCCTTGAGCCGGTAGCGCACAGAACCATGCCCACGACACCCTGACGCCTGACAGGGGCTGGCCGGGGCTAAACGGCCAGGTCTTTCCGCCACGCGCGGCTCGTGGTCTGATTGGTGGCGACACCAGTCGGCAGGCACAGCTGAGAGCGCAGCCCTGAGCCGGCACGGATGCCGGTAGCCGTATCGGGGAAGTCCTTGCCCTGGGCAACCAGGGCGGGGCACCACCCGCCACGCAGAACCGGAAATCCCATGAATCTCTTGGTCGACCTCTACCCGCTCAGCCAAGCCGCCACCGACGACGCGCTCGAGTACATCTACAAGTCCACCCATGACCACGATGCCGGCATCTGGCAGCCGCACGAGTCGGTGCTGATCCGTCGCCTGATCGAGCTGTTCACGCAGCGCGGCCTCGACCGCCTGGCGCACGTCAAGGAGCAGATCCTTGCCTGGGAGACCGGTGCCAACCACAAGGCCGGCGCAGCGCATCCCGTGACGCCGCCTGGCATGATGGAGCGTTGGAGCGACGCCGAGCTTGGCCTGGTGCGCCTGTATCTGGAGAGCCTGCCGCCGGCGCAGTGGTCGCTCGACGACCACATGATGGCGGTGGACTACGTGGTGCAGCGCTACCTGCCGGCCGACGTGTTGAAGACCGAGGCCGAGTGGCTGGCCACGCGGGCCGGCATGATGGGCAAGGTGCAGGCGAACATGACCGCTGCTGCGAGCCCTGCTGCCGCCGACAAGATCCTGGCCGCGCTGCCCAGCACGGTGGCGCAGGCGGCCACCCAGTTCAGCCTCGGCGCGCAGCAGAAGGCCGTGCTGGAGTTCGCCCGGGTCAGGACTGCCGAGAACGTGCGTGCCCTGACCGAGACTGTTCGGCACCGCATGCGCGGCGTGATCGTGCAGCACCTGCAGGACGAGCAGACCAAGGCGGCCGGTACTCCCGGCCAGGCCCTGCAAAGCAAGCTGTTCGATGAGTTCGCCACCCTGAACCGCGACTGGCGCCGCATCGCTGTGACCGAGGCCGGCGAGGCCCAGACGCAGGGGTTCATCGCCAGCCTGGAGCCTGGCACCAAGGTCAAGCGCGTCGAGGTCTATGCGACGGCCTGCGGCTTCTGCAAGAAGATCGACGGCGTGGTGGCCACTGTGGTGTCGCCAGACCATCCTGACAAAGACCCTGACACGATGATCTGGGTCGGCAAGAACAACATCGGCCGGTCGGCCTCGCCGATGAAGCGCGTCGGCGGCGTGCTGGTACCGCGCGAGCGGCACGAGCGCTACTGGTTGCCCGCGGGGCTATCTCACCCCCACTGCAGAGGAAGATGGGTTCCTGTCATCGAGGATCACCCCGGCGACGACCCTGAATTCGGAAACTGGCTACGGGAGATACTGGCATGAGACAGGTGCTGATTGCGGGCTTCATTTCCTTGGCTGCAGCGTGCCAGCCGGCCCTGGCCAGTCAGTGCTACACACTGCCCGGCGACGCCAAGGTCATCTGCCTGGCGTTCGAGCGGAAGGATCGCAGCATGTGCTACGCCGTGCAGGACAGCGCCGAGCGGGCCAAGTGCTTGGCATTTGTCGGCAAATAGGTGTTGCGTTCCTTTTTTGTTCTTTGGTAGGATTCTTTCCGTGGTGAATGCGCAGGCTGATGCGCAAGCCAAGACTCGCTGGCGAGCTACTGAGTCCTATATGAGTTAGGCCGCCAAGCCGGATACTGGCACCGGCCACCACAAGACAGCACGGAATAGACGGCCCCAGCGCAAGCTCATGGGTGAACGAGTGGTTCGGATGCAACGCCGATGACGGTTGAAAAGCTGTCCGCTGGCCCGGCGTAATGGGCAAGAACACCGAGAGAGGCGGGCCGCAGCACTTCGCCTGGGAAACCAGTCGATAGAGGTCTTACCTGATGCTGAAGACTGCTAGGCAGATGGCGTGCCGGTTGATTAAAGCCGGGGCTGGTGACGAACGAGAAACCCAGCAACAGATTTAGACGCTGTAGCTCAGCTGGTTAGAGCACCTGCCTGTCACGCAGGGGGTCACGGGTTCGAGTCCCGTCAGTGTCGCCATATCCGACCGGGGTTAGCCGGCTCCTCGACGCCGTTGGGACAATGACGGTTATGCCTGCCAGTGCATAAGAACTGGCCCGATCACCTCGGAAGAGGGTGCATCGGAGAACAACATGCCTGCGACGGCAGGAAACGACCCGAACAAGGTATGCGGATTTCACGCGGGATCGCCCCGCTGGGTAAATGCTGTTCTCCGATGCATGAGTAGGCCCGAACGGTAGTAGGGCGTGACGTGAAGCGGGGATCGTGACCCCAAGGAGAGTCGGTTCGAGTCCGGCCGTCGCATGGTCAGCAATAACGTCACCTGGGGATCAAGGCGACCCCATGTATCCCGATCACCTGGCCTGGAGGGCTAGGCTGCATCGGACTTGAACCGGGCCAGTTCTGGACGGGATGCAACACGGTAGGCGCGACGCTGCGTAGGCCTGGGCCAGGGCAGCCTCTCCGACCAATATCCGTGCCGGGGTTCGAATCCTCCATGCGTGGGGGCTGTAGGGCGGACGCGCCCGACCCGGTTCAAGTCCGATGCAGAAGAGCATGACGCCGCGAAGTGCGGCCAGGCGCAGCGGCTTAGGCGACCGGTCATCTGCATCAACCGCTCCCATTGGCGGTATATCCAGTGGGCATCGGTAGATTCACTGCTGTGCGCCAATGGCGCTCTGCAGATGGGAAGAGCTAGGTTGTTTCGCTAACAACCGAACACACGGGGATTGCGACCTCCGGTCAAGCTCTACACAGTGGATCTACCGATGCAGTGAATGCGCAGGCTGATGCGCACGTAAGCATGGCGCCGTTCCTCTTTCGGCTTGAGACCACCATCCTCGAAGTTGACCATGCGCTTGAGTCGAGGAAAGCCGGAGATCAGCGCCGGCCACTGCACCTGAGTTCCGTATGGCACATGCGGTAACGTCGCAAAGTTTGCTGTGATGGCGCGTTTACCGCCGGAGCGCAATGCGATGAATGTGCAGGCCAGTGGCTTCATGCCATTCTTAGAGCGGCTCCCCGACGCTGGCGACAGAGGGGACTTTTTATGCGGGCCAGGTCTCGACTGCGAGGCCGACAGGCTGGGAACGACTCAGGGTGAAACGGACGGCATGCCGTCGCAGTGCATCTCCGGTACAGCCCGCACCACCTGCTGCATCACCTCCCCGGCCATGGATGGTCACCCCGCTTAGCCGCTCTTCGGAGCGGCTTTTTTATGCCCGCCTATCCCCTTCGCGGATGTCGTGACAGCACCATTTGTCACATGAACGACGAGCAGCTGCTAGCCAGCATTCCAGACTTTCTCAGCGTTGACACCATGCTGAAGGCCACGCCATCGGAAGAAGGCGGGGAGCGCTTCATCTACTTCGAGGCCAGCAACGAGGGCATCGACCAGCAGGGCGAGAAGGTACTGTCGAAGGCTCTGAAAGAGAGCGCCGACCATTACCTCAAGTTCGGCAACGTGGACATCGACCACTACACGATCCTCGGTCAGCGCATGGGGCTCGAAAACCCACAGGCTTACGAGATCGGCCGACCTGTCGACGTGACAATCCGCGACAATCGAACCTTCGTGAAGGCCCAGCTGTATCGCGGCAGTGGCCCGCTGGCGCGTAACGCCAACAACGTCTGGGAGTCCATGACCCAGCTCAACCCGCCTGCGCGCTGGTATCCGTCCGTGGGCGGTTCTGTCCTGGCGAAGAGCGTGCAGATCGACCCCGAGACGCAGAGCCGGGTCGCAGTGGTCAGCAAGGTGCGCTGGACAAACGTGGCCCTGAGCCGGACGCCGGTCAACCAGCACCTTCCAGCCGCCGGCACGGTGCCTCTGGCTACCTTCGCTAAATCCCTCGGCGGCTTCGTGATGAAGTCGCTGGAAGCAGGATACGGCAGCGATGTTGCCACCCTGTCTGGCGGCACTGCGCTGCGTCAGCAGTCCCTCGACGGCGTCCCGCAATCCTACTTCGACTTCCGCGAGAGCCTGGCTGGTGCCCTGCGCAAGTCTTCGCTGTCCGACCAGAGCATGAACGGCATGGTCGAGTACAGCTGCCAGAAATTCAGTCTGTCCCACGACGTGGCGACGGAATGGGTGGATCGCTTCCTGAGCGATTTGAAATCTAGTCTATCCCTACGGAGCAAACCATGAGCCAATTCGACGAATTGCTCGCCCAGCTGAACGCTGAGCAGGAAGAGCAATCCACTCTGGCGAAGTCGCTTCCGGCGGAAGGCGGTGAGGACGATCAAGCGATCCAAGCCGCCGCTGCCGATGCCGGCGCCGAACCCGCCAACCCCGAAGACGCCGCCGGCGCCGAACCCGCCCTGGCCAAGTCCATGACTGTTGGCGGCGAGGAAGTCGAGGTCGTCGACGCCGAGCCGCTGATCAAGTCGCTGGCCGACCTGACCGGCCGTGTCGACGAACATGACAGCGTCCTGGCCAAAGGCCTGACCGGCGCTCTCGACCTGATCAAGACCCAGGGCGAGATGATCAAGTCGCTGAGCTCTCGCGTCGAGAAGCTGAGCGGTGAAGGTCGCGGCCGCAAGACCGTGCTCGCCATCACCGAGCGCCCGGCTGCTCTCGAGCAGTTGGCAAAGTCCGAGCAGCAGCAGGTGCACCCCGGCGAGATCCTTGCCAAGGCCCTGAATGCCCAGGCAGCCGGCAAGCTCAGCGGCCAGGACGTTGCTCGCTGCGAAGCGGCGCTCAACGCCGGCTCGACCGTTCCGGCCGACATCCTGTCGCGCCTGTAATCACCCACCCACCGGAGACTCCTAAATGGACTTCCTGAACAACCCGAATACCTCCGGCCTGGCCATTGCCGGTGAGATGGGTAACCAGCAGCTGGCCGAACTGCAGAAGTCCCTGCAGGCCGGTTACGGCAGCGACATGGCAACCCTGGAAGGCGGTTCCGCGCTGCGTATCCAGTCCCTGGACACCACGCTGCAGGCCACCGTGCAGGACAACAAGCACTTCGCCCTGTTCAACCAGCTGCCGAAGCCTCGCGCTACCGCGGTACTGGATGAATGGACGGAGCAGTCGAGCATCGGCGGCTTCCTCGGCGACAGCTTCAACGACCAGGACGGCGCCGCTGCCGAGACCAACGGCCAGTACGACCGCATGGTCGGCAAGGTCAAGTACCTGACCACCTACCGCAAGGTGCCGATCGTTCTGCAACAGCAGAACAACATCAACGACGTCGTCGCGTTGGAAACCATCAACGGCACCAAGCAGCTGCTGTCGAGCATCGAATACACCCTGTTCGAGGGTGACGATGACGTGCTGCCCAAGTCGTTCCCGGGCATCCCCAAGCAGATCGAGGCCCTGGGCAGCTCCGACCACGTGATCGACATGCACGGCAGCTCGCTGGACAGCGCCGACCCGATCATGAAGGCCGCCGAGACCGTGTTCGGCTACGGCAACTTCGGCACCCTGACCGACCTGTACCTGCCGCCGAGCGTGCAATCCGACCTGAACACCAACCTCGACCCGGCCTTCCGTGTCGCGCTGGACAACAGCCCGAAC
Source organism: Kaistia sp. 32K (assembly GCF_016629525.1). GTDB lineage: Bacteria > Pseudomonadota > Alphaproteobacteria > Rhizobiales > Kaistiaceae > Kaistia. The sequence continues at coordinate 5,272,530 of NZ_AP024269.1, forward strand.
AGCATCAGCTACGGCACCCACGTGCGTGCGATCCGCACCTCCTGGGGCGACATCGCCACTCGCAACGATGTCTTCATCCGCGACGAGAAGATGCAGGTGCCGTTCGAGCTGCGCAACCCGATCCACGCCGCCCAGGCTGTGGCCAACGCCAGCTTCAAGCCGCAGACCCTGGCCGCTGCTGCCGCCGCCGGTGGCGCTGACTCCTACTGGGAAGCCAGCCACGCGGGCGACTACGTGTACTTCGTGACCGGCATCAACCAGAACGGCGAGTCTCAGGCTGTTGGCGTCACCGCCGGTGCCGTTACCGTTGCCGCCGGTCAGGCCGTCACGCTGACCATCACCGCCTCGGCCTCCCAGCAGGAGACCGGCTACGTGATCTATCGTGGTCGCCGCAATGGCACCGCCAACCTGGCCGATGTCCGCGAGATGGTTCGCGTGCCGCGCACCGGCACCAGCACCGTCTACGTCGACAAGAACCGCGAGATCCCGGGCACCACCTGCTCCTACGCGCTGAACCTGTCGCCGACTGATCACGCCATCGCCTGGCGCCAGTACCTGCCGATGATGAAGATCCCGATGGCAGCGGTGAACAGCCCGATCATCCCGTGGCTGCAGATGATCTGCGGTTACCTGCGGATCACCAAGCGCAACCAGCACGTGGTTCTTAAGAACATCGTGCCTCGCGGCGCCACCTGGAAGCCGTTCTAACGACTTCCTCCACGAGAGGCGGCATCCGCCGCCTCTCTTTCATCAAGGGGTATGCACGTGGCGAATATCATTCGTGAAAAAGAAAACTTCCTGCCGCTGATCAACGGCGTGAAGTTCGAGCAGATCGCTCATGGCGTGTCGGTATCGGCCGACGTTCCTGACGATGTTGCGGCGGTGTTCCTGGCTGTGCCTGGTTACCGCGCGGCGACCGAGGACGACCAGGTTCCCCAGCACCTGATCGCAGCGGTCAAGGAGCCGGCCCCGGCAGTTCCGCCGCGAGAGACTGCCGCTCAGCGCAAGGCGCGCGAGAAGGCCGAGGCTGAGGCCAAGGCCAAGGAAGATGCGGCCGCGAAAGCCGCTGAGGACGCTGCCGCTGCCGAGGCCGAAAAAGCCACTGAGGCAGACGCCGAGAAGGCTGCTGCTGAGCAGCAGGGCTCCGAAGAAGGCGCCGCTGGTGCCGTCGACGAGAGCAACGAAGAACAGGTGTTCTAAGGAGGACACATGCCCGAAAAAATCCGCAAGCTCCTGAACAAGCTCAACATCGGCACCAACCAGGTGAAGCTCGGCGACTACATCGCTGCCCTGGAAAAGCGTGTCGCCGAGCTCGAGAAAAAAGCCGCGACACCGCCCGGCGGCGAGAACAGCTGACCGGCGTGATGCAACACTAAAGGCCGCAGCATGCGGCCTTTTTTATGAGAGGAATCTATGGCTACGATCATCGCCGGCAGTCCGGCAGAATTCACGGTGTCGGTGCAGACTGACGGCAAGCCCGTGCCGCTCTCCGGTCAGCTGCAGGCCCGGGTGTTCAGCATGGACGGCAAGCGAGAGCTGATCCAGGCAGTTGACCTGATCGAGGATGATGGCTGGCCGGATGGTGAGGCGCTGATCAGCCTCAGCGAGAGCCAGACCGCAGACCTGGCGCCTGGCGATGCAATGCTGGTGCTGTCCGGGCCGTTCGGTATCAAGCGCTTCCGGCTGATCGTCGAGACCCTTTTCGAGCCGACGCGCACGTCGCTGTTCATCAAGGACATCGTCGTCGAAGAGCTGCGCAACGACCGCCTGATGTCCGCCGCCGCCGGCGTGCTGACCGGCGTGTCTGTCTCCGACGAATACCTCTGGCAGAAGATCCGCGCCGCCGAGTCGGAAATCAGCCACATCCTGCGCGTGCCGCTGGTGCCGACGCACTTCTTCACCAGCAAGCCGACCGCCGAGCAGATCGCGGCGATCGACGGCATGGCCTGGGCTGTTGAGCCGGCCTATGACTACGAGCCGAGCATGTTCTACTTCGAGCGCTGGGGCTACTTCATCACCCGCCAGCGGCCAATCGTCGAGATCAAGCGCATGTGGTTCGCCTACCCGTCGGCGAATGACGGCTGGTTCAACGTGCCGAAGGACTGGATACGCACCGACGACAAGTACGGCCACATCCGGCTTGTGCCGAGTTCGCCGGCGGTGTTCCAGTCCATGAGCACGTTCATGATGACGGCCCTGTCCGGCTCGAGGTCGATCCCGTTCATGATCAACCTCGAGTACGTGGCCGGCCTGACCGACGTTGACACGAACTACCCGGAGCTGCTGGACGCGATCAAGAAGCTCGCCGTGCTCAAGGTGGTGGCCGACGCCTTCCTGCCGCAGAGCGGCAGCATCTCTGCCGACGGGCTGAGCGAGTCCCTGACTGTCGACATGGGCAAATACCACGAGACGGTCGACCGCATCCTCAATGGCGAGCCTGGCAGCAACGGTGGCCTGATGGCCAAGCTGCACGGCGTGCGCATGCTGGTCATGTAAGGAGCCCGCATGTACCTGAACCAGGCCAGATTCACCAAACACGTCATGAAGATGGGCCAGCAGATCCTCTGGCGCGCGTCGTTCGCGTGCTCCTGCGTCAACCCGACCAGCGGCGCGCCAGACGCAAAGTGCAAGCTGTGCGGCAAGAAGGGGCGCATCTGGAGCCCGGCGCAGCGCACCGTCGTCGGGCTGCAGAAGCAGGAGATCAAGCCCGAGTGGGTGAACGCTGGCCTGTGGGAGGCCGGCGACCTGCTGGTGACCGTGCCCGAGAACTCGCCCATGTGGCAGGGCGGCCAGTTCGACCGCGTGACCATGCTCAACGCCGAGGATCGTTTCTCGCGGCCGCTGGTGCGCGGCAAGCCGGATGAAGACCTGTCGATGCTGTCGGTCAAGAGCATCGAGCGGGTGTTCTGGAAGCACCCTGTGACCCAGGCCCTGATCGAGGGCGGCATTCCCGAGGTGGACGGCGACGGCAAGATCACCTGGGGCGCCGGCGCGCCGCCTGCCGGCATGGCCTACAGCATCACCGGCTTCAGGTACCCGGACTACTTCATCTGGGGCGAGCTGCCATCGAACCGGAACATCCACTCCGGGGTCAGGCTGCCGAAGCGTGTTGTTCTGCGGCGCTGGGATCTGCTCGGCAAGGGATAGTTGCTCAAATAAAATAAAGTCAGGTACACTCCAAGCATCATCATAGATGCAGGGTGTGCCTGCAGGGAGAAAGGAAGGTGACTGCCAACTACGGCGCCATGCAAGTGGCCGACTATACTGTTTTTCAACTGATGCCGGACGGCTCTCGCAACAAGGCGTGGGCCAGCGCCTACACTGACCACAATTCCGGGGTTCTCCAGACCGATGTTGCCAACCGCCTGGCCGCTTGCTGGAACGCCTGCGAAGGCATCCGCACAACTGACCTCGTTGCGCTCGCCGGAACTGGCATCCTGGCGAAAGCCAACCACAATGCTGACGTGGTGGTGAAGCAGCGCGACACCCTGCTGGCAGCGCTTGAGGCCATCGTCGCTGACGACTACGAGGTGCCGCACGATGCGATCAACGCCGACATCGCCATCGAGAATGGGCGCCTGCTGCGCCGGATCAGGGCGACCGCTCGCACCGCCATCGCTGCGGCGAAGGGTGGTGCGTGATGGGCGCATCTCGCGAGATCCAGGTCATGTACGAGTGCGACCGCTGTAACCAGCTTCACGACCGCGAGTATCAGGCCGAGCAGTGCTGCGAGCCGGATGTTCGTACCGTGTACGTGTGCCCAGTGTGTGATAATGCCTGCTCAACGCGGGAATCCGCTACGGCCTGTCTTGCCAGTCATGTCGAAGTGCCGGAGTGCGACACCGAGCACTGCCCGAACTGCTTGCGTGAGGCTGAAACTTCGCAGCTGCGTATCGAGATCGCGGTAGCGGGCCACTGCAGCACGTGCAACCCGATCTACACGACGGAGCAGAACCTAACCATCAAGTATGCACTTGAAGGGGGCGCCCAATGACCCCCATCCCCATCAGCGCCGCCGAGCGCATCGCCAAGGAATACGGCTACGACCAAGTGATCATCATCGCCCGCAAGGTCGGCGATGATCCCGAGCCGCACGGCGAGCACGTCACCACCTACGGCATCACCAAGGCGCACTGCGCCGTGGCGGCAAGGGCTGGCGACTTCCTCAAGTACAAGGTCATGGGCTGGGTGAAGGAGGGGGAGCGATGAGCGCAATAATCAGTGCTTGCGGCAAGTACCGTTACCGCCTGGAGCGCGACTGCGGCATGCCATTCGATGGAAGCAAGACGTTTGCATATTTCGGCATCAACCCGAGCACTGCTGACGCCACCTTGGACGATGCTACCGTGCGTAAATGGCGCGGCTTCACTGTGCGCAATGGAGGTCATCGTTTCATCGTCGGTAACGTGTTCAGCTATCGTGCGACTGACGTTCGGGAGCTGGCCCGCCAGCCATTTCCGCAGGGGCCTGAGCATTACCGGCACCTGCAGCAGATCATCGCAGCGGCTGACCTTCTGGTGCCTTGCTGGGGCGCGTCGGCAAAGTTGCCGGTCGAGCTACGTCACCACCTGTCTACCCTCCTGGCCTGGCTGCAGCGCACCGGCAAACCCATGGCTACCTTCGGGATGACAAGCTGCGGCCAGCCAAAGCACCCTCTGATGCTCGGCTATGACACCCCTCTGGACTGGATGCAGCCATGACGAAAATGACCGAAGTGAAGGTCGCCGAGCTGAGTGGTAAGGCGCTGGATTGGGCGGTGGCGCAGGCTGACGGCCGCTGCTTGCATGAGCGCATCCGCATCGTTCGCTACAACGACGATTCCGACTACATCTGCGAGGACTGCGGCAAGGACACCTACATGGAGCCGATCCGGCAGACGTGGAAGCCATCCACCGACTGGAGCCAGGGTGGCCCGCTGATAGAGAAGCACAACATCCAGACCAGCTACAATGGCAATGGCTTTCATCGCAGCACGACCGGCAAGCATTGGTGCGCATATGTCTGCAAGCCTCATGGCCCGGAGCGGGCCAGCGGCTCAGGGCCTACTCCCCTGATCGCCGCTTGCCGCGCCATCGTAGCCGCCAAGTTCGTCGACACCATCAGCGTCCCTGCCGAACTGATCACCCCAGCTGCCTCTTGATCGCAGCCGCGAACGCAGCCTGCGCCTTGGGCCGCATGTTGTCCGTCACCTTGCGCACCAGATGCTTGCCTGGCTGCGCAGGGATGACCCAGCCGGTCTGCCCCTCGATCATCACCCTGAAGGTCAGGTAGGCACTGCTCTTCGCGCCGCCCGGCGTGCTGGTGTCGAACCTGACCATCCCCTGCGCCCACTTGCTCTGGCCAGCATCAGCCTTGCTGAGGCGCTGCCCCCAGGCGTAGTGGAACTGCGGCACCGTCATGGCGCCCTTGGTCTTCATGTTCGATAGGTAGGGCGTCTGCTGGGCCGATGGCCGCATGCCGCTGGTCGGCGAAAGGTGCGTGACCTCGCCGCTGGCGCGCTTACCCTGACCGGTCACCGCGGATGCCGCCAGCGCCTGCGCGGTGTCGTACAGCCCGGCGGCCTGCAGCTTCTTCACGTTGTGCCGCATCGGGATTACGAGGAAGCGTCGCCCGTCCTCTGTCCTGCGCACCTTGCTGCTGGTGTTCAGCATCCGCTTCAGGTCGTAGGCCGGCCGGCCTGTTTCGATGGCCTGGGCGTGCTTGTAGTTCGACTCGACCACGGCCGAGAAGTCGCCCGTCATGCGCCAGGTTACCGTGGAGGCATAGGCGTCCTTCTCGCCGGCCCAGAGCTTGGCCTGGTAGATTTCCTTGCGCCACTCCGCCGCCGTCTGCTCGGCCACGGCGCGCACGGCCTGGTTCAGCAGCGGGAAAATCTGCTTGTTGACGATAGCGGTGACGTCGAGCTTCGAGCCGAGGTCGAAGCTGATCTTGAAGTCGAGGTTTGCCATAGGGCCAGTCTGCCGTCACGCCGCGTCGTGACGCCACAATGCTCTCATGGCAATTTCAATCGTCCAGCCGCTGTCTGCCGGCAGCGCCATTCGCCTCTTCATCGACCCGCCAGCCGGGGCGAGGTATTGGCGCATCTTGCAGATGGGCCTGGACGACTTCGACAGCCTGGACATCGACAGCGCCGAGCCGTTCGAGGATCGCGGCCTGGAGTACATGGTCTGGCCTGACGGCTCCATGGTTCCGCTCGTCTACCAGGGCGACGACCGCGTCGTCGTGGTTGCGCAGCACCTGCAGAACGAGGTCATGGCATTCTTCCGGCCCTACTACCGGATGGATGACGACACCTGGCAGGCAGGGGCCACTGCGCGCGGCACGCCGACGGCGCTGTTCGAGGAGAGCAGCACCGACGTGCAGTCCTTCGTCCGTGACCGGATCGAAGACGCGCTTCGGGTCGAGTGCCTGCGCGGGAACATCATGGCCGAGTACGAATACGTGCAGGTCTACACTGCACCGCCCGCGCTCGAGCAGAATCTGCGCTTCCCGCTGGTCACCATCACGCTGGATGACGAGAGCCCGGCCGAGCGCGCAATCGGTGAAGACATCACCGGCGACTGGTTCGACGAGGTCGGCGACGACTGGTTCGAGTCCGAGGGCTACCTGGCCCAGGTGCAGCTGTCCATTGTCGGTTGGTCGCTCAACAGCGACGAGCGCATCGAGCTGCGCAAGGCCCTGCGCCGGGCCTTCATCGCCAACCTCCCGATCTTCGAGTCGCGCGGCATGATCCTGCCGCAGATCAGCTTCCAAGACGTGGACGCGCTCAACGGCGAGTTCAACGTCAACATGTACCAGGTCATGGGGTCATTCTCGTGCCAGGCACCTGTCCGCGTCGGTCGCCGCTATGGCGAGGACGAGGTCATTCGAGACGTCATCACCACCAGGAGCAACAATGGCTAAATCTTCCGCCGCTGCGGACAAGCCCGACGTGAGTCCGGGCGCGGAGCCGCAAAGCACCATCACACTCAACGAGTTCTGCCTGCGCCTCTCGACCCGCGTCAAGCGCGTCGAGCTGATCGGCGCATTCGAGCATGCCGAACGGGCGGCCGACAAGGCGAACGACACCGAGGCAGCCTACCAGGCTCGCTTCGACGCCTTCATCAAGAAGCCCGCGTAAGGAGGCATCATGTCTGTTTTCTTCGACGGGCAACTGCTCGTCACCCCGACAACGGCGTCCGTCGTCAACGACGATGCGATGCGCAATCAGAACATCGGCATCGGCAACGTCGCAGCCTTCGTCGGTCGCAGCACCGGCGGCGCGCCGAAAACCCCGCTGCGCTTCAGCAGCCCGGATGCCGCCAAGCGCGTTCTACGCAGTGGTGAGCTTCTGGACGCCGTCCTCAAGGCCTTCGATCCGTCCGCCGAGCTTGGCGCGCCGTCGACCGTGGTTGCGATGCGGGTGAACCCTGCTGTGCAGGCCGACCTGCCGATTTCCGACGCAGGCGACGTGGTCGCGCTGGAGCTGAAGTCCATCGGCTACGGCCTGGGCGAGAACCACATCCGCGTCAAGATCGAGACCGGCACCCTGCAGGGCAAGCGCCTGACCGTGCAGCAGGGTGATCGCTACTTCACTGCCGACAACGTGGGTGCCAGCGCCTTCTCTGTGCAGTACACCGGCACCGAGGAGACCGCGACCGTCAGCGTCACGTCTGCCGAGGTCACGCTGAGCGCCCCTGCCGGCACCGTTGCCGCCAAGATCAGCCTTACCGACTTCCCGACCGTTGGCTCGCTGGTCGACCGCATCAATGCGACGCCCGGCTTCCGCGCGAGCGTGACCGGCCGCAGCGACAGTGTGCCGACCCTGAACGCGCTGGATCATGCCGCCGCCCAGAGCGTGCTGGATGCCTTCACCGTGCGTGCCGACCTGCAGGCCGTCGTGGACTGGTTCAACGGCAACAATCAGGATCTGGTGCGCGCCACCCGCCAGCCTGGCGCTGGTGCGCCGCCGGCCAACCTGCCGACCACCTACCTGGCCGGCGGCAGCGATGGCGTGACCACCTTCGACGACTGGGCCGCTTCCTACGAAGCCCTGCAGCGCGTCGACGTGCAGTGGGTGACCCCGATCAGCGGCGACCCCGCCATCCACGCCATGAACGACACCCACGTCTCGTTCTGCTCCAACCAGCTGCGCAAGGAGCGCCGCAGCGTGGTCGGCACCGGCCTGAACACCAGCAACGAGGACGCGATCGCCGCGGCCAAACTGCTGAACAGCGACCGCACGTCCCTGGTGCACATCGGCCACTACGACTACGACGCCACCGGCAAGCTGGTGCTGTACCCGGCCTACATGACCGCCGCGCTGATCGCTGGTGCGTTCTCCGGCGTGAACCCGGGCACCCCGCTGACCAACAAGACCCTCAAGGTTCGCGGCTGGGAGCGTGATCTGGTCAACCCGACCGAGACCGACGAGCTGATCCTGGGCGGCGTGCTGGCGGTGGAGAACACCGACGCAGGCTACAAGGTGGTCAAGTCGATCAGCACCTGGCGTCAGAACGACAACTACAACCGCGTCGAGCAGTCCTGCGGCTTCGCCCTGGACTTCACCGTGCGCGCGGTGCGCCAGGCTGTCGATGTTCTGCGCGGCCAGAAGGGCAACCAGCTGATCCCGTCGCGCGCGGTGAGCATCACCGACTCGGTGCTGCGCGAGCTGGCCCGTGCCGAGCCGGAAGGCCCTGGCGTGCTGGCTGGCGACGCGAACAGCCAGGCCTTCCGTGGCATCCGTGCCTCGATCACCGGCGACGTGACCCGGGTCGAGTTCGAGTGCTCGCCGGTGATCCCCAACAACTACAACCTCGTGACCGTCTACGCCGTGCCGTACAGCGGCAGCGCGAGCGCGTAAGGAGCGCCTGAACCATGAGACAGAACCTGCAAACTCGCTCCGGCAACCGGATCGCGGTGGTTTTCGACGGCAAGCAGATTGGCCTTGTGCAGTCTGTTCGCGCCAACGACGACTACTCCCCCGAGGCCGCCAGCGGCATTGGCGACATCCACGCTCAGGAGTACGTGCCGACCATGGCGCGGCACTCCCTCAGCGTGAGCGCCATGCTGCTCAACCGCGGTGCGATGCTCCAAGCCGGCATCGTCATGGAGAACGGCGAGGCTGTGCTCCAGGGCCTGGTATTCGACCTGGAGGTCTACTCCAAGGACGATGGCCAGCTGCTGCGCAAGTACATCGGCTGCTCCTACGCATCCGGCGACCTTGAGGTCAACAAGCACGCGATCATCATGCAGTCCGCCCAGTTCTACGCGCTGGACGTGACTGGCCAGGGCGCGTGACAGCACAATGACCTACCAGCCGCCCCACCAATCGGTCGGGCGGCTTTCTTTCATCATGAGGAATGACCATGGCACGTCGTGAACCGCAAAAAACCGACTTCACCGTCGACGTCGAAGGCGTCGGCCAGTTCATTTTCGCGCGCCGCACGATGCGCGACGAGATCAAGATTCAGCAGGAGTTCGCCCGCTACATCGGCGGCCTGGAGCCGACTGAATGGCTGTTGATGCTCGGCGGCTGGCTGTCCACGCTGAGCGTTCTGATCGTCTCCGAGCCCGATGGCTGGCTGCGGGACATCGATGGCCACCCCGTCGAAGACGTGATGGATAGCGACCCGCTCGACGGGGACACCTACGAGACGCTGAAAAAAGTGCATGGCGCTCTGCGCGACAAGGAGGACTCCTTTCGACGCAAACATGCACAAGGTGGCCAAGCGGAACGCCAAAGAGCGGGCGAAGACAACTGAGTTCTGGTTCAGGCGCAAGTACAACCTGACCAGTACAGACCCCAGGTTCCTTGACGCGACCCTGGAAGAAATGATCACCGATTACTGGGCTCACACTTTCCTCGACGACCCGAAAGCATTGGAAGAGATCGAAGACGAAGACTTCGATATGGATGCTGAGTTGGCGAAGATGGAGGCCGGGCACTGGGAGACAATACGCTGATATGGCAATGAAAATCCCGGTCGAGGCCGACTTCAACAGCGCGGACATCGAGAAGAAGATCGAGCAGCTGAACCGGATGTTCGCCAACATGGGCCAGACCGTGGCCAAGGCGAGCGGGCAGCGCTTCGAGCCAATCACGCTGAAGACGAAGCAGGATCTCGACTACTTCGTCAAGCAGTCCCAGCAGCTGGTGCGCGTCCAGGGCGAGCTCGGCAAGCGGATGGCGAACAGTGGCCAGGCGGGCATGAACCCGTTCGAGGCCAACTGGTCGAAAATGTACCTCAACGAACAGACCCGCATGCGCCGGATGCGCGAGGCGCTGGTGTTCATGGGGGGCGAGTTCGAGGCAGCGCACAGCCCGGTGCCGCCGGCACAGCGCCCGGGAGGATCGTCGCGCACGCCGCCGAGCAGGGCGCCTGAGCCGCCGACGCGCCGCCAGCCTGGTGTCGGCACCCAGTGGGTCGGTGGTGGCCTGCGCGCTCTCGGCCCGGCTGGGGGTGTCGCAGCGGGCTCGCTGTCGACCGGCATGTCGATGGGGTTCGGCGCCGGCCTGATGGGCCTGCTCGGCGGCCTTGGCGCGCTCGGCATCGGCAAGGTTGTCGGCGCGGCCACTGAGAAAATGGGCGTCGCCGAAGACAACGCCGTCGCTTACGACCGCCTGAAGCGCACGCTCGGCGACGTCAACGTCTCGTTCGGCGCGCTGAAGTCCGTACTGGAGAGCTCGGCCGACAACGTCAAGGTCACCTTCAGCGAGGCGGCGCAGCTCGGCAGCCAGTTCGCGAAGCTCGGCAACCTGACCGCAGACCAGTACAAGACGCTGTCCGGCGAGCTGCAGACCGGCGTCGGCCTGTCCCGCGCGTTCGGCCTCGACCCGAGCCAGGGCGTTGGCGCGCTCGGCGTGGCGCGCGGCATGCGGATGACCAGCAACGAGCAGGACAGCCGCAAGTTCGCGTTGCTGATCGGCGAGACGATTGCCCGCTCGAATGCCTTCGCCAAAGCCGACGAGGTGATGGACGCTATCGCCGGCTATACCACCCAGCAGACCCGTGCCAGCCTGGGCGCCAACGTCGGCGGCTACGCTGGGCTGTTCTCGGCGCTTACCGGCTCTGGCATCCCAGGCCTTGATCCGACCGGCGCGGCAGGCCTGCTGTCGCGCGTGAATGCCTCGCTGTCCGCCGGCGGCGCCAAGGGCGAGGCCAGCCAGTTCATGTCGGCCACCATCGGCGCGCGCTACGGGCTCGACCCGTTCCAGATGCAGCTCTGGCGCGAGGGCGGCGCCTTCGCCACGCTGGACAGCACCTTCGGCGCCGGCAGCATGGCCTCCCGCTTCGGTATGCGCGGCCCGGGCGGTGACACCACCTGGCTGGGCGCATCGCTGTCCGAGATCCGCCGGCAGTACGGCGGCAACCAGGGCATGCTCGCGCACGCGACGGCAAACCACCTCGGCATCAATATGAACCAGGCCATGGCCATGCTGGCCATCGACCCGAACCAGACCGGCGAGATGGAGCGCCGCCTGGGCGCCGCTGGCGTCAGCCTGACGGACATGAACGCCGCCGGCATCGCCTCGATGGCCAAGGTGATGTTCGGTTCCGACGCAGACCGCACGTCGGTGGCCCAGGCGCTGCGCAGCCGAACCGGTGCCGGCTCGCTGTCTGCTGACGAGCAGCGACAGCTCGACATGGTCATGGGCGGCGACGACGTGGGTGCGCAGAAGGAGCTGCTGACCCGCCTGGTGGCGAGCCGCGACCAGGAGCAGACGCAGGGCAAGGACATCCGCGACAGCAAGGCCGCGCTCGACAACATCAAGACAGCGGTGGCTGACAAGCTGATCCCGCTCACCCAAGAGATGCGTAACGGCATCATGCACATCGCCGGCCGCGGCGAGAAGTCGTCTGCCGACATTCAGGAAGAGGTCATGCGGGCGGACTCGCGCGGCCGAGCCCAGGCCATCAAGGGGAAATACGGCTCGCTGATCGGAGAGCAGGACAAGCGCATCGTCGATGCGCGCCTGAGCGAAGACCCGGCCGACTACAGCACCACCGAGAACTCCCGGCGCATTCAGGAAGAGGCGAACAGGGAGATCGCCAGGCTCAAGGGCGAGCAGGCCGACCTGCTGGCGGAAGAGAACGACATGCTGGGCGAGCGCATCAAGGCGATGCGCGACGACGAGAGCCGGCGCCTGATGCCGGCCAACGCCAGCATGCACATGGGTGGCGGCCCGGTCGGCAGGTTCGCCAATGGCAGCGGCGCGCGTAGCCGTGCCCCGGTCGGCGGTGGTGGTGGCGGCAGGATGCCGAAAGGCCTTGGCCAGCTCTCGCAAGACCCTGCCTTCCGCGCCTTGGTCTCCGGCTATGAGCGCGAGATCGGTGCGCCGGAGGGGCTGCTGTGGGCGCAGATCGAGCAGGAGAGCCGGTACCACACGAACGCAGTGTCGCCGAAGGGCGCTGAGGGCTTGGCTCAGTTCATGCCCGGGACGCGCGCCGGCCTGGAACGTAAGTTCGGGCGCTCGTTCGACCCCTACGACCCGCAGGACGCGGCCTTCATGCAGAAGGAGCTGATGCGCGAGCTGTTCCAGCAGTTCGGCAACTGGGACGACGCCCTGCGCGGCTATAATGCGGGGCCTTCGACCAGCCGCTGGAACAACAGCGAGACACGGAACTACGTGCCTTCGATCCGGGGCATCATGGATCGCAACTCGAGCCAGGGCACGCCGCTGCCCGACGGCGGCGCGGCGGCGCAGAACAGCCAGAGCTTCCGCATCCAGGCCGACCCCATCGAGGTCATCCACAAGAACCTGGCGGGCCAGTATGTCGGCCCGTCGCAGATGCTGGCCACGCGAGTGGGGCCAGCCAGCCCGTTCGGCACGACGGGCTAAGGGGTAGCGATGCCGCAAATTCTCGACGCGCAGCCGCAGATCAGCGTGCGGCTGTACAAGACCATCACCCGGTCAACTATCGACGGCCAGTCGCCAGTCTCCGAGCGCTACCAGGGCAAGGACGAGTACATCGACCTGACGCCGTATCTCGGCGACGGCTCCAGCGTGGTGACCAGCAAGAGCGTGCGCGAGCCGGCCGGCGCCTTCAACATCACCTTCGCTGACAGGCCGCAGAACGCCGTGATGGTGGACGTCCAGCAGGCGCTGTGCGTGCCAACCCAGGCCATCGAGTCGATCTATGGCCTGGTGGAGCCGATGGACGTCGTCGAGATCCGCATGTGGGGTGGCGTTGGCCCGAGGCCGGCAGAGCTGCCGATCAAGATGCGCGGCTTCGTGTCCGAGGTTCAGCGCCTGCAGAGCATCGCCGGCGACGGAAAGCCGGTGCGCACCGTGGTGATCAGCGGCCAGGACTACGGCAAAATCTGGCAGACCTTCCAAGTCATCTACCTGGCTTCGTATGCCGAGGGCCAGTCCCTGCTGACCAACTTCGGCCTGTGGGAGATGTTCGGCGTCGAGGCCAAGAACGTGCTGTCCGCGCCCGAGTTTGTCCGGCAGATGATCCAGAAGGTCATCAACCCGCACATCACGAAGTTCATGCCCAAGCACTCGCCGATGCCGCGCGAGCTGATGACCGGCGACTCCGTCTCGGTCAAGCACGGGGTGGTGAACAACAGCTATCAGAACATGCAGGGCTCGATCTACGACATCCTGAAGTTCTTCGGCGACGTCGGAGTCTGGAATGAGCTCTACACCGAGGATCACGAGGACGGCGTGCACGTGGTCTACCGGCCGGTGCCGGCGCTGCACCTGACCAAGCCGGCCGGCGCGAAGGACAGCAAAATCCAAGACGACGCGCCGAACCCGGTCTACGTGCCAATCCCCGACCAGTACATCGCCAACCTGTCGGCGGCCAGGTCGGATGCGAACGTGGCCAACTTCTATTGGGTGAACAACAGCCGCTTCGACATGGTGGACGACATCTACCGCAAGCTGTCGGCAATCCCGGCTGCCGACGGCACCGTCAATCTGAAGGAGTACCCGAACTCGGCCGTCAAATACTACGGCGTGCGCCCCATGTACGCCGAGACGCAGCAGGGCGGCGACGGGATCGTGAACATGCTGGGCGGCCAGGACGAGAAGACCCAGAACCACCGCAGCGGGGAGATCGAGGCGTGGATCGATCGTCGCCGCCGGCTGATGCTCGAGATGAACAAGGACAATGTGGTGTTCGAGCGCGGATCGGCCAGGGTCAAGGGCGGCCTGATGCGGCCGGACGGCAGTGGGCACATGCGCGCCGGTGACTATGCGGTGTTCGGCACCGGGGTCATCGACTCCAGGGCCTACATCGTGTCGATCACCGACGAGTACGTCACCTACCAGGGGTATACTGCCAGCATCCAGTTCGAGCGCGGCGAAGGCTTCGTGAACCGGGCGTCGATGGAGGGCGGCATGGACTCACCATGGCTTGCCGAGCAGACCAGGCGCCGAACAGTTGAAGATGTCATTCGGGAGTTTCAATGAGCATGCGGCTTGGGGTGGTAGTGGCCACCCACCCAGGCGACCATTCGGTCGACCTGGTGATGGCGGACAACGGTGATCGCCTCGTCGGCGTGCAGGTCATGACGCCGAGCGGAAGCAGCAGGTCAGGTGTGGTGGACATGCCGGCCGTGCCGGAGAAGGCGAACAAGTGGGACATCTCGCAACGAACCGGGCAAGACCAGATCGCCGTGGTCGGCTACATCAACAAGCAGCCCGTGGTCACCGGCTTCATCTATCCGCAGATCAATCAGTTTCTGTCGAAAGACCCACGCCGCCTGATCGGACGGCATCAATCCGACATGCAGTGGTCTATCGACGGCGAGGCCAACTTCCAGCTGGTGCACCCGAGCGGCACCTACATTCGCATCGGCGAGTCTGCCGACGTGGAGCCGACCAATGGGCAGAACGCCCATGGCAACTCTGAGGCCGACCGTAATACCGGGCGCAAGGTCAATGTGCGCATCGGCCTTGCCGGGAACGCCGTGGTGCTGACCATGACGCCAGACGGCGTCGTCACGCTCAAGATGGAGCAGGATCTCGACATCGAGTGCGCTGGCGCCAGGGTGAAGGCCTCCGAGGGGATCGTGTTCGATACGCCGAAGGCGCATTTCACTGGAGAGGTCTCCAGCGATGGCGACATGATCGCCGGTGGCGTGAGCGCGCAGCAGCACGGGCACATTCGCGTGCAACCTGGGAACGGAACATCCGGGCCGCCTCAGCAGTAGCGATGTCGTGACCGCATACTGCGGTCATGTTGCAGACAGCCCCGCCTACTGACCAGCGTGCCGGTGTCCGCCCGATAGCATTCGTGCTCAACAACGGCGGAAGCCTTGGCACGCCCGTTGCGCTGAAGGTTCGGCCGGAAGACCTGCAGCGCAACGAACCATCTCGCATCGCCGTGCACCAGACGCTGGGGCGCACCACGCAGGGCTGGGCCGACAACTTCGGCGCCGGCCTGCCGTCGTGCACGATCAGCGGCAATACCGGCTGGCGGAAGGGCGGCGCGTCCGGCGAGGACGGCGCTGAGCACTTCGTCACCCTGCACAACGTGGTCATGCCGGCCTATCACGCAGCGAAGCAGCGTGCCATCGAGACCGGCACCGACCCTGCCGCCGTCAAGCTGCTGTTCGTCGACATGCTCGACAACTTCTGCTGGAACGTTGCGCCCATGGGCTTCCAGTTGCGCCGCTCGCGCACCCGGCCGCTGCTGTTCCAGTACAACATCCAGCTTCAGGCCATCTCGACCGACATCGACAACCCGCTGCGCTTGCTGCCATTCCTGGGCAACATCCCGGCCGGCCTTGGCGCGCTTGACGGCATCCTGGGCGCGCTGTGGGGCTTCGCTTCCGACGTCGAGGGCTGGGTGAGCTCGGCTCTCGGCTACGTTGACCGGGCGCTGGCGCCCATTGCCGCTACGGTGAAGACCTTCGTCGCTGTCTCGGCGTCGGTGCTCGGCGCCGTCAGCACCGCAGTCGGCGCCGTCCGCAACGGCATCAGCGGCGTCGCTAACAGGCTGATTGGCATCGCTGGCGACGTGGCCCAAGTCGGCATCAACGTGTTCCGCACCATCTCGTCTATCGCCAGCCTGCCGGCGCATCTGCGCGCAGCCCTGTCGCGTGTCGGCTCGGCATACAACGAGGCCCTGTGCATCCTGCGCAACTCCCTGCGGCCTCGCAAGACCTACCAGCAGTATGACGGCCTGTACGGCGCATCCAACTGCTCCTCGACCACGGGCGGCCGCCCTGGCAGCGCCTACGCCAACATGAACGCCTTCTCGCTGATGCAGGAAGACAAGCTGCCGGTGGATCTCAACAGCCAGGCCCTGTCCAGCGTGTCGAGCCTGAACCGCGGCGACCCCGTCCTGGCGCCGGTGCCGTTCGCCGAGATCGGTCGGCACCTCGAGAACATCAACAACGGCATCACGGTGAGCGAATGAGCGAGTTCGAGCGCGCGCTACCGCCATTCCGCCTGGTGCAGACGCACCACGGCGACGACCTGGGCGCCGTTGCTACCCGCGAGCTTGGCGATGCCAACCGCTGGCCGGAGCTTGTCTGGCTCAACGACCTGCTGCCGCCGTACCTCACCGACCATCCTGCTGCCGCCGGCGAGCGGGTGCTACTCAACGGCTCCTACATCCGCGTTCCGGCGCCGGCCGGGCGATTCCTCGGCGATGACGACAGCGTCGACCAGACTTTCGGGCGCGACTGCGGCATGTGGGGCCGGCGCCTAGCTGCCGACGCCGGCGGCGACTTCGCCGTTCTGACCGGCCGCGACAACCTGCGACAGCAGCTGCGCCACGCCATCATCACCCCGCGTGGTCAGCAACGGCGTCACGCCGATTACGGCTGCCTGGTCTGGCGCCTGCAGGGCACCACCAACGGCCCGCTGGCTGCCACGCTCGGCTCTGAGTACGTCCGGGCCACCCTAGCAGCGGACTACCGCGTCAACACCGTGCGACGCTCAGAAGCAGTGGTGACTGGCGACCAGCTCAGGATCACCGCGACAGCAGAGACTATCGCTGGCGATGCCATCGACATCGGCAGTGATACGCCAGAGCTATCAGCGGAAGACCCGACACCAGAAGAGGAGTTCGGACTGTACGTCGACCTGCTCCACCAATTTGTTCACTACACACTGCCCCCGAGGATCAGGTTTACATGAGTACACCCAACGAGCGTATCGAGGACTCCCTTGTTCGACTGGAGTCCGATACCAGCACACTGAATGAAATCGTACACGGGCCTGAGCATGAGACCGTGCCGACCGAGTCCGGCCCGGTTCCGACCGTTGCCGAGCTTTTCCGGCAGATCGGTGAGCGCGTCGAGTCGGTAACGGACGCTGCCGCTAAGTCGGCCGAGGCCTCGCGCGTAAGCGCCGAGAGCGCTGCGGCCAGCGCCAACGTGGCGGCCAATCAGGTCAATGCAGCGGCCGCGTCTGCCGAGCGTGCTGAGCAGGAGGCTATTGCTGCTGGCAGCGCTGCTGGTCAGGCTGGCGCGCAAGCCAGCACCGCTGCCGAGTCGGCCCAACAGGCTCGCGCCTCCGCTCAGGCCTCCAGTCAGTCGGCGAACCAGGCAGTGTCTGCAGCGCAAGAGGCAGGGAAGAAGGCCGATGCTGCCGGTGAGGCCGCTCAAACTGCGGGCGCGAAGGCGGATCGCATCCTGGCTGCTGGCGACGCCAGCAAAGGCGCCGGTGCGGTGCCGTATGATCAAAAGCTTGATTACCAAGATGGCAGCGTTGGAGCGGCTATCAGGGCTGGCGGTGGTCAGGCCGTACAGAAACTTCGCGATGATTTGGCTGACAGCTCAAGCGAAGATGGTGGCGGCCATCTCATTGCCTTTAGTCAATTTGGCGCGACTGGAGCGGTGGCAAGAAACATAAACTCTAAGGCCAGAGACATAGTTAGCGTTTTGGACTTCGGTGCGACTGGCAACGGTACGACTGATGATACCTTGGCAATTCAGGCTGCCATTAACTACGTTCGGTCGAAGCCCAATGGTGTCCTTTATTTTCCTCCAAGACGGCCAGGCATGTACTTCCGCATTACTGCGCCGCTGTTGATTAATGGCCCGATCAAGATCAGAGGGGAGGGGCCGAACTCTACTACGATTTTGGGCGTCGGCATGGCGGCCGGAAGTTACCTCATCGACTGCAACGTTGCTGCAGAGGATGTTGTCGAGCATTTGGAGATAAGCGGCCTCACTCTCAGAAGCAACAACAATCTGCCAAGCGGCATCCGGGCGCACAACGTCTCTTATTTGACTGTTAGTGATGTTGTGGCGCGAAGCCTAAACCACGGGCTTACTCTGTCAGGCACTCGCACCTACTCTAACTTCTTCGACAGGTTTACAGGATACGCGATCAAGGGAAACACCGTCCGGCTGGATGGCTACAATGGTGGCGGGCACATAACATTCAATAACTGCACATTCTCAGGAGACGCCGGCCTCACCGTTATCTCTAATAGTGCGGTCAACAATCTGACGTTCACTAACAGCAACTTCGAGCAATGCGTTTCTGCAAGTTTGGCGGTCTACGGCGACGTGTTCGGGCTTTCGATTGTCGGGTGTCGCACGGAAGCTAGTAATGGTAACGATTTCGTAATCAATCCGAACTCAGGGCGCTCCGTCACCGGCCTATCAGTCACCGGCTGCTTCTTCACCTCTAACAGTGGCTCCAGCCGACCGATTGTATTGGGCGGAAGTGGCGGAAAGGTTCGAGGCTTCATGGTCGCAGGCAATCATGTTGGGTACGCTGGCACCTCATTCGTCCACCTGAATGGCGATGGCGAGTCAGGCGTCGTATGCGGGAACTACTTGAGTGTCAGCGGAATGCTGCCCACTAACACCCAGCGCGCTGGCGTAGTCGTTCACAGCAACGAGAGCTCGGGAGGGAAGTGCCCTGAGTATTGGGGCTTTGCTCAGTGGGGCGCTGCAGATGGAGCCTTTACCTTCACTGATGGAAGTGGCGCCAACCTTGAGCTGGCCAACGTGGCTGGGCGGTATACCCGGATAGGCCGCAATATTTTCTGGCAAGCCTACGTTGTGTACCCAACCACGTCCGATACGAGGCAGGCATCCTTGGCTGGTCTGCCTCTCGCTGCTTCAGGTGGTTTCGTTGGCCGAACAGGCGGAACTGTCGATGCAACGAACGCATCTCTTGACCTGGCGATATGGCATGGCAGCCCAAACTCAAGCAGCGTATCAGTCATGAACAGGCAGACGCTGGCAGCAATCACGAACGCCCAACTGTCTGGTAAGCAGTTGTACCTCTCCGGTCATTATACGATCTGATACGTTGTCGTGACCCCATACTGCCCGCATCACCTGATGCGGGCTTTTTCATAGTGGCTTTCCAGATCAAGGACTTTGCGTCCATCGTCGCTAGCGTCATCAACCACATGCGCGGCACGACCTCCAAAATCACCGACTACCAGCCTGGCTCCGTGGCGCGCACTGTCGTGGAAGGCCCAGCGGTGGAGATGGAGGAGCTGTATCTGCAGATGTTCCTCGGCTTGCGGGAAGCCATCCCCGTGGCCACCTTCCAGAGCTTCGGGTTCGGCAAGCTGCCGGCGGCATACGCGCATGGCTTCGTGAGCGTTTCGACGACCCCGCCACCTACCGCCGATATGCTGGTGCCGGAGGGGACTAGCTTCACATCTGCAGATGGGCGCGAGTACCTGAGCTCCGTCGCAATCACCTGGCGCGCCGGCGAACCGATGGTCGTCATCCCGGTGATCGCTGCCGCCGCCGGCACCGACTACAACATCGCCGCCGGGCTGATCACCAGCTCGGCATTCTTCGGCGCTGGCTACACCATCGGCAACCAGGCGATCACCAATGGCACGGACGCAGAGACCGACGACGAGCGCGCGGCTCGCTTCGCCGACTTCATCGCATCGCTGAGCCGCGGCACGGTCATCGCGTGCCTGTACGCCGCAAAACAGGCAACGGCCCGGGACGAGAACGGCAACATCTACGAGTACGTGACCCGCTCAGGCATCAGCGAGATTGCTGGCTACGTCCGCATCTACCTGTACTCGTCCATCGGCATCCCGTCTGCGGAGCTGCTGGCCAACGGGCAGCAGCTGATCGATGGGCAATACGATCCTGAGACCGGCACGCCAATGGTGGCCGGCTTCCGCGCCGGCGGCATACGCATCGACGTGCTGGCTATGGTTGAGCGTGAGATCCCGATGGGCATCGGGGTGCGCATGCGGCAGGGATATGCGCTGACAACTACTGTTCAGCAGACGATTTCCGACACTTACGGCAATGCCATCCGCAACATCCAGCCGGGCGACACCCTGCTGATCGACAACCTGCGCGCCCTGCTGATCGGCACGCCGAACGTGGCTGAGCTCGCGCTATCCTCGACGCAGAACATCACCTGCGAGCAGTTCGAGGCCCTGGTGCCCGGCGCACTGACGATCTATCCGATATGAACATGCTGCAGAAGCTTCTGCGCCACCCGCACAATGCGGTATTCGACAAGTCCGCAGACGCCGTTCCTGCGTTCCGACTCCAGCACCAGGATGGCGCGGCGTGGGTCGTAGACGAAGGCGTTCTGGCGGTATCTACGCCTTCGATCAGCCGGAAATACCGCCTGGCCGACCACACCATCGGCTCATTGATCCTGCGCCTGAAGGTCGATGGTTTCACAGTCGTCAGTGTCTCGACCTACCTGTTCGGCCGCTCCGCTCGCGTGCTGGTTCCAGGCTCGGGCTCGCAGGCTCAATCCAACGGCGACCAGCTGATGGGCTTCCGCTCTCTGCTGTGGGCGATCTACTCGGCATTCGCACCAGAGCTGGTCGAGGCCAAGCGCCAGGTCGGGGAGGCCCTGAAGCAGATGGTCATCACCACCGCAGAGGGCGAGTGGCTTGACTTGTGGGGCAACCTCTACAGCGTGCCGAGGGAAGACGGCGAGAAGGACGGTGACTACCAGCGTCGAATTCCCGAAGAAGCGTTCAGGCTGCGCGTCAACAAGATTGCGATAGAGCAGGCCGTGTTCGACCTGACCGGCAAGCGCATCGTTCTCCTCGAGACCTGGCGCAATATGTTCAGGCTGGACGAGTCGGTGCTGTCCGGCAGTGACCGCCTGGTTGACAGTGACAGGTGGCGCTACGGCTACATTCAGCCGGTCGCCAAGGAGCTGATCGACTGGACGGAGGTGCTCAAGGTCATCGACCGCAACCGCGCCGCCGGCGTCATCATCCTGCCGCCGCAGTCCGAGATCAGCGATTTCGTCGATGGCCGCGTCGACGGCACTATCGCGTTCGGCATGCTCGCCAGATTCGGTGCACTGGTGCGCACGCTCGACGAAGCGCGCCTGGACTGGATGCAGCTCGGCAACACGCACCAGATCCGCAACTGGGGCGTTCGCATCGACGCTGAGTGGGCCTGGGTCATCTTGGGCGGCGTGGCAGGCGAAGTATCGCTTGGCGCCATGGAAGAGTTCATGGGCTGGTTCATCAGCGCTGCCGCTCCAGAGCAGCAGAGTGCCGGCATCGGCTCCGAGACGGGTGGCACCGTCAACTTCAACCGCTGGACGCGGAACCGGACGTGGTCGCGCGAGACCTGGGGCGCTCGTGGCGCGCCGGTTCCTCGCCGGGCGGGCGTGCGGATGGATACGGAGACATCCTGAGTCGTCGTGACACCAGAATGGCCACAACGAGCAATCCTTCGAGGATCACATGGCCATTCTTACCGAGTCGGGGCGCGTCGCCGTCGCCGTCCACATCTCCGAGCAGCCCCTGCACATGGCGTGGGGTAACGGCAACGTCGCCTGGGACACCACCCCCGTTCCGCCGACGCCGAGCGAGACAGACCTGGTTGCCGAAGTCGGGCGCCTCAAGGCTTCGTCCATCCAGTTCGCCGTCCCGGCACAGAACGGCTCCATCGAGCTGCCGGAAGGCAACTTCAACGTCAGTGCTACGCCGACGAAGTATCTGCTGCTGAATTTCAACTTCGGCTACAACCACGCCGTGGGCCAGGACATCCGCGAGCTCGGCGTCTTCGTCGGCACCGTCGCCGCTGCAGGCGTCCCGCCAGGTGCCAACTACTTGACCCCGGATCAGGTGGAAAACGTCGGCCGCATGATGGTCGTCGAGCGGGTGCCCAAGTTCACCCGGCAGTCGAACACCCAGCAGAAATTCACCTACGTGATCGAGTTCTGAGGAATCCCATGGCCGGTGACATCGAGCTTGACCACTACTACAACCGCTTCGACCCCGAAAAACAGTATCAAGAGCATCTGTTCATCGCCGGTCGGGTACTGCAATCCGCCGAACTGAACGAAATTCAGTCGCAGTCCGCCTACCGCCACAAGATGATGGGCGACGCGCTGTTCAAGGACGGCGACATCGTTCGTGATGCCCGCGTCGTGGTCGACAGCGCCACGGGCGCCACAATCGCCGAGTCCGGTGCGATCTATATCGACGGCCAGGTGCGCGGCGTGCCGCCGGCAAACTTCACGATCCCGATGACTGGCACCGTCGTCATCGGGATCTATCTGCTCGAATCGATCATCACCGAGCTTGAAGACCCTGACCTGAAAGAGCCGGCCATCGACGTGCGCGCCTACGGCGAGCCAGGTGCTGCCCGCCTGAAGGTCACCCCGATTTGGGGCCTTCAGGGTGAGCGCTCTGACACCGAGTTCTACCCGATCTACTACGTCGATGACGGACAGCTGCGCGCGAAAGAAGCGCCGCCCGTGCTGGACGCTGTCAGCCAGGCCATCGCCCGCTATGACGTCGACAGCACCGGGTCGAACTACGTCGTCGAGGGCATGCTTGTCCGGCGCCTGGCCGACGAGGGCGAGAATCAGGTCTACACCGTCGACGAGGGCCGTGCCCGGGTCAACGGCTTCGGCGTCAATCTCGCCAACTCGCGCCGCCTGGTATACACGGCGCAGCCTGTAGTCCGCCCGATCGACAGCGAGCCGACGATCTCGACGTCGGCCACCCTGCAGCACGTCACGTTTGCCCGGGCGCCAGCTCGCCGGGTCAATGGCGTGCGGATCACGAAAGAGACCACTGCCACGCTGACGCACGCGAGCTTCGCTGGTGGCGCTGATCCGCTGCCGGAGACCTCCGTCGTCTCTATCGAGCGCATCTGGCAGGGCACCACCGAGTTCGTGAAGGGCGTTGACTATCAGCTCACCGGCCAGACCGTTGACTGGTCGCTTTCCGGCAACGAGCCGGCGCCTGGCTCGACTTATCAAGCCACTTTCCGCCACATCGACTCTGCCGAGCCGCAGAACCTCACCACGCGCGGTTTCGACGTGGCAGGCGCCGTGGTCGGCAGCCTGATCCTGACGACCTACGAAGCGATGCTTCCCCGAATCGACCGCCTGTGCATCGACGACAGCGGCCAGTTCGTGTGGATTCAGGGCGTCTCGACCGACTACAACCCTGTCCGGCCGTCCGTGCCGTCCACCATGATCGCCCTGGCGCAGGTCGCGCAGAACTGGGACGACACCACCCTGGTGATGAACGACGGCGTGCGCACTGTCTCGATGCGCTCCATCGAGACGATGTTCACCCGGATGGACAACCTCACCGACCTGATCGCGCAGCAGCTGCTGATCTCCGACGCCAACACGCGCGACTCGGCGTCGAAGAAAGGCGTGTTCGTCGACCCGTTCCTCAACGATGGTCAGCGTGACGCCGGCATCGAGCAGACCGGCGCCGTGACCAACGGCATCCTGACCCTCCCGATCCTGCCGAGTGTCGTCGAGGTCAGCACGGACATCGCTTCGCCGCAGAAGTGCGCCTACGAGATCGAGCCGCTGATCGTGCAAGAAGAACGCACCGGGTCGATGAAGATCAACCCGTACATGGCATTCGACGTGCCCGCCGCGCCTGTGACGCTCATGCCGTCGGTCGATCGCTGGACTGAGACGACCACGAAGTTCCTCAGCGATGTCACGAACAAGTTCGTGGCCTACGACCCCAGCTTCCATGCCTGGGTGCCGAAGGGCGGCCACCCGTCCTACGTCGTCACCACCGAAAATACCGACCTGGTGTCCTCGACCCAGCGCGAGATCCAGTACCTGCGCCAGATCGACGTGGGCTTCAAACTCACCGGCTTCGGCCCGGGGGAGACCCTGACGACCGTCACCTTCGACGGCGTCTCGGTCACTCCTGTCAGCAATTAAGGAACGCCCATGGCTCTCACTGCAAACCAGCAAGGCGTTGTAACCGGAAAATTCCGCATCCCGCCGAACGTATCGTCCGGCTCGAAGCGCGTCGAGTTCAAGGGCTCTGGCGGATCGCACGGCAGCGCCTCGTTCTTCGGCCAGGGCACTGCCGTCGAGAACGTGATGCAGCGCGTGATCAACACGACCACGCGCTACTACGACCCTATCGCGCAGACCTTCTACATCGACTCGATGCGGCAGATCGCCGGTATCGACCTCTATGTCGAGTCCAAGGGCACCACGCCGATCGTCGTGCACATCCGTGATACCTCGAACGGCTACCCGGCCCAGACCATCATTGCCGAGGCATCGTTGGAGCCTGGTGCGATCAACGCGGGCGCCTGGAACCGTTGGCTGTTCCCCACGCCGGTCACCTTGGTGCCGAGCGTTGAATACTGCATCGTGGTCATGTGCGACGACGCCGTCGCGGCTGTCGGCATCGCAGAGCTGGGCAAGTGGTCGCTGAGCAGTCAGTCCTGGGTGACTGGCCAGCCGGCCAACGTCGGCGTGATGTTCTCGAGCTCGAACAACAGCACGTGGACTGCGCATCAAGATCGGGACATAGCGTTCCGCCTGCTCGCTGCGAAGTACACGCAGACCCAGCGCGTCGTCGACCTCGGTACTATCACCGCGTCCGGTCACACCGACGCGCTGGTGCTGTCCGCGCCGGACACGCCGACCAGTGCCACTTCGTTCAGCATCAGCCTGGAGCTGCCGGACGGCCAGGTCATCACCACCGGCGACAGCCAGAAGGTGACCTTCATCCCGGCGGTGACCGGCCAGATCGGGATCAAGGCCCGGCTGACGGCTGACCAGAACGTGTCGACCACGATCTTCCCCGGCACCGTGCTGGCACTTGGTACCGTCCAGACCACTGCGGACTACGTGTCGCGGGCATTCCCTGCGGACGCGGCCAGCAGCGCCGTTACGATCATCTTCGATGCGCACCTGCCCAGCGGCGCCACGGTGAACGTCTTCGTGTCCGGCACCGGCCCTGGCGACACCTGGCAAGCGGTCAGTCAGCTCGGCCCGGCGGTTCCGGTAGGCGACGGCGTCTACGAGTTCACCTACCGCATGCTGCGCTTCAACAAGGCCAACTGCCGCATCAAGCTGGTGCTCAACGGCACCAACGCTGCGCGGCCGATCCTCCGCAATCTGCGTGCGAGCGTGACCGATGATCGATGATCGCACAGCGGAGCTCGACCTTCCGCTGCCGAACGAGGAGAACAACCTCTCAGACGACGTCGGTCGTCTGAGGGAGGCCTTCAACTCTATCGACACCTACCTGAAAATGGCCAGCGACGTCGCAGACGCTGCGCTGCCGGCCAACCAGAAGGGTGCGCCGGACGGCGTGGCGCCGCTGGTTCAGGGGCGTGTGCCGATGACCTACATGCCCGAGGCGCTGGTCGGCAGCGTCAAGTACCAGGGCACGTGGAACGCGGCGACCAACACGCCGGCAATTCCGGCCGCGGCCGCTGCCAACAGGGGCTGGTATTTCCTCGTCAGCGTCGGCGGCGCCACGAGCATCAGCGGCCAGTCGAAGTGGGTGGCTGGCGACTGGATTGTGTCGAACGGCGGCAGCTGGGATCGCATCGCCAACTCCGAGGTATTCGATGCCTCGGCCATCCAGTCCGGTGTCTTCGACGCGGCTCGCATCCCCAACCTGGCCATCGCCAAGATCACCGGCCTGCAACAGGCGCTCAATGACCTTCAGTCCGGTATCGACAGCAAGCTCGACGCGGCGGGCGGCGCAGTCACCGGCGCCACTGAATCCACCACGCCAACCACTGGCGCACTGCGCCTGGCCGGTGGCTTGGGTGTGGCGAAGAACATCAACGCCGGTGGCGCGATCAACTCGGCCGGCAACGTGTCGGCGTTCTCCGACGCCCGCTTGAAGCAGGATGTCGAGCAGATCACGGGCGCGATAGAGAAGGTCATGCAGCTGCGTGGTGTGACCTACACCGACATCGCTACCGAGGAGCGCAGGACGGGGCTCATTGCCCAGGAGCTGCAGAAGGTGCTGCCGGAGGCCGTGGTTGCGCAGGGCGAGTACCTGGCCGTGGCCTACGGCAACCTGGCCGGCCTGCTGGTCGAGGCGGTCAAGGCTCTGGCCGCCAGGGTCGATGAGCTGGAGCGGTCGTGACAGCAAAATGCCTCCATTGGCAAGAGGCATTTTCATCATGCGGTTAATTGACGACTGGAAGCGCAAGTTTCCGAAGCTCTGGAGCGTGCAGCTCTCGATCCTGGCTGCCCTGGCTTCGGCCGTTGAGGTCGGCTTCAGCTACTGGGCCACCGGCAAGCCGGCCTGGATCGCTGGCGCGGCCATGCTGATTTCGCTCGGCGCTGCCGGCGCTCGCATCATCGCCCAGCCGTCGGTGACCGCCAATGGGTAAGACCGGTCAGAAGACGCTGGCCGCCACCATCGGCGCCGGCGCTACCGCAATTCTCCTGGGTGTGGGCTCGCAGGTCGGCTTCACCGAGCGCTTCGAGGGCATGGTGCTGCGCGGGTATCTCGACCCTATCGGCATCCCGACGAAGTGCGCCGGCGACACCTACAACGTCACGGTCGGCAAGCGCTACAGCCTGGAGGAGTGCAAGGAGTCCCTGGAGCTGGGACTGATCAGGCACGCCGAGCCGGTGCTGCGCTGTGCGCCCCACCTCAAGACCATTGGCTATCCCTACTTCCTCGCGGCCGCCATCGACCAGAACTACCACATGGGTTCCTTCTGCGGCACTTCGATGGATCAGGCGTTCAAGGCCGGCAACTACCGAGTCGCCTGCGTGCGCTTCAACGAGAAGCCGAACGGCCAGCCGCAGTGGATCTACGTCAAGGACAAGTACAACCCGGTCACCAAGGCCTGGTCGTACAAGAGCCTGCCAGGCCTCGTGACGCGCGCGGCTGCTCGGCGGGAACTGTGTGAAAAGGGGCTCAATTTGTGAGTGAGCTGGATCGCAAGGAGTTCAGGGAACTCGAACGCGAAGTGACGGTCACAAGTCAAAACGTCGTGCGTATGCAGGAGCAGATTTCCGGCCTGCAGCGCACCGTGGAGGCCTTCGTGACCAAGTCAGAATTCGCACCCGTCAAACTGATCGTATACGGCCTCGCGGGCGGCGCATTGACTGCCGTTCTGTCCGCCGTGCTCAACAATGTGATCGCAAAATGATCGCCGCGGTGAGCCGCAAGCTGTGCCTGCCATGCTTCTGCGTGCTGGTAGGGATCGGGGCTTTCATCGCGGTGCACTGGATGCTCCTGCAGGTGCTGAAATGACCCGGATACTGGCCGTCCTGGCCCTGTGCGCTATCGCCGCTGGCGGTGGCGCTCTCGCCGCAACGTGGAAGGCCGAGGCCGACCACGGCAAGGTGCTCGAGCAGCGCGCCGAAACCATCCAGAAGCTCAAGGACGAGAAGGCCGAGCTGCTGCTGGCCATCGCCGATCAGAACAAGGCTGTGGCCGTGGCCGAGGCGCAGACGCTGGCGGCCAACGAGGCCAAGGCCAAGGCACAGCAGCACGCGGCAGACCTGGCCGGCTTCAGCAAGTCGAGGATGGACAAGCTCGAGCGCTTCATGGCCGACACCGCTGAGCAGGTGCTGAAGGCATACTGGGAGCTGCGCCAATGAGGCTGACGCTTCTGATAGCCGCGCTGCTGCTGGCAGGCTGCGCTGGGCGCGTGGAGTATGTCGAGAAGGTCACGACCGTGCGGGTGCCGGTGAAGGTCGCCTGCGTCGAGGAAGAGCCATCCAGGCCCGCGTACCGATACGGCAAGGGTGACTGGCCTGGCGACAAGGCTGCGGCGCTGATCTTGGCCGACGACTTCGAGAAGGCCGAGCAATACGGCCATGCGTGGGAGGCTGCTGCCGCCGGCTGCCTGGTGGTGCCGGCGGCGAAGCCCTAGCGCGCGTACTGGTTGCCGGCCTGCTCTGCGATGGTCTTGCACGGCACGCAGAGGTCAAACCCATGCTCGCGCCGGGCCGGGTGCATGTCGTCGTCACAGCTCACGCAATGCGCCGGGCCATAGCCGTGATCGCCTGGCTTATACTTCACCGGTGCCGGGCGGCTGGCATTGTTCCGTTCCCACTCACGCAACTCAACCTGCTGCGCTTGATCTTCTGCTGACATCTCTCCCCCTTGGGCATAAAAATGGCGCCGGTTGATCCGGCGCCTGTTGGTTATTGTGGCGTCACGCCACCTTGATCAGTGGCTCACCGTGCGCCGGAGGCTGGCCGCCGGAAAGCACAATGCCCATCCACGCAGACCACTTCGTCATGGCCTCGCGCATCTGCGGCAGGTAGTCCGCGCGGTCGTAGTTCTTCGACCCGGTGTCGTTCTTCGCGTGCTGCTGGATCAGATCGCGGGTGAAGCGGTCGACACCAGCATCGTGGCTGCGCGACTTCCACGTCCGGCGGATGTCGCGGGTCTGGAAGTGGGTCAGATTCACGTCCAGGCGGTCGAGCCATCGGCCAATCGCCTGGTTGATGCTGCGGTGGCAGATCAGCTCGTCGCCACTTCCTGTCCGGCCGGGGAACAGCGGCCCGGCGCCGTGCTTCTCGATCAGCATGCGCAGGGTCGGGATCACCACGGCCGGCAACGGGATGGTGTGGGGGTGCTTCTTGCCCTTGGTCTTCTCCTTGGGCATCTTCCACACTTGCGCGGCCAGGTCGATCTCGGCGCCCTCGATGCGCAGCGTCTCCTGCACGCGCTGGCCGCAGCCGAGCAGCATCCGCACGCACGCCCCAACCTCGAGCGAGAAGCCGCCGTCGTCGTCCAGAGTGGCCTT
This sequence comes from Kaistia sp. 32K, assembly GCF_016629525.1. GTDB lineage: Bacteria > Pseudomonadota > Alphaproteobacteria > Rhizobiales > Kaistiaceae > Kaistia. Next base: position 5,301,423 of record NZ_AP024269.1, read on the forward strand.
CCACAGGGCGCGGATCTCGGAGGCGGTCAGGTTACGGTCGCGGGTCTGGATTGCCCCCTGATCCTTCGCCACGTCAGCCGCCGGGTTCCGGGTGATACCCCAGTCGATGCGCTGATCGACTGGGACGGTGTAGTCGTTGGCCGACGTGATAGCCCAGGCGTAGGCCGAGGCGATATAGGAACGCGCCTTGTCCGCGGCACCACGCTTCCCGCGCTGGTAGAACGCCGCAACGTAGTTCACCACGTCGATCGGCATGACTTCGCATGCGGGGATGTTGCGGCCGATGGCGTCGGCTGCCGACGGCACTCGCTTGGACTTGAGCAGCATCCGCTCGACCTCTACGGCGCTCGCCTGGCCCGCAGCCTTCAGCTGGTTCACGTACCCCTGGAACATGCGCTCGACGGTTGCCTGGTTCACCTCGGCCTTTGTCGGCTTCAGCTCCGCTGCCGGGTCTAGGCCTTCCGCCACCTGGGCGAACACCTTCCTGGCCAGCTCGCGCGCCTTGTCCGGCGGCATGTCGCTGCAGCGGGCGAGGGTCATCTTGCGCTGGGTCTTGGTGGCGCTCTTCACGCGGTAGCGCACCACGTAGCTCTTGCGGCCAGAGGCCTGCACGCGAACGCCGAAGCCTTCCACCTCGCTATCCCAGTGCCATGCGTCGCCGGCTTCCGGGGCCTTCAGTCCATCTACAAAGGTCTTCGTCAGTTTGGCCATCTACATCACCTTTTTGTCCTTGAGCCCGGGCTGGTAAGGCCAGTCTGGTACTCTGGTCGCGGCCATGATTTCGGGCGCAGTTAGGGCGCAAGAACCAATGGTCGCCTGTGATTTTGGAGGAACAAACGGTGCCTGTCTTTTGGCTAACCCGTTGTAAGCATTATCATAAATGATCAACGGGTAAAAAGCGAGAGCAGAGAGGAAGAGACTACGAATCTGGGGGTCAGGAGTTCGAATCTCTTCGGGCGCGCCATTTTCCCAAACAAAAACAGTATAATGCGGCCGAAGCCGCCTAGTGAGATCGCAGCTTGGCTGCGAGCTGAACTCTATCGTGACCGCGCGCATTCCGCGGCGACGCGCTGGAAATTGCGCAGATAGGGATTCCGGTTTTCCGGCGACCAGAAGAGCGCGAGCGCGTGCGTGCAGAGCTCGGGTTTCGTCGGTTTCAGGACGAGGTCGTCGGGAATGGGAACCGTGTTTTCCGACAGCAGGCAGGCGCCGAGGCCGGCCGACGTCAATCCCATCTGCGACTGAACCGTGCTGACATCGGTGCGCACCAGGCGGGGATCAAACCCGAACGCCTTCAGCGATGCCAGCTGGTTATCATAATGCGAGCGATGATACTCGCGCGGGATCAGCACGAAATCGAGCTGGCGGAGATCGTCCGCTGTCAGATAGGGGCGCGCGGCCAGCGCGTCCTGCTTCTGCAGGCACACCAGCAGCGGCGCTTCCCATATCGTCTGCGAGGCCATCGTTTCGTCGAGCCGCGTCGGCGTCGGCAGCGACAGGAAGCCGATGTCGATCTCGCCTTCGTTCAGCATCAGGCTCATTTCCTCCGCCGGCAATTCGGCCAGATAGGTGACGACGCCCGAATTGCTCTCGCGAAAGGCACGTAGGATGTCGCTGACGATCGGATAGGACATGTAGCCGGGAATGCCGACGCGCAGCGTCGCCGTCTGCCGCTCGCCCGACAGCATGTCGATCGTGTCGCCGAGCAGGGTCAGTATCTTGCGGCTGCGCTCCAGCATCAGCCTGCCGTCGTCCGTCAGCTTCAGCAGTCGCGGACCGCGCTCGACGAGCTCCACGCCGAGAATTTCCTCCATCTGCGCGATCTGCTGGCTCAGCGTCGGCTGGCTGATGGCGAGCGCGGTGGCGGCGCGGCTGAAGCTGCCGTGCCGATGCAGTTCCTGCAGATAGAGGAAGTGCCGCAGCGTCAGTCGCCGCATCTTCCGCATGGCCGACAAGCTAAAAGTCGCATTGGCCATCTCGGATCCCGTCCAGGTTGTCGTTTCTATAGATCATATCTATAGTTCTATCAGCAATATAATGAACCCGTCACGTTCATTATAAGAAACGGCAATATAAGCTCCCTCGTGAAACATCGAGGGCGCCATGTCCAATCGCTTGTCCATTCTCGGCTCGTCGGGCGGGTTTCCCGTGCTCGGCCTGCCCTGTTCGGGTTACCGGCTGCGGGCCGGCGGACGCGATATCCTGATCGATTGCGGCCCCGGCGTCGCCACCGCCTTGTTCGCCGAACAGGAGACCTGCGCGCTCGACGCGGTGCTGATCTCGCACATGCATCCCGATCACGTGCTCGACCTCATGCCGCTCGCCTATGCGCTGATGACGGAATGGGCGACGGCGGGGCGCGACGTGCCGATGCCGCTGCGCGTCCCCGAGGGTGGACGCGCCTTCCTCGAACGTTTTTCCGATTTGTTCGGCCATCGCCACTGGCGGTTCGGCCCGGCCGAGCGCGGCGCGGGCTACGCGTTGCTCCGGGAACGCGGCATGAACGGCGAAGACTGGTTTTTCACGGTCTTCGACGTCCAGGAATTCCGCCCCGGCGACGGCTGGCGCGAGGGGGAGGGGCTGACGGTATCGACCGCGGCGGCCGACCACGCGATCCCGACGGCCGCCTTCCGCTTCGATTTCGACGGCGGCGCGATCGCCTATACCGGCGACACGCGCTGGAGGCCGGAGCTTGCCGATCTCGCCGCCGACTCCCGGCTCCTTCTGGCCGATGCGCATCTCTCGGGCCCGAGCGCGCCCGGCGGCGCCCATATGACGCCGGCAGAGGCAGCGCGGCTGGCCGAGGCCGCGGACGTCGACGCGCTCGTCCTCTGTCATCTCGGCTCGCCCGCCGACGGCGACAGCGCCCTTGCCGAGGCGCGCGCCGTCTTCGGCGGCCGGATCCATCTGGCAGTCCGCGAGCGCGAGTATCGCCTATGAGCGACGTCGTTGTGGACGATCCCCTTCGCGCGCAGGCGGTGCTGACGCCTCTGCCGCCATTTGCGCGTCCGTCCATCGGCCATCGCGCGGCGCCTTACGCGCTGGTCGGCCCGCTGATGCTCTTCCTCGCGGTCTTCACCCTGCTGCCGTCGGCGCTGATCCTGGTGTTTTCCTTCTTCAACATTGACATTCTGGCCGGGACCTACCGCTTCATCGGCCTCGCGAACTTCCGCAAGGCGATCAGCCACGGCGAGCTTCTCAACAGCCTCAAGGTCACCTTCCTCTATATCCTTCTCACCGTGCCGCCTTCGATGGTGTTCGGCCTCCTGGCAGCGCTTGCCATCCATGCGCTGAAGCGTGGCGCCGGCTTCTGGCGCGCCGTCTACTTCCTGCCGGTCGCCGCCACGCTGGTCGCCATGTCGATCGTCTGGCGCTGGATGTTCCTCGCCAACAAGGGCGTCGTCGATCTGGCGCTCGAGCGCTGGACCGGGCTTTCCGACTGGCTGAACAGCCCGGCCTTGGCGCTGCCGGCGGTGGCGATCGTCGGCAACTGGCAGCAGATCGGCTTCGTCGCCATCCTCTATCTCGCGGGCCTCGCCAGCGTGCCGAAGCACGTGCTCGAAGCCGCCCGTGTCGACGGCGCCGGCGCCTGGAGCCGCTTCTGGCACGTCACCTGGCCGTCGCTCGGGCCGACGACCGTCTTCGCCGGCATCATCTCCAGCATCGGCGCGCTGCGGGTGTTCGACACGATCGCCACCATGACGGCCGGCGGCCCGTCGCAGCGGACCGAAACGCTCGCCTATCTCATGTGGCAGCGGGGCATCTACTTCTTCGACATCGGCGGCGGCGCGGTTGTCGCGCTCGTCCTCCTGGCGCTGGCGCTCGTCGCCACGGCCATCCAGCGCCGCATGACGGCAAGGCTCGAGAGAGCGGGATCACGATGATGCGGAACGCCTCCAGCCGCCGTCCCGCCGCCGGCCAGCTCGCGCTGCACGGCGCGCTCGCGCTGGGCGCCGTCTTCATGCTCCTGCCGTTCTGGCTGATGCTGCGCACCTCGCTCACGGCGCCGGACGATATCTTCTCCGGTGGCATGCTGGCTCTGTCGCACCCGACGCTCGAAAACTACCTGCGCGTTTTCCGCGACGTGCCGGTGCTGCGCTACTACCTCAACGGCATCGTCGTCGTCGTCACCATCTTCCTCGGCCAGCTCGTCGTCTGCGTGCCGGCGGCCTATGCCCTGTCGCGGCTGCATTTCGCCGGCCGTTCGGCGAGCCTGTGGCTGGTGCTCGGCGCCATGATGGTGCCCTACCAGGTCACCGCCATCCCGGTTTACGTGATCCTGTCGGGCCTCGGCCTCATCAACGGCCTCGGCGCGCTGATCCTGCCTTTCGTCGGCTCGGCCTTCAGCGTCTTCCTGCTGCGGCAGTTCTTCCTGACGATCCCGGCCTCCGTCTTCGAATCGGCGCGGCTGGACGGCGCCTCGCCGCTGCGGGTGCTGACCTCGATCGTGCTGCCGATGGCCCGCCCGGCGATCACCACCTTCGGCATCTTCAGCTTCGTCTCGCACTGGAACGACTATTTCTGGCCGTCCTTCGTGCTGCGCACCGATGCCGCGGCCACCGTGCCCTTCGGCATCGTGCGCTTTCTCGACCAGGAGCTTGGCTCGGAATACGGGCCGCAGATGGCGGCGGCGACGCTGACCGTTCTGCCGCTGCTGATCGGTTTCCTGCTTGCCCAACGACAGTTCATCAACGGCATGGCCATGAATTCCGGTCAGGTCGACTGACAATGACAACCCTTTGGAGAGTCACATGAAAAGTTCCGTTTCGAACCTTTCTGCGCTTCTGTCGGCCCTGCTGTGCGCCACCGCCGCCTCGACGCTTTCGCAGCCCGCCCGCGCCGCCGAGCCGATCCGTATCGTCTCCGGTCAGGAAAAGCAGAACGGCGACGTGCTGAAGACGATCTTCGGCGAGTTCAACGCGCAGAACCCGAACGACCCGGTCAATCTGGAGCTGGACAACAAGTCGGACGTCGACACCACCCAGAAGGTGCTGGCCGACATCGTCGCCGGCAGCGCCCCGGACGCCGTGCGCGTCACCGGCGCCGTGCTGCGCGCCTATGTCGATTCAGGCCGCGCCCAGCCGCTCGACAGCTGCCTCGCCTCGAAGCCGGAACTCGCCGCCGAGCTCGACAAGGGCCTGCTGGAAGGCTTCAAGGTTGGCGGCAAGCTCTCGGCCATGCCTTGGTACACCACGCTGCCGGCGCTCTTCATCAATGCCGATGCCTTCCGCGCCGCCGGTCTCGATCCCTCCAAACCGCCGCAGACATGGTCGGAACTGGAGGCGGCCGCGGCCAAGCTCACCAACAAGGACGCCCATAAATACGGCGTGCTGATGTACATGCCGAACACCTATGTCTACGAGGCGCAGGTCAAGTCGGCCGGCGGCCAGATCGTCGGCGCCGACGGCAAATCGGCGGTCGCCGGCCCGGAAAGCGTCGCGGTCATGGCCTTCGAACGCGGTCTGGTGGAAAAGGGCTACATGCCGGCGATCGCTCCCGGCGCCTTCTGGGGCCAGTTCGGCGCCATGTTCCAGTCCGGCGACGTGGCGATGCTGCTGGTCGCCTCCTCCGCCTATCCACAGCTGACCAAGAACGCCAAGTTCGACGTTGAACTCGCGCCGATGCCGGTGCGTGACGGCGGCACGCGCATCACCACGGCCTCCAGCAACGGCTTCGTCATGTTGGCGACCGATCCGGACCGTCAGAAGGCCACCTGCCAGGCGCTGCTGTCGCTGGTGACGCCCGAAGCCGTCGCCCTGACGGTGAAGGCGACCGCCTCCTCGCCGCACAATACGGCTGCTACGACCAACCCGGCGCTCCTCGGCGACTACTACAAGGCCCACCCCTCGCTGCTGTCGATCAACGCCCAGCCGAGCGCGCCCTGGTACTCGGTGCCGGGCAAGGCCAATTCCGAGTTCCAGTCGAACTTCGGCGACATCCAGTACGAGATCCTGACCGGCGTCTCCACGCCGCAGGAGGGCCTCGCCAGGCTCGCGGACAGCATGAACGCCCTCCTCGAAGCCAATTGAGGGCGGGTCGGTGAGCTCCCACGCGAACATCGCTTCCCCGCCGCCGACCGCCGCGCTCGCGCCGCCGCAGGTCGTCGTCGACAGGGTTCTGAAGACGCATCCGGGCGCGACGCGCCCGGTGCTGAACAACCTCAGCATCGAATGCCCGGCCGGCAAGGTGACGATCATCGTCGGCCCGTCGGGCTGCGGCAAGACCACGCTGCTGCGCAGCCTCTGCGGCCTGGAGACGATCGACAGCGGCGCGATCCGCTTCGACCAGACCGAGGTCACCCATGTCGACGCCCAGAGACGCGGCGTCGCCATGGTATTCCAGAACTACGCCCTCTATCCGGCCAAGACGGTGGCGGAGAACATCGCCTTTCCCTTGCGCATGGCCGGCGTTGACGCCGCCGAACGAGCCAGGCGGGTGCAGGCGGCGGCGAGCCTCGTTCGGATCGAGGCGCTGCTGGAGCGGATGCCGGCGCAGCTTTCCGGCGGCCAGCGCCAGCGCGTCGGCATCGCCCGGGCGATCGTGCGCGGTCCGCGCGTGCTCCTGATGGACGAGCCGCTGTCCAACCTGGACACGAAGCTGCGCACGGAAATGCGCATCGAACTGGCGACGCTGCAACGCCAGCTTGGCGCGACCACCGTCTATGTCACCCATGACCAGTCGGAAGCGCTGGCGCTCGCCGATCACCTGGTCGTGCTGCGCGAAGGCGTGGTCGAGCAGTGCGGCTCGCCGGAAGCGATCTTCCGTCGGCCGGCGACGGCCTTCGTCGCCGATTTCCTCGGCTCGATGAACATCGTTTCCGGCACGCAGCAGGCAGAGCGCTTCGTTCCGAAGGAGGGCGGCGAGATGGCTTTGCCGGCCACCGCCGGGCGCGCCGCCGAAGGGCCGTTCTCGGTCGGCTTCCGCGCCGAGGAGGTCCACCTCGGCACGCCGGATGCGGCAAGCCTCTGCTTTTCCGCACAAGTCGTCCGCTCCGAATTGCTCGGCGCCGACAGCCTCGTGCACCTGTCGCTCGGCGGGGCGAGCCTGAAGGCGAGGCTCGCCGAGACGCTCAAGGCGGGCGAGGTCGTGCCATTGAAAGTCGAGGCGCGCCACCTTCACCTTTTCGACGCCGGCGGCCGCCGGATTTCGGCCGGAGACATCGCATGACGCACTACACCCACGCCATCTGGGACTGGAACGGCACGCTCCTCGACGATTTCGAGATCACCGCCCGCATCACCATCGACGCGATGGCGGATCTCGGCGTTCCCGGCATCACGCCGGAGCAGGTGCGCCACGAATACCGCCGGCCGCTCAAGGCGTATTTCTCCAGCCTCCTCGGCCGCGAGGCGGACGCGGCGGCGCTCGCCCATCTCGGCGGGCGCTACGACATCCTCTATGGCGAGCGCATGCACGCCCAGCCGCTCGCCACCGATGCGATCGACGCGCTGAACGCCATCGGCCAGGCTGCGACGCAATCGCTGCTGTCGATGGCGCCGCACGCGCAGATCGACGCGCTGATCGACCATCACGACTTGCGCGGCCATTTCGTGCTGGTTCAGGGCTTCGCCGGCACCGGCCATCCGACCAAGCACGAAAGCCTGCTTTCCCATTGCGCGGCACTCGACCTGCCGGTGGAGGGCTGCTGCCTGATCGGCGACACGGTCGACGATTTCGAGGCGGCGGCCGCCGCCGGCATGGGCGCCATCCTGGTCGCCACCGGCATGCAGTCGCGCGCCAAGCTCGAGGCGACCGGCGCCCCCGTCACCGGCACGCTGCGCGAGGCCGCCTCCCTGTTCCTCGGCCGGCCGCTCTGAGCGGCCCGAAAGACGAGACGACGAATATGCACAACGCCACCGACATCGATTGCCTGACCGCGGCGCTCGAGTTCGAATTCGCGGGCTTTGCCGGCGCCGACGCCAGCCACGACGTCCACCACGCGCGCCGGGTGAAGCAGGCCGCGCTCGAGATCGCCGACATCGAGGACGGTGCCGCGGATCGCCGGATCCTGGTCGCGGCCGCCTATCTGCACGACATGGTCAACCCGCCGAAGGATTCGCCCGACCGCGCCAAGGCTTCGGCGCTGTCGGCGGAGGCGGCCGGGCCGGTGCTCGCCCGGCTCGGCTTCGACGAAGCCGAAATCGTCGCCGCCCGGCACGTCATCGTCGCCCACAGTTTCTCGGCAAACATCACGCCGGAAACGCTGGAGGCGCGCATCCTCCAGGACGCTGACCGGCTCGATGCTCTCGGCGCGATCGGCATCGCCAGAACCTTCTATATCGCCGGCCAGCTGTCATGCTCGCTCTTCGACGGCGACGATCCCTTCGCCGTCTCGCGGCCGATCGACGACCGCCGCAACGCGCTCGACCACTTCAAGGTCAAGCTTCTCGGCCTTGCCGACCGCATGACGACGGCCGGCGGGCGGCGGCTCGCCGAAGCCCGCGTCGCGGTGATGCGCGATTTCCTGAACGCGCTCGGGACCGAGCTCGGCCATCCGTCGCCCTGGTAGCCCTCCTCCGGGCGAGGCGCGGCCGGCCGCCTGATCCAGAGATCCAGAAACAAAACCAAGCAGGGAGCAGCCTTCGTTGGACAACAGCCAGACGCCGATCGAAACGGCCATCATCGACATCAGCGCGCCTTGGGTCGTCGACCTGTCCGGCCTTTGGCATTTTCGCCCGGATCCGAAGGGGCTTGGCGAGCATTATCCGGAGCAATTGCACTATTCGCACGCCGATGATGCCCGCTGGATGGAGCCGGAGCATCCGATCGACCGCTGGTCGACCCTCCGCGCGCCGGGTAGTTGGACCGCGCAGGGGCATGCCGGCCTGAAGATCGGCTGGTATCGCCGCAGCTTTTCGCTGCCGCCGCGCCAGGCCTCCTCGCGCTATCGCCTCGATTTCGAAGGCGTCGACTATAACGCCGACGTTTGGCTGAACGGTCGCTATCTCGGCTCGCACGAGGGCTACCTCGGACGTTTCGGCTTCGATATCGGCGAATGGCTGGACGAGGGCGAGAACATGCTGGTCGTGCGGGTCGAGGCACCCGACGATGTGCTCGGAGAGGAGAGCGAATTCGGCCAGCTGAAGACGCTCTTCAAGGGCGCGCTCGGCCGCTGGGACATGAACGACCCCGAATCGAAGCCGGCCGGCATCTGGGGCAAGGTCACGGTTCGCCATACCGGCAGCGCGCGGATCGAGGCCGTCCGCATTGCCGGCGAGCCGCTGGACCTGCCGCCGCGCGGGCAGCCGGACGCCAGGGTTCCGGTGCAGGGCGTCGTCGAGGTTGCGCTCACCCATACCGGCGAAGCGGCGCCGCCGACGCGGTTGCGCTGGTCACTCGCCGCGGCCGGAGGCGGCGCCGTCGTCGCCAGCGGCGAGACCGCGCTCGCCCCGATTGCCGGCGAGCGTCGGGTCAGCCTGGATTTCAGGATCGAGGCGGCCGGCCTTTGGTGGACGTGGGATCTAGGCCCGCAAAATCTCTATGAGCTGAGCGTCGTGCTGGAGCAGGAGGACGGCGTCTCCGACGAGGCGCGGCTGACCACCGGCTTTCGCAAGCTGGAGTTTGGCGAGGGTTGGGATCTCCGGCTGAACGGCGTCTCCTTCTTCCAGCGCGGCGCCAACTACCTGTCCGACCTCGATCTGTCCTCCATGACGGCGGCTCGCTATGAGCGGGACGCCGAGCTGTTCCGTCAGGCGAACCTCAACACCGTCCATCCCTTCTGCCTGATGGAAAGGGACGAATTCTACCGGGTCTGTGACCGGAGCGGGTTGCTCGTCTACCAGGACTTCCCGATCTGGACGACCGGCGGCATCACGAGCGATTTCGCGCGCGCCTCCGTGCGCCAATTCGACGAGATGCTCGACCGTCTCCAGGCCAATCCCTCGGTGGCGATCTGGAATTTCGGATCGCAACCGAGCGTCGCCAATTTCGAAAAGCACTGTTCGGCGCTGGTCGAGCGCGCCCGCGCCCGCGATCCGCAGCGCATCGCCCATTACGGCAACGCGGCGATTTCCTACGATCCGGCCGACCGGGTCCATCCGGTCGAATCCTTCTTCTGGTCGGAAAGCCAGGCGACGCGGCTGGAGGCCAAATACGGCTGGCGGCGCGACTGCCATATGTATCCGGGCTGGTATTTCGGTGCGATCGAGGACATCGACAAGGCGCCAGAGAGCCACTTCGGCTTCGTTTCCGAATTCGGTGGCCAGGCGCTGCCGGGAGCCGACGATCTCGCCGCTTTCCTCGACCTGTCGACGGACACCATCAACTGGCCGGCGCTGGCGCGACGTTGCGCCCAGCCGGTGCTGATGCGCCGGAATTTCCGCGACATCGAGAGCCTGCGCGAACTGATCGAGCGCAGCCAGGACCATCAGGCCCGGCTCCTGAAGCACCACATCGAATTCATTCGCTCGAAGAAGGGCGATCCCTGCCACGGCCTGCATGTGTTCGCCTTCAACGATTGCTGGCCGGCCGTCACCTGGTCGATCGTCGGCTATTCGCGCACGCCGAAGAAGGCCTATTTCGAGGTCCGGCAGTCGATGGCCCCGGTGCAGGCGTTCTGGAACGGCTGGACCCGAGAGCGCGCCGCCGGCCAGCCCGTCCTCCTCGACTTCTCGCTCGTCAATGACGGCGCGGAGCCGCTGCACGATGGACGGCTCGAAATCATCATCGAGGCCCCGGACGGCTCGCAATTCTCGACCGTGGCGACCATCGATACGTTCGGAACGCAGGCGGCCGCCAAATACCAGTTGGAATGCCTTCTGCCCGAGGTCGGCGGGGAATGCGTCCTGACCACGCGACTGAACTTCGCGGGCGGGGAGACGGTGACGAACCGCTATGTCTTCGGCGTCACCTAGCCGGGGGCGGGGCTGAACTCGCGGGCGATGTCGGCCAGCGAGATCTTCCCGAACTCCTCGGCGAGAAGGGCTTCCGCCTTTTCCATCGCGCCTGTGAGCCGCGTATTGACCGCGCGCTCGACGGGGCAGGAAGGATGGTCCGAGGAGGGGCTCATCGTGAAGACCGGGGCGTCGGTGATGGCGCGCAGGATGTCGAGCACGGTGACGTGCTCGGGATCCCGCACCAGTCGCCAGCCGCCGCCCGGGCCGCCTTCCGAGGACACGATGCCCTGCTGCTTCAGCTTGGCCATCGTCCGGCGCACGACGACGGGGTTGGTGTTCAGCATCAGGGCGATGGTTTCTGATGTCTCGGTCCCGCCCAGCAGCTGCATGTGAACGAGAACGTGGAGCATCCGGGGCAGGCGGCTGTCGCTCGGCAAGGCGAAGTCCTCGGGATCTGACCGTAACTTTCTATGTTACGGATTATTGACGAGATCGAATGCGTAACTTATACAGTTTCGCATTCGAGAGGTTCAAAATGTTGAGGCGCACATTCCTGGCCGGTTTCGCCGGCGCGATCGGCTCGCTCGCCGCGACGCCGCCGCTCCTTGCCAGTGCCCTCAACAGCGTGGAGATGGAAATGCAGTATCGAAGCATCGATGCGAACGGCATTCGTTTCAATGTCGCGGAGCAGGGCGAGGGCCCGCTCATCCTGCTTTGTCACGGCTTTCCCGAAACGTCCTATGCCTGGCGGCATCAGATGACGGCGCTGGCGGCGGCGGGATTCCGCGTCGTCGCACCGGACATGCGCGGCTATGGCAAGACCGACAGCCCCGCCGACCCCGAAGCCTTCACGCTGTTTCATCTCGTCGGCGACGTGGTCGGCATGCTCGACGCGCTGGGCGAGAAGACCGCGATCCTCGTCGGCAATGATTGGGGTGCGAGCGTCGCCTGGCAGGCGGCCCTGATGCGTCCGGACCGCTTTCGCGGCGTCGTCGCGATCGGCGTGCCCATGATGGGCCAGCCGCCGGTTCCGCCGACCCAGATCTTTCCGCAGACGCCGGAGGCGCTCTTCTACACGCTGTATTTCCAGCAGCCAGGCGTCGCCGAGGCTGAATTCGAGCGCGACGTGTCCGTCACGCTGCGCAAGCTCCTCTATGCGGCGTCGGGCGATGCCGGGCCGCGAGCGCCTGGCGACGGGACGCCCAATCCCTTCAGCATGGTCTCGCGAAAGGACGGCCTGCTGGTGCCTCTGCCGCTGCCGGCGGCGTTGCCCGACTGGTTGCGGGAAGAGGATCTCGAGGCTTTTGTCGATGCCTTCACCCGGAGCGGGTTCCGTGGCGGGCTCAACTACTACCGCAATCTCGATCGGAACTGGGCGCTGCAGGCTTCGCTGAAGGGCAAGACGGTCGATATTCCCGCCCTCTATCTCGTCGGCGATCGTGATGTCGGGCTGAGCATGCCCGGAATGCGCGACATCATTGCCGCCATGCCGACGCTCGTTCCCGGGTTGCAGCCGCCGGTCTTCCTGGAGAACTGCGGCCACTGGGCTCCGCAGGAGCGGCCCGACGAGGTCAGCGCCGCGATCGTCGAGTTCGCCAAGCAACTCTAGGGCCGCTCGATCAGAACGCCTCTTTGCTGGCCAGCCGCCTCGGCCCGTCCGGATCGTGCGCGGGAAGGACGACCGTCGGCTCCCCGGCGGCGAACGCCTTGATCGCGCGCAACGTGCGGACCGACAGGGCGGGGTCGAAGGTGACCCCGTCCGCCTTCTCCGCCCGCAGATTGGCATCGTCATAGGTCGCGTCGCCGGCCAGGAAATAGGTGACGTCCTCGGCGCGTACCACGACGGAAACGTGGCCATTGGCGTGGCCCGGGGTCGGCACCATGAAGATACGCCCATCGCGGGTGATCGGATGGGAGCCCGGGAAGGGCCCGACCGCCGGGCCGTCCATCTCCACCAGCTCCGGCTTCAGCCAGATCGGCCAGCGCTGGGGCAGGCAGCCCGCGAGACTGCCCTTGAAGCCGCGCGACGCGTCATAGCTTTCCCGCGAGGCCACGATGCGGTTGTGCGGGAAGTGGTCGAGCCCGCCGGTATGGTCGTGATGGAAATGCGTCAGGATCACCGCCGCGATGTCACGCGCAGGATCGAGGCCGAGCGCCTGCAGGCGCGGGCCGATCTCCTCGCCCGGGGCGACCTTGATCACGACTTCCTTGGTGAAGAACGGATTCCAGCGCGGCAGATAGCCCGGGACGGAATTGCGCCAGGTATCGCCGGTGTCGACTAGGAAGCGGCCCTCTGGGTGATCGATCAGGAAGCAGAAGATCGGCAGCGGATCGACCCAATCGGGATCCCGGAAGATGTCGATCTTGCGCCCGATGCCGCCGCGTCCGTCCCGGCCGGTCCGCTGCGCCGTCTTCATCCGCGCCTTGCCCGTCTCAATGGCTGTCACTGTGATCATGTCAGCTCTCCTAAAACGAATGACCGTTCTTTATACCCAAGGTGACCTCTTGTAAAGAACGGTCGTTCGTTTTAGGAAGTGGGGATGCCCAAGATCTCCGATGAAGCCCGCGAAGCCCGCCGTCTCCAGATCCTCGACGCTGCCTGGCGATGCTTCGACAAGGAGGGGCTGCACGCAACGACGATGCAGGACATCATCGGCGTCAGCGGCCTGTCGGCGGGCGCCGTCTACAGCTATTTCAAGAGCAAGGACGAGCTGATCTTCGCCGCCGTCACAACCTCGCTCGACCGGCTGAGCACGCTGCTTGGCGAGGCGATCCGGGAGGGGCGGCCCGCATCGGCGCCGGAACTGGCCGGTCTGCTCTTTCCCCTGATCGCCCGTTTCGCGGTGCGCGACGGCTATGATTTGCGCCGGATCGCGCTTCTCGGCTGGAGCGAGGCGCAGCGCAACAAGCGGCTCGGCGCGGTGATGCGGGGCTATTACGCGGCCTTCCGCGACGAACTCGGCCGGCTCGCGGCAGGCTGGGGCCTGCGCTCCCCCACCGAGGCGGACGCCGTCGCCAAGCTGCTCCTCTCCGTCCTGCTCGGAACCGTCGTCCAGTCGGCAATCCTGGAGGATGTGCCCGGCGAAGAGATCGCGCTTGGGCTTTCGTTGCTGGCGCGATGACGGCTCTCGATTGGTAGGTCCCGCTGGGGGCCGCCGATCGGGATCTCGCCAGGGCACTATCCGCGCCTATTTCGGCGCGTTGATCAAGGTTTCGGCCCAGACCGGGCGGTCCAGCGGATTGCTGGCATCGCCGACCGTGACTTTGGCGAAATGCATGAAATCCGGGTTCTTCTCGATGCCGCCCCAGGCCCAGCCATGGCGCATGAAGATCTCGACGACCTTCGAATCGGCCGTGATCAGCCCGGGTGCCACCCGGTTGCGGTCGCCATTCGATCCCGCCGGCCACCAGCCCTCCTTGGGATCGTGAAACGGATTGGTCTTCGCATTGAGGTCGACGGCCAGCCCATAGGCATGCCAGCTGAATTCGCCGGGATCGTCCTGGGCCGGGCGACAGTAGAAGCCGGCCGTGTCGTTCGCGGCGGCATATTGCGCGATCGCGAAATCCTCATAGGGCTGCATGCGCTCGATCTGGAAACCGGCATCGAACAGCTCGCCGAAGATGGCGACGATCTCTTTCGCCAGGCGCTGGTGGACGACGAGGACGCCGTCATGCACCGCGTTGTCGAAGCCGATATAGCGCAGCCTTATGGCGGCGAGGTCCTCCGGCGCCACCGGGCAGCCTTCCTTCCAGGAAACGCCGATCATCTTGTCGCGCTGCGCCGGCGAAATGGCGCCGATGCTGGCGACAAAGGTTGGGGGCGGCGTGGTCTCCGCGAGGGCGAGCGTCGAGGCGAAGCAACCGCAGATGAGGATTCCAGCGCGCATGGTTCCCGTCCTCCGGCGCGCGGCAATCCCTGCCTCGCGCGAGGAAGCGTAGCAGGATCGCGATAACACGCCGGTCAAATTGACGTAACGGGACGTGCGCCTGGCTGTGGTGACGAGGTCCGCCCGTCTCGGTCGTCGATCACGGGGTCGCCGGCGGAGTTCAATGGCGTGGACTTCTTCCGAATAGTTGCAGAATATAGATGGCGCAACCAATAAGGGAGGGCGGGAATGGACGACAAGCCAGTTTCGGCGACGGCTTCCTATGTCTATCGGCCGTTTGGGGCGTTCCGCCTGCTTCTGGCATTCCTCGTGATGATCCAGCATTTTGGGGCGGACCTGGCGCCGGAGGCGCTCCGCGCCGCGCTCGCGCCCTACTATATGGGCGACATGGCGGTGCTCGTGTTCTTCGCCCTGTCCGGCTTCGTCATCGCCGAGGCGATCGACTGCATGTATCGAAACCGGCCTGGTGCCTTTCTGGAGAACCGGTTTCTCCGCATCGCGCCGCATTTCGTGCTGGCGGTGGCCCTGTCGATGCTGGCCCATCAGGCATTTCGGACGTTCGGCGGCGAGATCCTGTGGAGGTCCCAGGCCGACTTTCCCGCCGATGCCTTTGAAATCAAGAATGTCATCTTGAATTTCGTCGGGGTCTTTCCGCTCGTCGATCGCTTCATCCGCTACAATTTTCTGGATATTACCTGGGCCGTTCGGGTCGAGGTGGCGTTCTACCTCGTGATGGCGGCGTGCCTGTTCCTACAGGCGAGGATGGGGCCGAAGGCCGGTTTCGCTCGGGTCGCGGCATGGATGATCGTTCCCTTCGCGCTGGCGTTCGGCCTGGCGATGGCGGGCCGCGCTCCCGGAATGTTCGGCTTTCTTCCCTACTTCGTGTTTGGCGCGGCCTGGTATTATTGGCGTCGGGGGAGCGCTGCAGCCCTTTTCCTGGCGCTGATCGCCGTTCCGGCCATGATCTGGCACAGCTGGAGCCAGGTCGAGAAGCACGCGCTCGACGTCGGGCTTCCGGCGCTGGTCTGGAGCAATCTCGGCCTGTTTTTCGTTCTGCTGGCGCTGATGGTCTTGCTGAGTTTCGGCAAGCCGGGACGCTGGACAGGCCTGGACCAGAGCCTCGGGGCGCTGACCTATCCCCTGTACCTCTACCACGAGGTGATCTTCGTCGGTGTCATGACGTTCGCGACGGGCTACAGCTATTGGACGCTCGCCGCCTCGATCCTGCTCAGCCTGGCCCTGTCCGCCGTGATGGTGGCGTTGGTCGACAAGCCGATCAATCGGGTCCGGGACCGAATTCGCGGCAGGACCGCGAAGTTCACGCCGCACGCCGAGCTCGCGCTATCCGAGAAGGTTCGGGAAGCGTGAGCGAGGCTCCGTTCCCGGCGGTCCCCGCTTCGCGAGAGGCGGGGACCTTGAGGGGCAATGTCAGATCAGCGGCGGGATGGTTGCCGCGATCGGCACTTCCAGAACCGTCGGGCCCTTGCGGGTGAACGCCTCGGCGCAGACGGCCCGAACCTCGTCGACCGTTTCCGCGCGGACGGCGGTGCAGCCATAGCCCTTCGCAAGCGCCACGATGTCGAGGCCGGGCAGGTCGAGCCCGGGAACGCCCGGCGTCTCCTCCAGCACCGCGAAGGACTTCAGGATGCCGTATTCGCCGTTGCGCGGCACGACATAGAGGATCGGCAATCCCTGCTGAGCGGCCGTCCAGAGGCCCTGGATCGAGTATTGCAGCGAGCCGTCGCCGATGACGGCGAGGACCGGCCGGTTGCGCCCGCTGTCGCGCTCGGCGAGCGCGATGCCGACTGCCGCCGGCAGGTTCCATCCGAGACTGCCGGAGGCGAAGGTGTAGAACGAATCCGGCAGTTCGATCGGCCAGGCCGTGTGCAGATCGCCGAGATTGGACGGCGATTCCTCGACCAGCACCGTCTCGCGCGGCGTGGCGGCGCGGAGCGCGCGGAAGAGCTCGAGGGCGCTCAGCTCGCCCTCCTCCACCGGCTGCGGCAGGGCGCCGTGCGGCGTCCGATCGACGGGTCTGGCGGCCGGCCGGTCCTCGACGTCGAGAGCGAGCGCCAGCTCGGCTTCGGCCGGGGCGGCCGTCTTCAGGAGCCGATCAAGGGAAGCCGATGCGCCCGCCGGCTTCGCACTGGAGGCAGCATGCGGCGCCATGTTGTGCGGTTGCTTGACGACGGTTCGTACCGCCGGGCGCGCCGCGACCGCCCGGGTGAGCGCCTCGATCGCCAGTACCGCGTCGGAGAGCAGGCTGTCGCCCACCGGCGCGCGCCCGGCCTCGGCCGGGTCGTCGGTGACGTGCAGCAGCCGCAGCCCTTCCGGCAGATACGATCCCGCCACATAGGGATAGTAGCGGAACACCGGCGCGCCGATCACGATCGCCAGATCGTGTCCGGCAAGTTTCTGCGACAGCGGGCCGATCGCGAAGGGCAGCCCGCCGGCATAGAGCCGGTGGTTTTCGGGGAACGGCGTCCGCTCGGAGGCGGGCGCCGCCCAGACCGGCGCGTCGAGCTTCTCGGCCAGCGCGATCGCCTGCGGCCATCCCTGCTCGCGGGCAATCGCCGCGCCATAGATCAGCACCGGGTTCTTCGCCTTCGAGAGGGCCTCGGCGAAATCGGCGATCCGCGCCGGATCCGGTCCGATCCGCGACGCGACCGAGCGCAGGACGGGGACGCCCTCGAACGGCTGATCCCAGTCGTCGAGCGGGATCGACAGGAACACGGGGCCCATCGGCGGCTGCGTCGCGATGGCATAGGCGCGCATGAAGGCGGCCGGGACATCCTGGGCGCGCACCGGCTCGTAGCTCCACTTCACCCAGGGCTTGGGCATCAGAGACGGCTGGACGTTGGTCAGCCACGGCTCCATCAGCAGCATGTCGCGCGTCTGGTTGCCGGCGGTGATGATCAGCGGCGTCCGGTTCATGAACGCGGTCAGGACGTTGCTCATCCCGTTGCTGAGGCCGGCCGAGGTGTGGACGTTGACCAGAGCGGGGTGCCGCATTCCCTGCGCGAAGCCATCCGCCGCGCCGACCGCCGACGCTTCCTGCAGCGTCTGGATGTAGCGGAAATCCTTCGGGAAGTTCTTGAGGAAGGTCTCCTCGGTCGAGCCGGGATTGCCGAAGACCGTCGTCAGGCCGAGCTTCCGAAGCAGCTCAAAAGTCACGTCGCGAACCGTTTGGGGCAATCCAAGCTCTCCTGGTTTCAGGCCCTGAATTCGGGCCGAAACCATGTGCAGCAGATTCGGGCCCGTCCGCACAAGCGTTCGGTTGCGCAGTGGGTTTTCACTCCGTCTGCGTTGTATTTTGGCAGATCGACAGGGGAGTGACGTTGGGCAGTCCGCTTCTGGCGGGGCCTGCGTGTTGCCCGGAGCGATGCGTTCGCTTGGCGGCCGCAGCTCGCTCTCGTCCGTGCCCTGGGGCCCATTTTCCAGCGGGTTGTGGCCCGGCGGCGCTTGCGGCGGCCGCCAAGGTTCTGTCCTATGGGCGCCACATCCGCTTGTTCAAGGCGGAGTGGGGGAAATCATGACACTCGCAGCGACACTGATCCTGATCGGCCGCATCCTGCTCGGCCTCTTCTTCGTCATCGCCGGCATCCGCAACTTCCTGAATTTTGCCCAGGCGAGCCAGTCCGAGACCAACTACGGCTACAAGCTGCCGGTGCCGCTGGTGGCGCTCGGCTTCGCCTCGCAGCTTGTCGGCGGTCTCTCTGTCGCGCTCGGCATCCTGCCGGCCTGGGGCGCGCTGCTGCTGATCCTGTTCCTGATCGGCGCAACGGCGTTCTTCCATAATTTCCTGCTGTTCCAGGGCGATGCGCGCAAGCCGCACCTTTACTTCACGCTCGTGAACGGCGCGCTCATCGGCTACTGCCTGATGGTGATCGGCCTAGCTCTCTGAGCAGGGCTCGTCGCGAGGGCGCGGCCGCCGCGCCCTCGTCGTTTCGGCCGTTCTCCGCCTCAGTGCGAGACGGAGCTGGAGAAGACGTTGACGATGATGACGCCGACGATGATGAAGCCGAGGCCGATGATGGCGGCGAGGTCGAGCGTCTGGCGGAACAGGAAGAAGCCGATCGCCGAGATCAGGACGATGCCGAGCCCGCTCCAGATCGCATAGGCGATGCCGACCGGCATCGAGCGCAGCACGAAGGTCAGAAAGTAGAAGGCGCCGGCGTAGCAGAGCGCCATGCCGATCGTCGGCAGAGGCCGGGTGAACTGCTGCGTCTGCTGCAACAGCGTGGTGCCGATCACCTCGAGGCTGATGGCGACGCCGAGCGCGGCGTAGGTTGCGAGGGCCGGGTTCATGGCCTGTCTCTCTGTGTCATGTCGATGAGGGTGTCGCGCAGCGCGCCACGGTCCATCCGCAGCGTCTTGTCCACGTCGGTAAGGTCGGCCAGCCAGACGCCGTCGGCGGCATAGCGGACGATTTCCAGCGCCGGATCCGAATCGGTGTCGGCATGCCGGATCAGCCGATCGCGCAGCCAATCCGACCAGAGCCGGCGGAGATTGGCGTCGGTTATCATCGAGATCGACAGCGCGCCCCAGGGGCTGGGCGCCTTCGATTCCATCAGACGCATCGCGGAATCGACATAGGCGCGGGTGAAGCGGCCGCAGCGAACGGGGTCGCGCGCCAGCAGGGTGTCGATCTCCGCGTCGAGCTTCTCCAGAAGGTCGACGAAGACGCCCTCGATCAGCTTCTCCTTGCTGGGGAAGTGATGAAACAGGCCACCTTTGGTCACGCTCGCCGCGTCGGCGACGGCCTGGATGGTCAGCGCCGAAAGGCCGATCTCGACGGCAAGCGTCGCGGCGCAGTCGAGCAACTGGCGGCGAACCTGTTCGGGCTGTTTCTTGCGGGCGTAGGCGTTGTTCATGGCTCGAACATACCGAACGGTCGGTATTTTTGAAAGGACAGCTTTGGCCCGTGCCGAGTTTCCTGACGGGGCCGGGCGCATGCTTCTGGCCGAAACGAAAACCCCGGCCGGAGGGTCCGGCCGGGGTTGAATATCAGGTCTCTATGAAGGCGAGGCGACGCCGGTTCAGGCGTCCAGCTCGGTATCCGGCATCGAGACGAAGATCAGGACCGCGATGATCGTGATGAAGAAGCGGAAGGCGGATTCGATGCCGTTCCAGGTCTGCGACATCCACATGCCGAACCACTCGCCGCCGATCGACAGGAAGGCGACCTGCCAGACCAGGAAGCCGAAGGCGAGGCCGCCGATCGCCCACTTCTTCGACCGGTTGAACGAGCGCGCGTCGGCGCCGAGCCGGCCGAGCATGGCGAAGGTGCCGATCCAGCACAGGATCGCCGTCAGCGTCTCGGCCGCGATAATCAGGATGTAGAAGGCATGGTGCAGCGTCGGATTGGTGATCGCGCGGTAGTGGATCGTCGCATTCGGGAAGATCGTATCCATCATCAGGACGTGGCGCACGAACTCGAAGTTGGAGCCGTAGTCCGTGATGTTGCCGAACGCCACCAGCGTGGCAAAGAAGGCGATGGATGCGACGAGCGCGGTCTTGCTCAGGCGGGTGATCTGCATCGTGTTTCCTTTCGTTTCCTCTCGCCCAAGAAAACACGAAGTTTCTACCGATCTGTAAATGCTGGGAGTTTAGAGTAATTCTTGATGTCTACATGAAGCGTATTCGGCAGTATTTGTCTCTGGCGATATTCCGCTCCGCAATGCCCGCGCCGCTTGGCGGCGTGCCGAGCCGCTAGCGATAGCCGGTGGTGTCGGCGGGCTTTCCGGTCTCCTCCACCTCGACGAGGTAGCGCCAGGCGTCCGGCTGCGAGCCGTCGAGGTCGGTGAAGCCGTAGACCTGCGCCAGGCCGCCGCTCGACAGCGACTGGCCGTTCCAGCGGGCGCGGTCGGGATCGGTGGCGAGCGCCGCGACGGCGCGGCCGACATAGCGGGGCGTTTCCGAGATGGCGAAATGCGGCGTCGTCGCGATGGCGTCGCGCCAGTTTTCCTCGCGCACGCCAAAAGCCTCCAGCATCATTTCCGAGCGCAGCCAGCCCGGCGTTAGGGACACGGCGGTCGCGCCATGTGGCGCCAGGTCCCTGGCGTGCGACCAGCCCATGCGGTTCACGGCGGTCTTGGCGAGGTCGTAGAAGGGCGACAGCCGGTAGCGCGTGGCGTTGTACTCGGCCGTGCCGTCGGTCATCTCGACCAGCAGGCCGCCGGGATTTTCGATCAGCAGCGGCAGGGCGTAATGCGCGGTGATCAGATGGGTGTCGATGCCGAGGCGGAGCAGGCGCAGGCCGTTCTCGAGATTATGCTCCCAGACCGGCTTGTTCCATTCGAACAGCTTTTCGCCGCCCCAGATGTCGTTGACGAGGATGTCGAGGCGGCCCGCCTCGCGTCGGATGCGCTCGACCAGGGCCTGGACCTCGCCCAGCACGAGATGATCGGTCGGGACGGCGATGCCTTTGCCGCCGAGCGACGTCACCAGCTCGGCCGTATCCTCGATCGTCTCGGGGCGCTGGTATTCGGAGGCGCGCTCGCGCGTGGTGCGGCCGGTGACATAGACGGTCGCGCCGGCGGCGCCGAGCTCCGCCGCGATGCCGCGCCCGGCGCCGCGCGTCGCCCCGGCGACGAGCGCCACTTTTCCCTGCAGCGGCCTGGCCTGGTCGGTCATCTCACGGTTTCCTGCTGTTCAAATCGTTCGCTTCGATTTATAAATGATCGTTCGTTTATAAATGGGAGTCAACATGGCTCGTCGCAAGACGCTTTCCGATGAGGCCGTGCTCGAGGCGGCGCTGGCGATCGTCCAGGCGCAGGGACCCGAGGCGCTGACCTTCGAGAGCCTGTCGCGCGCCTGCGGCCTGTCCGGCTCGACGCTGGTTCAGCGCTTCGGCAGCAAGGCGGCCCTGAAACAGGCGGCGCTGCTGCAGGCTTGGGACGGGCTCGATGCCCGGACGGAGGCGCTCGCATCCGCCGTGCCGCGCACGCCGGCAGGCGCCATCGCGCTTCTCGTCGGCCTTTCCGACTATGGCGAGATCGAAGCCTATGCCGAGGGGCTCCTGGTGCTGCGCGAGGATCTGCGCGATCCGCTGCTGCGCGCGCGCGGCGCGCGCTGGAAGAAGCAGCTCGCCGAGGCGATCGAGGCCTGCTTCGCCGACACACCGCAGGCGCCGAAGGACATCGGCCTGCTGATGGCGTCGCAGTGGCAGGGTTCGCTCCTCTGGTGGAGCTTCGATCCCGAGGGCGACGTGGCCGAATATGTCCGGCACGGCCTCGTTCGCCTCGTCGCGGTTCTGCTGGCGAAGGACGCCTGAGCCGTCTCGAAGGTCATGGCGCTTGCCGCGTGACGATGGCAGGGTACCGGCCGTGAGCCGCCGCGCGATTCCGGGCCGAGCCACACAACAAGAAATGATAGCGGGAGCGAGACGAATGGCGGAATTGGCGGGCAAGGTGGCGATCGTGACGGGCGGCGCCACCGGCATCGGCTTCGGCGGCGCAGAGGCGCTGGCGAACGAGGGCGCGACGGTCGTGCTCTTCGGCCTCGACAGGGCGGCGCTGGACAAGGCTGTTGCGACGCTGGAAGCGTCGGGTGCGACCGCGCACGGGATCGTCGGCGATGTCGCGAACGACGCCTCGGTCGCGGCGCTGGTCGCTGAGACGGTCGAAAAATTCGGGCGCATCGACATCATCGTCAACAGCGCGGCGATCCAGCCCTATGGCACCGTCGAGACGATGGGCGAGGCCGACTGGGACCGCGTGCTCGGCGTCAACCTGAAGGGCACCTATCTGACCGCCCATCACGCCATTCCGGTGATGCGCAAGACGGGCGGCGGCGCGATCGTCAACATCGCTTCGGTACAGGGCATCGCCTGCCAGACCAATGTCGCCGCCTATGTCGCCTCGAAGGGGGGCCTGCTGGCGCTGACCCGCGCCATGGCGCTCGATCACGCCAAGGACGGCATCCGCGTCAACGCGGTCTGCCCCGGCTCGATCGACACGCCGATGCTGCGCTTCGCGGCGAGCGAGAATCTCGACGGCAAGACCGAGGACGAGGTGATCGCCTCCTGGGGCGCCGCGCATCCGATCGGCCGGGTCGGCCGGCCCGAGGATGTCGGCGCGATGATCGCCTTCCTGGCGGGCCCGCGCGCCGCCTTCTGCACGGGCGGCGAATACAAGGTCGATGGCGGCCTGCTCGCCAAGATCGGCGTCGTCCTGCCGGACTGATCGCCGCCCGAGCCAGAAACGAAAAAGCCCCCGGCGGACAACCGCGCGGGGGCTTTCTTGTTGGGTGTCGCGGACGCGATTACTCGGCGTCGGCGCGCAGCAGGCCGATGCCGTCCTCGGTCAGCACATAGCCGTTGACGCGGGTCTTCACGAGGCCGAGCTCGATCAGCTTCTGCACGGCCTTGCCGTTCAGGCCGACATAGGGGCCGGGACGCGAAACGCGGGCGAGCGTCTTCAGCTCGATTTGGGTAAGGTCGGTCTTGGAAACGGCCATGGCGCTGATCCTCTTGAGGTTTGGCCGCGGACAATAGCGATAATTCCGGTCAAGGCCAGCGCCGCGCCGAGAAATTGGCGTGGCGCGGGCCTATTGTCGAGAGATCGCGGGCCAACGGAGCGGGTTGTGCGCGGCGGATTACTCCGCCGCTTCGAGTAGGCCGCGCTTCTTCAGGAGCGCGGAGGGTTCGGGGTCGCGGCCGCGGAAGGCGCGATAGGCCTCGTCGGGCTTGCGCCGGTTGCCGGCAGCATAGACGAAATCATGCAGCTTCGTGGCGACCGCAGGCGCGAAGATGTCGCCCGCTTCCTCGAAGGCGCCGAAGCCGTCGGCGTCGAGCACTTCCGACCAGAGGTAGGAATAATAGGCCGAGGAGTAGCCGTCGCCGGCGAAGACGTGCTGGAAATGCGGCGGACGGTGCCGCATCACCATCGCCTCCGGCATGCCGATCTCGCCGAGGATCTTCGCTTCGAACGCATTGGCGTCGAGGCCCTCGGTCGAGGTCAGCAGGTGGAATTCGAGGTCGACCAGCGCCGAGGAAACGTATTCGACGGTGGCAAAGCCCTGGTTGAAGGTGCGGCTCGCCATCAGGCGGTCGATCAGCGCCTTCGGCATCGGCTCGCCGGTCTTGTAGTGCAGCGCGAAGCGCGCCAGCACCTCCGGCTGCTCGAACCAGTGTTCGTAGAGCTGCGAGGGGAACTCGACGAAGTCGCGCGCGACATTGGTGCCGGCGAGCAGCGGATAGGTGACGTCGGAAAGCAGGCCGTGCAGGCCATGGCCGAATTCGTGGAACAAAGTCCGCGCATCGTCATAGGAGAGCAGCGTCGGCTGGCCCTCGGCCGCCTTGGCGAAGTTCATCACATTGACGATGACCGGGCGGATGTCGCCCGAGAGCCGCTCCTGGCCGCGATATTCGCTCATCCAGGCGCCGGAGCGCTTCGAGGAACGGGCGAAATAGTCGCCGAGGAACAGGCCGACCGGCTTCCCGTCGCGATCCCTGACTTCGAACACCCGCACGTCCGGATGATAGACCGGGACGTCGAAGCGCTCGGTGAAGGTGACGCCGAACAGCTGCGTTGCCGTGTCGAAGGCGGCTTCGATGATCTTGTCGAGCTGCAGGTAGGGCTTCAGCTGGCTCTCGTCGAGATCGAACTCGGCCTTGCGGCGCTTCTCGGAGAAATAGCGCCAGTCCCAGGCGGCGATGTCGAAATTGCCGCCTTCGGATTGTGCCAGCGCCTGCAGGGAGTCGCGCTCGGTGATTGCCCGGGCGCGGGCCGGCGTCCAGACCGAGCGAAGCAGCTCCATCGCGGCCTCGGGCGTCTTCGCCATCGAATCGTCGAGGCGATAATGCGCGAAGGTCTCGAAGCCGAGCAGCTTCGCCCGCTCGGCGCGCAGCGCGACGGTCTCGGCGATGATGGCGCGGTTGTCGGTCTTGCCGGCCTCGCCACGGGCGACCCAGGCGGCGAAGGCCTTCTCGCGCAGATCGCGGCGGGCGGAGAACTGCAGGAACGGCTCGATCGACGAGCGCGACAGCGTGATGACATGCTTGCCGTCGAGGCCGCGATCCCTGGCTGCCTGGGCCGCCGCGTCGCGCAGGAATTCCGGCAGGCCGGCCAAATCCTCCTCGCCCTCGAGCGTCAGGCTCCAGCTCTTCTCGTCGGCGAGCACGTTCTGGCCGAAATTGGTGCCGAGCGTCGCGAGCCGTTCGGCGATGGCGCCGACCCGCGTCTTCGCTTCGGGCGACAGCCCGGCGCCGGCGCGGACGAAGGCGGTGTGATAGCGGTCGAGCACGCGCGCCTGCTCGGCGTCGAGGCCGGCAGTGCCCGCCTTGACCAGCGTATCGATGCGCTCGAACAGCCTGGCGTTCTGGTAGATCGCGTTGCTGTGGCGGGCGAGTACGGGCGCCAGATCGAGTTCGATCGTCTCCAGCTCGTCACTGGTATGCGCGCCGGTCAAATTGAAGAAGACGCTGGCGATGCGGTCGAGCAGCCGGCCGGCCCGCTCCATCGCGGCGATCGTATTGTCGAAGCTCGGAGGTTCCGGATTATCCGCGATGGCCGCGATCTCGGCGTTGTGCGCGGAGATCGCCGCCTCAAACGCGGGCGTGTAGTGCGCCGGTTCGATCGCGGCGAAGGGCGGCACGCCGAAAGGAGTGTTCCAGGACGCGAGCAGCGGATTGTCGGCGGTCATGCGGGCCTCGATGCGATGGGGGCGGATGCCAGACATGGAGGGTTTGGCGGCGCGGTTCAAGCTTAATGCCGGCGGCATTCCTCTCTATAGGAGAGAGATTGAGCCGCTTTCCGATTCGAGTCCGTCATTTCGAGCTTTGCCATGCCTGCCACCGTTCCACCCCGCCCTCGCATGCTCGTCATTGGCGACGTGATGACCGATGTCATCGTGCGGCCGGACGGGCCGCTGGTCGTCGGTTCGGACCGGCGCGCCAAGATCGGGCTCTATCCCGGCGGTTCCGGCTGCAACCAGGCGGCCTGGCTGGCGCATTTCGGCATTCCCGTCGCCTTCGCCGGCCGCGTCGGCCGCCGCGATCTCGCTGAGCAGGAACAGCTGCTGCGCGAGGTCGGCGTGGTGCCGGTTCTCTCCGCCGACGAGACGCGCGCGACCGGCATGCTGATCGCCATCCTCTCCGAGGGCGGCGAGCGCAGCTTCCTGACCGATCGCGGCGCCAATGACACGCTTTCGGCCGACGACCTGCCGTTCTCGATGCTGAACCAGCTCGATCTCGTGCACGTCTCCGGCTACGCGCTGTTCACGCCGGGTCCGCGCGCCGCCGTGATGGCGCTGATGGCGGTGGCCCGCGCGCGCGGCATCACCGTCACCGTCGATCCCGCTTCTGTGAGCTTCCTCGAGGAAGTCGGCCCGTCGAACTTCCTCGGCTGGACCAGCGATGCGTCGATCATCTTCCCGAATGCCGAGGAGGCTGCCTGCCTGACCGGCACGCGCAACGAGGCGGCGCAGATCCGCTTCCTGACGGCGCGCTACGATCTCGCGGTGATCAAGCGCGGCGCTGGTGGGGCCGAGGCGGCGACCCAGGCGATCCGGTTGAAGGCGGCGGCGCCGAAAATCGAGGTCGCCGATACCACCGGCGCCGGCGACGCCTTCCTGGCCGGTTTCCTGGCCGCGCGGCTCGCCGGCAAGCCGCTCGACATCTGTCTCAATCGCGGTGTGGCGGCTGGCGCTGCCGCGACCACCATTTTGGGCGGCCGGCCGACCGCCGAAGTGTCGTTGGCGCCCGCCGAGGGCGAGGCGTAACGGCTTCGATTTTCAGGGGTCTCCTCCGCCTCCCCGAGGGACGCGGAGGAGCGCCGTCTACTCGCCGTAGGGAACCCAGATGTTCTTGACCTGGGTGGCGCGGCGCAGGAATTCGCGGCCCTGCGCCGAAGCCTCATTCCAGCGGCGCGGGATGCCCTGGTTGGCCCAGACCGGCTTCAGATTGCCGGCCGAAGCCTTTTCCACCATGGCGCTGCCGGCCTTGGAGCCGAAATACCAGAGCGCTGCCACGTCGTCGTGCTCGGCCAGCGTCTTGGCGAGAGCGTCGCGCTCGCCGGTGACGATGTTGACCACGCCGGCCGGAACATCAGACGTATCAAGGACTTGATAGAAATCCGTCGCCGCCAGCGGATGGCTGGAGGAGGGGACGACGACGACGCGGTTGCCCATGGATATCGCCGGCATCACCAGCGACACGAAGCCCAAGAGCGGCGCCTCGTCCGGGCAGAGAATGCCAACGGTGCCAAAGGGTTCGTTCATCGCGAGCGTCACGTGGCGCGACTTGGTCGAATGCACGGCGCCGTCGAACTTGTCGGCCTGCGCCGCGTACCAGAAGGTGCGCCGGATCGAAACCGCGACCTCTTCTGCCGCCGCCTTGGCCGAGGCGCCGGTCATGGCGACGATCCGCGCCTCGAATTCCTTGGCGCGCGAGGAGAGATTTTCCGCAACATAATAAAGGACTTGGGCGCGATTGTGCGCCGTCGCGCCGCCCCAGGATCCCCCCTTGCCGGCCGCTTCGACGGCGTTGCGGATGTCCTTGCGGTTGCCGAGGCCGGCCTGGCCGACCGGGCGGCCCTTCGGATCGAGCACCGAATAGGAATAGCCGGAGTCCGGCCGCGCCTGCTTTCCGCCGACATAGAGTTTCGCCGTCCGGTCGATCGACGGGAGCCCCGAGATTTCCTCGTCGGCGACCGGCAGCGCGGAAAGCTTGGCGGCGATTTTCTCGTCTGCCTTCAACGGCTTGTCGGAGACCGGCTTCAGATATTCGGCCATGCCCTCGCGCCCGCCTTCGCGGCCAAAGCCGCTCTCGCGATAGCCGCCGAAGCCGGCGGCGGCGTCGAACATGTTGGTGCCGTTGATCCACACCACGCCGGCCTTCAGCTTGGCGGCGACGTCGAGCGACAGGTTGATGTTCTCCGACCAGACCGAGGCGGCGAGGCCGTAGCGGCTGTTGTTGGCGAGCGCCACCGCCTCGTCCGGCGTACGGAACGTCATGCCGGCGAGCACCGGTCCGAAGATCTCGACCTCGGCGATGGTCGACGCCGGCGCGACATTGGTGAAGAGCGACGGCGGGAAGAAACAGCCCTTCGCTGGTAACCCTTCGTTAACCTGGAAGAGCGTCGCGCCCTCCGCTTCGCCCTTGGCGACCAGCTCCTTGATCCGCTTCAGCTGGACCGGGTCGACGATGGCGCCCATGTCGACCGACTTGTCGAGCGGATCGCCGACGCGGAGGTTGGCCACGCGGGCGCGCAGCTTGGCATAGACCTGCTCGGCGACGCCCTCTTGCACGAGGAGGCGCGAGCCGGCGCAGCAGACCTGGCCCTGGTTGAACCAGATCGCATCGACGACGCCTTCGACCGCGCCGTCGAGGTCGGCGTCCTCGAAGACGATGAAGGGCGACTTGCCGCCGAGCTCGAGCGAGAGCTTCTTGCCGGTGCCCGCCGTCTTCTCGCGGATGATGCGGCCGACCTCGGTCGAGCCGGTGAAGGCGATCTTGTCGACGTCCGGGTGCTCGACGATCGCGTTGCCGGTGACGCCGTCGCCGGTGACGATGTTGACGACGCCGGCCGGCAGGCCGACCTCGCGGCAGATCTCGGCGAAGGCGAGCGCGGTGAGCGGCGTGTACTCGGCCGGCTTCAGCACGACCGTGTTGCCGGCGGCGAGCGCTGGGGCGATCTTCCAGGCGAGCATCAGCAGCGGAAAATTCCACGGGATGATCTGGCCGCAGACGCCGACCGGGCCTTTGCCGGGGAACTCGCTCTCGATCAGTTCGGCCCAGCCGGCATGATGGTAGAAGTGCCTGGCGACCAGCGGAATGTCGATGTCGCGCGTCTCGCGGATCGGCTTGCCATTGTCCATCGTCTCCAGCACGGCAAGGAAGCGCTCGCGCTTCTGGATGTGGCGGGCGATGGCATAGAGATAGACGGCGCGGTCATGGCCGGAGAGCGCCGACCACGACTTGAACGCCTTGCGCGCCGCCTTGACCGCCTTGTCGACATCGGCGGCGCTGCCCTGGGCGACCTGGGCCAGCTCCGTCTCATAGGCCGGGTTGAACACGGCGAAGCGCTGCCCTTCCGAGGGCGCGACGAACTTGCCGTCGATGAAATGGTTGAAGCCGTTCTTGTGCAGGTCGAGCCAGCCGGTGACGGGTTCGTTCACCTCGGGGGCGGGGCCGTAATCCATGCTGACGAGGATGTCCTTGACGAGTGCCATGATCGTTCCCCTCAGGCGAGCGCGTGACGGATGGTGGAGGAATAGCGGCCGGTGACGTAATGCTCGATCTGCCGTTCAATATCGGCGAGCAGGGAGCTGGCGCCGATGCGGAACAGGTCGGGCTCGAGCCAGCGATTGCCGAGCTCCTCCTTCATCAGGATCAGCCAGGCCATGGCGTCCTTGGCGGTGCGCAAGCCTCCGGCCGGCTTGAAGCCGATCTTGAAGCCGGTCGCCGCCTCGTAGTCGCGGATGGCGCGACACATGACGAGGCTGACCGGCAGCGTCGCGTTGACGTCTTCCTTGCCGGTCGAGGTCTTGATGAAGTCGGCGCCGGCCTGCATGGCGACCATCGAGGCCTTGTAGACGTTGCGGAGCGTCTTCAGATCGCCTGTGGCGAGGATCGCCTTCAGATGCGCCTCGCCGCAGGCTTCCCGCATGGCGGCGACCTCGTCATAGAGAGCCTGCCAGTCGGCATTCAGCACATGGGCGCGGGTGATGACGATGTCGATCTCGTGCGCACCCTCGCCGACGGCGTAGTGGATCTCCTCCAGCCTCTGCTTCAGCGGCGTCAGCCCGGCCGGGAAGCCGGTGGCGACCGAGGCGACGGGAATGCCGGAGCCTTCGAGCGCCTTGACGGCAGGGGCTACCATGGTCGGATAGACGCAGACGGCGCCGACAACAGGCGGATCGTCCGAGAGGCCGAGCGCTTCGACAAGATCCTCGCGGAACGGCCGCCGCGCCTTCATGCAGAGCCGGTGCACGCGGCCGGGCGTGTCGTCGCCGGCGAGCGTCGTCAGGTCCATCAGCGTCACCGCCTTCACCAGCCAGGCGGCCTGATATTCCTTCTTCACCGTGCGGCGGGTCGTCAGAGTGCTGGCGCGGCGCTCGGCGGCGGAGGTGTTGACCTGCGCGCCCTCGAACCAGTCGGTCCGGAGCGGCGTGCCGTCATTGCGCGTAAGGGCATTGGAGAGCGGCGGAGCTTTGCGCTCCGTGGAGCCGTCAGCCGGCATGGGTTTTCTCCCGGGCTTCGGAATGGGCGATTTCGGTTAGGGCATGAAGGGCGGTCGCCTCGTCGGTGACGAGGACATTGACGTAGCGGGCGCGGAGCGCCGCGAGGACGACGGCGTGCTTGGACTTGCCGGCGGCGACGCCGATCGCGTGCGTCTTGTCGCGCAGCTTTTCCGGCGCGAGGCCGATGGTGCGGGCGTCGAGCGCCGGATCGGCGATGGCTCCGTCGGCGTCGATGAAGCGGCCGAGCAGGTCGCCGACCGCGTGCTTTTCCGCGAGGCCGTCGACGTCGCGGTCAGTCAGATAGCCGGATTCGATATGGACGGAGCCGGCCATGCCGCCGAGGCCGAAGCAGGCGACGGGCGCTTCCTCGGCCAGCGCCAGCACATCGGCGATGACCGGGTCGGCCTCGAGCACGCTGCGCGTCTCGGCGCGGCCGACGATCGCCGGCACCGGCAAGAGCGTCGCCGTGCCGTTGCCGCTCTCGGCGAAGCGCTCGGCCACGGTGTTGGTGGCAAGCCGAGCCGATCGTGAATTGGTCGCGCCATTCATCAGGACGATCCGCACGCCGTCGTTCCAGCCCGGCGGCAGCCAATGCGCGACGGCCGCCATGGTCCGGCCCCAGGATACGCCGATCAGGCCGGGCCGGGGGCTGAGCGAGGCAAGATATTGCCCGGCTGCCTGGGCGACGGCGTCCTGCGCCAGCGCACCGTCGCCGAGCGCCGGCACGACGATGGCCTCGCGCAGGCCGAAGGCGGTCTGCAGTCGGGATTCGAGCGCCGGCAGGCGTTGCGCCCGGGGCACGATGGCGATGCGGACGACACCGGTCTCGCGCGCGTCGCGCAACAGCCGCGCGACCTGCCAGCGCGTCAGCCCGACCTCGGTCGCGATCTCGCTCTGCGTCCGCTCAAGGTCGTAATAGAGCTTCGCGACCTGCACCATCAGATGCTCGCGCTGCTCGTCCTTCGACGGAAGGGGGATGGCGGTCGACATGTTTCACATATGTGAGTGACGATCACTTATGTGAAAGAGATAGGCTGTCGTTGCGGCAGAGTCAATGCGGGGGAGGGCGGGGCTGTGGCGGGTCCGAATGTTGGCAATGGGAGGCTGTGTTCCTTCACCGCTTCCTGCAAAGCGCCACCCTCATCATGCTGAGGAGGCCCGAAGGGGCCGTCTCGAAGCACGCAGAGCGGCCGTGCAATCAACGGGCTGCACAAAGGCCGTGCGTCCTTCGAGGCCCGAGCTGCGCTCGGGCACCTCAGGATGATGGAAGGCGTGCGCCGCATACCGGTTCGACTGGTTGCGCAAAGGTCGCCTGAGGCACGGGTGGGAGGTCTGGTGCCGGCCGTAGCCCCACCCTCGCCGTCATCCCGGCCTCCGAGCCGGGATCCATGCCGCCGAGGCGTCAGGAGGTTAGCCGGCTTGCGGCGCGGCTGTATGGATCTCCGCCTTCGCGGGGATGACGGTGGAGGGTGTGACGACGGGCTGTCTGGAATGTCGGAGCCGGCTCTGTCTCTTGGGGAAGTTTGGCACCGGCGGTTGCCTCACGCTCGCCGTTATCCCGGCCTCCGAGCCGGGATCCATTCAGCTGAGGCCTTGGGAGGTTTAGCCGGCTTGGGGCGCGGCTGTATGGATCCCCGCCTTCGCGGGGATGACGGCGGAGGGTGGTGTGGCGGGGAGCGCGGGGCGACGGCTGGCATGCCGCCATCGCGATGCCGGTCTCCGCAATCATCATCCTGAGGAGCCCCGAAGGGGCGTCTCGAAGGACGCACGGGGTTCGTGCCAGCCGGCACCGGAGGTGAGAAAGGGCGGCCGGTGGCCGCCCTTCATCCTCACGCCCGCGCGGCGGCGCCGGCGACGATTGTCTGGAAGTAGAGGTCGAGGAAGCGCTTGCCGTCGACCGCGGTGCAGATCGTGTGGTCCGGCAGGCCGTCCCAGGGCGTCGGCGGGAAGGAGCGGGTCGACGGCTTCTGGATCGTCTGGCCGATGGCGATGCCCTCGGTCACCACCTTGATCGGGCCCGTGCGCGTCTTGAACAGGCTCGGATCGAGCAGATAGGCGACGGCGGAGGAATCATGCACGAAGATGCCGTCGATGCCGGTCGCGGCGCGGTAGAAATCCTCGTAGACGCGCGAGATCTGCCAGCAGAACTCGCCCGCCTTGCCGGCCTTCTCGCGCAGCTCCTGCATGTAGGCGGTGGTCATCACGCATTCCTGCGTGACGTCGAGGCCGACGACGACGATCGGCCACTTGGCCGCGAACATCTCGTCGGCGGCGTGCGGGTCGCCGATGATGTTGGCTTCGGCGACCGGCGTGACATTGCCGGAATGGCCGGAATAGCCGAAGGCGCCGCCCATGATGACGACTTCCTTGACCAGCTCGGCGATGCCGGGGTCCTCGCGCAGCGCCAGCGCCAGATTGGTCATACGGCCGACGGCGACGATGGTGACCTCGCCCGGATATTTCCGCACCGTCTCGATGATGAAGCGATGCGCCGGAAGTTCGTGTTCTGCGACCGAGAGCGTCTCCGGGATCGGCACGTCGCCGAGGCCATTGACGCCGTGGATGTGATGCGGCTCGTCGGCCGCCTCGATCACCAGCGGGCGATCGGCGCCGCGCGCGACCGGCGCCTGGATGTCGAAATACTGCTTCAGGAACAGCGCGTTGCGCGTCGTCGTGTCGATCGAGGCGTTGCCGAGCACGGTGGTGATGCCGATCAGGTCGATCGACGGCGCATATTCGAGGAACAGCAGCGCCATGGCGTCGTCGATGCCGGGGTCGGTGTCGTAGATGACCTTCGTGGGCGCGGAGGGGGAGGCGGGGCTGGGCATGCGGGGTCCTGATGATTCCGGTCTGGCTTGGTGGCGCGACAGGATCGACCATATCGCCATGGCCGAACAGGGGCGAGCGTCGGTTGCGCCGGCAATTTCGTTCGGACGCCAGGCGAACGAACGCAGGGCGCGAAGGCCGGCATGGCGCCGCCCTCGCCCGCGCGGCTTTGGAGAAGCGAGGGAAGTTGGCGATGCGGGCTTGTTCGCAGCCGGCGATCGGGCTTCCCTCTCTACCGGAGAGATTCTGTGCGCCGAGGATCGTCCCGCCAGGGCGAGGCATCGGATGGCAAGAGACGCGGGAAGGAAGCGGAATGAGCGACGGGCATTTTCACACGATCGAGGCCAGCGGCGTTCGCGCGACGCTCGATCTCCGGGGCGGCCATGTCCGCGTCTTCGCGACCGAGCAGGACGGCCGCCGCATCGAGCCGCTGCACACGGCGCCGTGGGTCGACGACAGGACGATCGTCGAGGACGAGACGATCGACGCCAATCTCCGCTTCCTCTCCGGCGATTTCTTCTGCGCGCCGTTCTCGACCAGCGACGTCGAAGAGGCGCCGCCGCATGGCTGGCCGGCCAATTCGCCCTGGACGCTTCTCGACGTCGAGCCCTTTGCCGGCGGCCAGACCGCGCGCTACGAGCTGGTGAAGCGCGTGCTGGGCGCGCGGCTCGTCAAGGAGTTCACCGTCCGCGACGGCCACCCCTTCCTCTATGAGCGGCATGTCTTCATCGGCGGCGAAGGACATATTCCCGTCGCGAACCACGCCATGACCCGCTTCGACGGCGGCGGCCGGCTCTCCTTCTCGCCAAAGCGTTTCGCCACCACGCCGGAGGGCGCGATCGAATCCGATCCGGCGCGCGGCCGCTCGCTGCTCGCCTATCCCTCCCGCTTCACCGACCTGACCAAGGCGCCGCGCGCCGACGGCACCACGGCGGACCTCACCGTCTATCCGTTCGGATCGCGGCACGAGGACTTTTTGTCATTGGTCGAGGTGCCCGAGAATCCCCTCGGCTGGGCCGCCGCCATCCGCCCGGACAAGCGCGACATCTTCCTGTCGCTGAAGAACCCGGCCGATTATCCGATCACCATGATGTGGTTCTCGAATGGCGGTCGCGACTATCAGCCGTGGAACGGCCGCCATGTCGGCGTGCTCGGCCTCGAGGAGGGCCGCAGCTATGCCGGCCACGGCCACAAGGCGTCGATCGCGCCGAACCCTTGGTCGGACGAGGGCATCCCGACCTCGCTCCACCTCGATCCGACCGGCGAGGTCGACGTCCGCAACGTCATCGGCGGCCTCGCTCTGCCCGAGGGCTGGACGCGCGTCGCCTCGGTCGAGGCGCGGGGCTCCGAGCTGGTGCTCGTCGACGAAGCCGGCGGCAGCGTCACGGTCCCCTATGACGCGGCGTTCTTGACGCGCGCGTAAGCGGGACGCATCCGCTCTAAACAGAAACGAGCCCCGCTGCCTCGGATTGAGGCGGCGGGGCTCGTTGCGTTTCACGGCCTATTTCAGCGCGCCGGCGGTGAGGCCGCTGACGATCTTGCGCTGGAGCAGCATGAACACGATGACGATCGGCGTCACATAGATCACGGCGTAGGTCATGATGCCGTTCCAGTCGGTGGTGTTCGGGCCCATGAAGTTCATCAGGCCGACGGTCGCCGTCTGCAGATTCTCCTGCGAGATCATCGTGCGCGAATAGACGTATTCGCCGAAGGACTGCAGGAAGATCAGCACCGAGGTGACGAGGATGCCGTTTCTCGCCAGCGGCACGATGATGCGCAGGAACGCGCTGAGCCGCGAGGCGCCGTCGACGCGGGCCGCCTCCTCGAGCTCCTTCGGGATCTGCATGAACGAGGTGCGGCAGAGCACGATGTAGAGCGGCAGCACCTTGGCCGTCTGCGCCAGGATGACGGCGAAGCGCGGCGTCTCGATCAGGCCGATCTGGTTGAACAGCACGAAGATCGGCGTCGCCATCAGCGAGGGCGGCAGCACCTGCATCATCAGGATCAGGAACAGGGCGACATCCATCCAGACGCTGCGGACGCGGGCGAGCGCATAGGCGGCGCCGGTGCCGATCAGGGCGGCGATGACCGTGGTGCCGACCGCGACGACCAGCGAGTTCCACAGATAGACGTCCATCTTCTTCTCGACGAAGACTTTCGCGAAGTTGAACTGCGGATCGGTCGGCCAGAAGCGCGGCGGAAAGGTGAAGGTCTCCGACGACGGCTTGAAGGCGGTCAGATACATCCAGTAGAGCGGGAACAGGTAGATCGCGAGGAAACCGAGCGCGATGACGAGGAGTACGTAGCGTTTCATGGGTTCTCCTCAGGCCCGATGTTCCTGGCGCGTCGAGCGCACATAGAGGAAGGCGACGACGATGACCAAGCCCAGCATCAGCACCGACACGGCGCTGCCGGTGGCGATGTCGTAGTTCTGGAACGACAGCTGCCAGGACCAGTATTGCGCGACGTTGGACGCGTTGGCCGGGCCGCCCTGGGTCAGCGAGGCGAACAGGTCGAACTGCTGCAGCGTGAAGATAATGCCGAGGCAGACGACGGCGCCGAGGGTCGAGCGCATCATCGGCAGCGTCATGTGCCAGAAGCGCTTCCACGGGCCGGCGCCATCGAGCGAGGCCGCCTCGTACATGTCCTTCGGGATGCCGGCGAGGCCGACCGAGAGCAGGATCATGTTGAACGGGATGCCGAGCCAGACATTGGCGATGATGACGGAATAGAGCGAGATCGCCGGCGTCGACAGCCAGAAGATCTTCTCATTGATCAGGCCGGACGAGAGCAGCAGGTAGTTCAACACGCCGAAATCGCCGGCAAAGATCCATTTCCAGATCGCGCCGGCGACCAGCGCCGGGATGATCCAGGCGGCCAGGAACAGGCCGCGCAGATAGCTGGCGCCGATGAAATCCTGCTGGAAGAACAGCGCCAGGCCGAAGCCGATGCCGAGCTGGAACACGATGCACAGCACGACGAAGATCACCGTGTTGGCCATGATCGGCCAGAACTCGGGCGCCGCGAACAGGGTCTTGTAGTTCGCCAGCCCGACGAACGGCCGGATCAGGTCGCCGAGCGAGAACATGTCCACTTCCTGGAAGGACATGGCGATGTTGTAGATCAGCGGAAACGCCGAGAAGGCGAAGAGATAGGCGAGCGCAAGACAGGCCAGCGCGGCGTCGAAGCCGCGTCCGTCGCGAAGGCTGCGCAAAAGCGCCGACATGGGCGGTCTCCTTGGAGGGGCATTGGGGGCGCCGCTGAAATCCGACGTCCGCCGTCATCCCGGACTTGTCCCGGGATGACGGCTTTCACCGGGCTCGAACGCCTATTTCTTGACGATGCCGTCGATCTTCGTCTGCGCGGCGGCCAGCGCCGTCTTGGCGTCGGTCTGGTGCGTCAGCGTCTGCTGGATCGCGTCCGAGATCGCCTTCGAGATCTTCGCCCATTCCGGCGACGGGCCGCGGGCGCGGGCATACTTCATCGATTCCGCGAAGACCTCATACTGCGCCGGCCAGCGCGGGTCCTTGGCCTCGACCGGATAGGACGGCAGGAAGCCGAACTCGTTCCAGACGCGCGGCATCTGCGAATACATGTATTCGAGATAGAGGAAGGCTTCCTTCGGATGCTGCGTCTTGGCGAAGATCACGTTGTTGCCCTCGCCGAGCGCCGAGGCGCGGGGGTCGCCGACCTTTTCGACCGGCAGCAGCGCGACGCGATAGTCGAACTTGGCGTCCTTCGCCATGCGCGGCAGCTCCCACGGGCCGGAAATGGCCATGGCGGCGTTCTGCGCGTTGAAGGTGGCGGTCGAGTCATACTGGCCGCGGATCAGCGTGTCGGGCGAGGCGAGCTTCTCGTCGAGGATCTTCTTCCAGACTTCGAGCGCGCGCACCGAGCCGTCCTCGGCGATGTGGTCGAAATCGGCGCCGGTCTGCTGCGCCCAGGGCAGGAACTGGAAGGTGCCTTCCTCGTTCGCATTGGCCGAGAAGGCGAGGCCATAGACGTTCTTCGCCGGGTCGGTCAGCTTCTTGGCCGTCTCGTAGAGCTCTTCCCAGGTCTGCGGCGGCTTGTCCGGATCGAGGCCGGCGGCCTTGAACATGTCGGCATTGTAGAAGAGCGCGAGCGTGTTGGAACCGCGCGGCAGGCCGTAGATCTTGCCGTCGCGGGTGACGGTCGAGAGCGGGCCGGGGAAAATCTTCGAGGTGTCGACGATCTCGGATTCGGCGATGAAGGGCGAGAGGTCGAGCAGCGCGCCCTTGGCCGACAGGAACGGCGTGTTGGGATTGTCGACATAGGAGACGTCGGGCGTCGTGCCGGTGGCGACGGCGCGCATCACGTCATTCGCCCAGTCGGCGAACTCGACGCGCTTGATGTTGATCTTGATGTCGGGGTGAAGCTTCATGAACTCGTCCGCCATCACGTAATTGTAGCCGGGGTCCGCCTGGCGATCGATCGTCCAGACATTGAGTTCGACCGGCTCCGCCGACGCGGCGGCGGTCAGCGCCAGGACGCCGGCGGCG
The DNA here is from genome assembly GCF_016629525.1 of Kaistia sp. 32K. Classification (GTDB taxonomy): domain Bacteria; phylum Pseudomonadota; class Alphaproteobacteria; order Rhizobiales; family Kaistiaceae; genus Kaistia. The sequence continues at coordinate 5,338,677 of NZ_AP024269.1, forward strand.
CCCAGCCAGTATTTCGCAAAATTCGCCATCGTTTCCTCCTTGGTGGCGAGCAATCGAACCCACGCTCCTCCCGCGTGGCGGGGCAATCGCCCCGGCAGTCCCCGCCGGAGCCCGGCGGGGTCGTGATGTCCGGCCGACGAGGGATCAGGCCGGGTTGGGAACGAAGGTCAGGCCGCCGCGGGCCTCCTTCAGATGGTTGAGCGACTTGACCTGGCCGGTGATCTCCAGCGCGTTGCGGTAGACCGGGTCGTGCCAGCCCTCGATGTCGATCGTGCCGGTGTAGCCGGCGAGGCGAAGCTCGCTGATGATGCGGGTCCAGTCGCTGTCGCCGAAGCCGGGCGAGCGCATCTGCACGAAGGGATATTTGCCGAACACGCCGCTCTCGCGGATGACGTCCCAGCGGATGGTCGCGTCCTTGCCGTGCACGTGGAAGATCTTCGGCGCCCATTTGCGGATCTGCGGGATCGGGTCGATCAGATAGACCATCTGATGGCACGGCTCCCATTCGAGACCGATATTGTCGTCCGGCGTCTCGTTGAAGATCAGCTCCCAGGCGTCGGGATTGTGGGCGATGTTCCAGTCGCCGGTCGCCCAGTTGCCGTCCATGGCGCAGTTCTCGAAGGCGAGGCGCACACCCTTGTCGGCGGCGCGCTTGGCGAGATCGCTCCAGATTTCCTTGTAGCGCGGCAGGCTCTCCTCGATCGACTTGCCGCGGATGCGGCCGGTGAAGCCGGCGATCGTCTTCGCGCCAAACAGATGCGCGTTGTCGATCAGCGTCTTCCAGCCCTCGAGCGTCTGCTGGTCGATCTCGGTCGTCTCGAGCGGATTGCCGAACATGCCGAGCGTGTCGATCACGACGGCGGCGTCGCCGATCGCTTCCTTGAGCTCGGCGGCGAGCTTCGGAATGTCCTTGCCGCCCAGCGTCTGCCAGAAGAACGGCTCGATCGATTCGAAGCCGAGCGGCAGGATCTCGCGAACATAGGCGGCCGGGTCGGGCAGGTTCGCCCGGATCATCGTGCCGATGCGGATGTCGAGAAGCGGATTGGTGGTCAAGGCATCATTCCCTGAAGCGATTTCAAACGAAGGCGGCGCGATCCGGCATGGGTCAGATCGTGGGTTGGGTCAGATCGTGATCTCGACGCGACGCCCGGTCTCGGCGCTCTCGATCGCACCGAAGACCATGGCGAGACTCTTGATGTTCTGGTGGCCGACCGTCTCCGGCTCGGGCCCGCCGCGCGTCGCGGCGATGAAATCCTGCACGACACCGAGGTGGCCGCCCGTCCGGTCGGACGTTCCGAGGGGAGGAATCCCGGTGGCGGCCACCTCGGAGAAGAGGCCGGAGATCGCTTGTCCCGCGATCTCGGCGCGAAGGTCCTGATGCCCGTCCCAGACGAGCGTTCCCTGGGTGCCGACGATACGCCATGAAGATTCCCAGCTCGTCATCAGCCCGTCGGCGCACCAGCTGCCGCGATAGTTGAAGATGACGCCGTCGCCGAGCTCGAAGATCGCGGCGGCCGAGGAGCCCTGTTTGTACCAGGAGTTCTTCGGGTTCCATTCGCGGCAATAGACGGCTTCCGGCGCCGTGCCCGACATGAAGCGGGCGGCGTCAAAGGTGTGGATCGCCATGTCGAGCAGCAGCACATGGTCCATTTCTTCGCGAAAGCCGCCGAAATGCGGGGCGAGGAAGAAATCGCAATGGATCGAGGTGACGTCGCCGATCGCGCCCTCGTCGATGGCGCGGCGGATGCGGCGCACGCCTTCGAGGTAGCGGCGGTTCTGCACGACGACATGCAGCTTGCCGGCCGTTTTGGCGCGGGCGATCAGGTCGCGCGCCTGGTCGAGCGTCTCGGCCATCGGCTTCTCGGAGAGGACGTGGCAGCCGGCGGCGAGCGCGGTCGAGACGATGTGGTGGCGGGCCGAGGGCACGACGACGTCGAACAGGATGTCGGGCCGGGCCTTCTCGATCAGCTCCTCGACGGTCGTCGCGATGACGATGTCGCCAAGCTCGAATTCGGCGGCGCGGGCCCGGGCCGCGTCGGGATTGATGTCGGCGAGGCCGACGATCGTCAGGTCATCGATGGTCTTGGCGGCGGCGAGCCAGGCACGGCTCATCGCTCCGCAACCGATCAGAACGGCGCGCTGCATTCCAAACTTCCTCCCACGGCCCATTATCCTCATACGTTGCGCCGCAAACGTTTACGGTGCGACGCAACAAGGCCGTAAACGTTTACGATGACATCGTATTGAGGTACGCTTGTCAAGATCCCGGGAGGCGGCGAACGACAGACCGCACGCGTGGAGGTGGTGCACGCGGCGTCACAAATGATGTACGCAAGGCGGCCGTTGGGGCAGCGCGCGGGCAAAGGGAGGCAGACTGGTGAGCATCAAGGCGCTGGCACAGCACCTGAACATCTCGATAGGCACGGTGTCGCGCGCCCTGAACGGCCGCGCCGACGTCAATCCCGAGACCCGCAAGCGCGTGCTCGCGGCGGCGGAGGCGCTCGGCTATGTGCCGAACCAGTCGGGCCGCAGCCTGCGCCAGGGCACCACCAACGTCATCGGCTTCACCATCGAGACGAATATCGAGACGACGTCGCAGGGCGATACTTTCTTCATGACCGTTTTCGACGGCGTGCAGACCGTCTTCGCCCGCCACAAGCTCGATCTCGTCGTGCTGCCCTGCTCGTCGGAGGACGATCCCTATGACCATGTCCGCCGCGTCGTCTCGCGCCAGTTCGTCGATGGCCTGCTCATCTCGGCAACCCAGCGCATCGACCCGCGCATCGATTTCCTGATCGAGCGCGGCATTCCCTTCGTGACGCTCGGGCGCAGCGAGTCGGGCGGCGACCATTCCTGGATCGACGTCGATTTCGAAGGGGTCGCCGCGGGGGCGGTCGCCCGGCTGGTGGCGCGTGGCCATCGCCGCATCGCGCTCGCCAATACGGCGAGGGGCATCAATCTGAGCTACATCTTCGAGGATGCCTATCGGCGCGCCCTGACCGATCACGGCATCGCCTATGATCCGGATATCGCCATCCGCGGCGAGATCACCGAGCGCGGCGGCTATGAGATCTGCGACCGGCTGCTGTCGCTGCCGGACTGCCCGACCGCCGTCGTGCTGGTCAACGAGAACCTGGCGATCGGCTTCTATCGCCGCCTGCATGACGCGGGGCTGATGCCGGGCCGCGACATGGCGATCATCGGGTTGCGACAGAGCCCGCAGGCGCGTTTCCTGTCGCCGACGCTGACCTGTCACCGCCTGTCGCTGCACGATGTCGGCGTCGAGCTGGCGCAATCGCTGCTCGCCATGATGCCGGCCTACAAGGACCAGTATCCGCAAGGGATGGTGCAGAAGATCTGGCCGATGGAACTGGTCCCCGGCGAAAGCGACCCGCCGCTCGGCGCCGGCTGAAACGCGAAAGCGCGCCGATGGCGCGCTTTCCTGTCGATCCCGCCTCGAAGCCGGCTGACTACCAGCAGGTATAGCCGCCATCGGCCGAGACGATCGCGCCGGTCATCAGGCTGGCGGCGTCGCTGGCCAGGAAATGCACGACCGAGGCGATTTCGTCGGTCTCGCCCATGCGGCCGATCGGTGTGCCGCCGATCCAGGCGTCCCACATCTTCGGATCGTCCTTCACGAAGGCGGTCAGCGGCGTGTTGATATAGGTCGGCGCCACGGCGTTGACGCGGACCCCGCGCGCGCCCCATTCGGCCGCCAGCGACTTGGTGAGGTGGTGCACGCCCGCCTTTGACGCGTTGTAGAAGGCCTGCTCCTGCGGCTTGTTGACGATGAAGCCGGACATCGAGCCGATGTTGACGATCGAGCCGCTGCCGGCCTTCAGCATGTAATTGCCGAAGGCGCGGCAGCACCAGAAGGTGCCGTTCAGATTGACGTCGATGACGTTCAGCCAGTGCTCGTCGGTGACCGTCTCGGCCGGCGTCATGCTGCGGGCGATGCCGGCATTGTTGACGAGGATGTCGATCCTGCCGTGTTTGGCGACGACGTCGTCGGCGACCTGGTTGACGCGGGCCGAGTCGGTGACGTCCATCACGACCACGTCGACGTCGTAGCCCTTCGCCTTCAGGCTCGCCTGGCCGGTCTTCGCCACCGCCTCGTCGCGATCAGCGATGATCACCTTGGCGCCGGCCTCGGCGAGCGCTTCGACGGTGGAAAGGCCGATGCCCTGGCCGCCGCCCGTTACCAGGGCGACCTTACCATCGAGACGAAGCTTTTCGAGATACATGGGGGTTTCCTCCGCGTGTTGTTCTTGGTGTTTTTCTTGGTGTCGTTCTTGGGCGCTGTCAGGCTACCGAACGATCACCGTTCCGTCGCGGTCGAACCGATGGATGTGCGCGGAATCCGGGATCAGAAACACGCGCGCCCCCGGCTTCAGCGCCAATTCGCCGACCGCCCGCACGGTGATGTCGCCGATCTCCGGCACCGTGACATAGAGGAAGGTGTCGCTGCCGACATGCTCGGCGACGCTGACGACGCCTTCCCATTCGCCCGAGGTCTCAGACGTCGCGACATGCTCCGGCCGGACGCCGATGGTCACGGCGCCGTATTTCTCCGCCGCCGCGCCGGTGATGAAGTTCATCTTGGGCGAGCCGATGAAGCCGGCGACGAACAGGTTGCGCGGATGCTCGTAGAGTTCGAGCGGCGAGCCGACCTGCTCGATCTGGCCGGCATTCAGCACGACGATCTTGTCGGCGAGCGTCATCGCCTCGATCTGGTCATGCGTGACATAGATCGCCGTGGTGCCGAGCGAGTTCTGCAGCCGGGCGATCTCCAGCCGCATGTTGACCCGCAGCGCCGCGTCGAGATTGGAGAGCGGCTCGTCGAACAGGAACGCCTTCGGCTCGCGCACGATGGCGCGGCCGATGGCGACGCGCTGGCGCTGGCCGCCGGAAAGCTGGCCTGGCCGGCGGTCGAGATAGGGCGTCAGGTTGAGCACGCCCGCCGCCGCCTCGACCTTCTGCGCGATCTCGGCCTTCGGCATGCCGGCCATCTTCAGGCCGAAGCCGATATTGCTGCGCACGCTCATATGCGGATAGAGCGCGTAGGACTGGAACACCATGGAGAGGCCGCGCTTCGACGGCGGCAGGTCGACGACGTTGAGGCCGTCGATGCGGATGATGCCGCCGGTGACGTCCTCGAGCCCGGCGATGAGGCGGAGCAGGGTGGACTTGCCGCATCCGGACGGGCCGACGAAGACGACGAACTCGCCATCCTCCACCGTCAGGTTGACATCCTTGATGACATTGACGTTGCCGAAGGTCTTCTCGACGCCAACCAGTTCGATCTTGCCCATGGTGTTGTTCCCGTAGCCGGATTACTTGACAGCGCCGAAGGTGAGACCGCGGACCAGCTGCTTCTGGCTGAACCAGCCGAGCACCATGATCGGCGCGATGGCGAGCGTGGAGGCGGCCGAGAGCTTGGCCCAGAACAGCCCTTCCGGGCTCGAATAGGAGGCGATGAACACGGTCAGCGGCGCCGCGTTGACGGTGGTCAGATTGAGCGTCCAGAAGGCTTCGTTCCAGGCGAGGATGATGTTGAGCAGCACCGTCGAGGCGATGCCGGGGATCGCCATCGGCGCCAGCACATAGATGAGCTCCTTGCCGACGGTGGCGCCGTCCATGCGCGCCGCCTCAAGGATGTCCTTCGGGATTTCCTTGAAATAGGTGTAGAGCATCCAGACGATGATCGGCAGGTTGGCCATGAACTCGACGAAGATCAGGCCGCCATGCGTGTCGAGCAGGCCGGTATCGCGGAAGATCAGATAGATCGGCACCAAGACGCCGACCGGCGGCATCATCTTGGTCGACAGCATCCAGAGCAGCGTGCTGCGGGTGCGCTTGGTCGGCGCGAACGCCATCGCCCAGGCGGCCGGGATGCCGATCAGCAGGCCGAGGGCGGTGGAGCCCACGGCCAGGATGATCGAGTTCATCGCGTGGTGGATGTAGTCGCTGCGGTTCTGGACGATGGCGTAGTTCTCGGTCGTCCAGTGGAAGAACAGGAACTGCGGCGGCGTCGAGAAGGCGTCCAACTCGGTCTTGAAGCTGGTCAGCACCATCCAGAGTATCGGGAAGAAGATGATGAAGCCGGCCAGCCAGCCGCCGGCCGTGACGGTGATCCTGCGGGTGGTCGTGATGCGTCTTGCCATGATCACGCGTCCAGATTCTTGCCGATGAGGCGGACGAGGAAGATTGCGACGATGTTGGCGAGGATGACGGCGACGATGCCGCCGGCCGAGGCGCCGCCGACGTCGTATTGCAGCAGCGCCTGCGCATAGACGAGGAAGGCGATGTTGGTGGTCTGCAGGCCGGGGCCGCCGCCGGTGGTGACAAAGATCTCGGCGAAGACGGAGAGCAGGAAGATCGTCTCGATCAGGATGACGACGGTGATGGCGCGGGCGAGATGCGGCAGCGTCATGTAGATGAAGAAGGAGAGGGCCGGCGTGCCGTCCATCTCGGCCGCCTCCTTCTGCTCCTCGTCCATCGATTGCAGCGCCGTCAGAAGGATCAGCGTCGCGAAGGGCAGCCATTGCCAGGCGACGATCAGGACGATCGAGAACAGCGGCACATTGGTGAACCAGTCGATCGGCTGCACGCCGATCAGCGTCGCGATCCAGGCGAACAGCCCGGAGACGGGATGCATCAGGAGGTTCTTCCAGACCAGCGCCGAGACGGTCGGCATGACGAAGAAGGGCGCGATCACCATCAGCCGGACGATGCCGCGGCCAAGGATCGGCTGGTCCATCAGCAGCGCCAGCAGCACGCCGCCGACGACCGTGATCACCAGCACCGAGCCGACCAGGATCAGCGTGTTGGCGAGCGCCGTGAAGAAGGCGGGGTCGGTGAGGAAATAGCGGTAGTTGAGAAAGCCGACGAAAGTTTCCTGGCCGGGATCGAGCAGATTGTAGCGCAGGAGCGAGAACCAGATCGTCATTGCCAGCGGCACGATCATCCAGAGAAACAGGAGGATGATCGACGGCGCCGAGAGGAAGCGTCCGAGAGTGGTTGTCTGCTGGGTGGCCACGGCCTTCGCCCTCGATCCAGGTTTCAGTCAGCCCGAAAAAGGTCCACCCGGCCAAGGTCGGGTGGCAGTCTTTGGGAGGCTCGGGGCCCGGCCCGCGTCGCGGGCCGGGCGAGGCGTGGCGCTACTTGATGTAGCCGGCCTTGGTCATTTCCCGGGTCGCGGTCGCCTGGGCGGCGGCCAGCGCCGCGTCGACCGTCGACGAACCGGCGAGGGCTGCGGAGAATTGCTGGCCGACCGCCGTGCCGAGCCCCTGGAACTCGGGGATGGCGACGAACTGCACGCCGGTATAGGGCACGGGCTTCACCGTCGGATGATCGGGATCGGCGGTGTTAATCGAGTCCAGCGTCATCTTCGCGAAGGGCGCCGCCTTCTGGTATTCCGGATTGGCATAGAGCGAGGCACGCGTTCCGGGAGGAACATTGGCCCAGCCTTCCTTCGAGGCGACGAGGTCGAGGTAGCCCTTGCTGGTCGCCCAGTCGATGAACTTCTCCGCCGCGTCGACCTTCTTCGAGCCGGCCGGCACCGCCAGCGACCACGCCCACAGCCAGTTGGCGTTCTTGCCGAGGCCGTTATTCGGGGCGAGCGCGAAGCCGACCTTGTCGGCGACCTTCGAATCCTTCGGGTTGGTCACGAAGGAGGCGGCGACGGTGGCGTCGATCCACATGCCGCATTTGCCGGAATTGAACAGAGCGAGGTTCTCGTTGAAGCCGTTCGAGGCCGCGCCCGGAGGTCCGGCTTCCTTCATCAGGTTGACGTAGAAGTCGAGCGTCTTCTTCCATTCCGGCTGGTCGAACTGCGGCTGCCATTTCTCGTCGAACCAGCGGGCGCCGAAGGAGTTCGACATGGCGGTCAGGAAGGCCATGTTCTCGCCCCAGCCGGCCTTGCCGCGCAGGCAGATGCCGTAGACGCCGTTGCTCTTGTCGGTGATCTTCTTGGCCGCGTCGGCGACGAACTCCCAGGTCGGCTGCTCCGGCATCTTCAGCCCGGCCTTCTCGAACAGGTCGGTGCGGTACATCACCATCGAGCTTTCGCCGTAGAAAGGCGCCGCAAAGAGCTTGCCGTCGAGCGACAAGCCGGCGCGGATCGGCGGCAGCAGGTCGTTGACGTCATAGTCGGCGCTGAGCTTGTCGAGCGGCACCAGCCAGCCCTTCTTGGCCCAGATCGGAACCTCGTAGGTGCCGATCGTCAGCACGTCGAACTGGCCGGCCTTGGTGGCGATGTCGGTCGTCACCTTCTGGCGCAGCGTGTTTTCTTCCAGCGTCACCCATTCGAGGTCGATGTCGGGGTTTTTCGCCTTGAAGTCGCTTGTCAGCGACTGCATCCGCACCATGTCGCCATTGTTGACGGTGGCGATGGTCAGCTTCGTGGCGGCCGCGGCTTGCCCGATGGCCAGGATGGAAGCTGCGCCCAAAAGGGCGCCGATCACAATTCTCATGTCATCCTCCCAGATGCGCTGCGAGCAATTGCTACAGCGATGATCATACGCTCAATCCGAAATCGAGGATGTGTCAATGGCAATTCGTTGCCGCAAGGCAGCGAAAGCCGGTCCGTCGCCGGACGCGATGCGGTGGGAAAACGGAAGTCCTGAAGGGATTTCAACGGGCAGGCCGAATGCTGCGGCGCGGCATGGTCCGGACGCGGCGGCGGTCGGCTTCGGCGATCGGGTGGCGCGGCGGCGTCGGGGTGGAGGCGCGTGGGAACGCGCCTGATCAGCCGAGATCGAGCAGGGTCCGCGCGGTCGTCTCGTTGGTGATCAGGCCATTGATGATTCGGCCGCGCAGCGCGCCATGGATGGCGAGCACCTTGCCGGTGCCCATGGCGACGCCGACCACCAGCCGCGTCGCCGGCACTTCGCGCGGGACGCTGGTCAGCCGGTCGTTGGTGCCGCCGGCGATGATGCGGCCCTGCGCGTCGAAGGCCCAGCCGGTCACCTCGCCGACCGCGCCGAGGCGGCGCATTTCCGCCAGTTCCGGCTCGGAGATGAAGCCGTCGATATAGAGCGGCGCATGTTCATCCATGCGGCCGATGCCGACCAGGCTGACATCGGCGGCCTCCGCCAGCTCGCGCAGGCGGCGTACCGGCTCCAGCCGCAGCATCTGGTCGCGTTCGTCGCGCGACGGCATGACGACCGGCAGCGGCATCGGGTAGTGCGGCGCCTGCACGAGATCGGACAGGCGGGCGAGCACGTCGAAGAAGCTGGCTGAGCCCTCCATCGAGATGTGGCCGACCAGCGAAACGAGGCGATGCTGCGGGCAGGCGAGGCGCGAGATCTGCTCGACGGCGGCGCGCAGCGTGCGCCCGGTGCCGATCGCCAGCACGATCGGCTCGACATTGCGCAGGTGCTGCTCGAGGAAGGAGGCGCTCGCCTCCGCGATGCCGACGACCGAGCTGTCGGCGGTCGGATCGGAGGGCACGATCTGGCAATGGGCGAGGCCGTAGCGCTCGGTCAGCCGTGCCTCCAGTTCCATGCAGGCGGCGATCGGATGATCCAGGCGAAAGGTGATCAGCCGCTCGGAAAGCGCAAGCGAAACAAGGCGTTGCGCCGTCGGTCGTGACACATTCAGCTTCTTGGCGATCGCGTCCTGGGTGTTGCCGGCGATGAAATAGAGCCAGCCCGCGCGGGCGGCGTCATCGAGGCGGGAACGTTCCGGATCGGTGGCGGTCATGGAGGAACTGCTTCTGATAGCTGCGGCAGGAGGTCCGCCATCCTCTCGACGATTCGGTCGGCGCCGGCCTCGGCGAGCATGCCGCCTGCGTTGCGCCCGGTATAGTGGCCGCCGCCGATAAATCCCCAGACCGTCATGCCGGCCGCCTTGCCGGCGAGCACGCCGCTGACGCTGTCCTCGAGCACCAGCGTCCGCGCCGGCGGGACGCCCATCCTCTCGGCGGCGAGCAGGAAGATGTCCGGCGCCGGCTTGCCGCGCGCCACCATGGTGGTGTCGAAGACGTTGGCGCCGAAGAAGGGCGCGAGCTTCGTCAGCCCCAGCGACAGGCGGATGCGCTCCGGCGTGCTCGACGAGGCGATGCAGCGCGGCGCCCTGAGGCCGTTGAGCAGCCGGATGGCATCCGGCATGACGCGCAGCGCGGTCTTGTAGCGGGAAAGCAGCAGGGTATTGAGTTCGGCGGCGAAGCCGGCCGGCAGCGGCGCGCCGGTGCGGCGGCGGTAATCCTCCTCGACGACGCTGAAGCCGCGGCCGAGGAAGTGCTCGAAGATCTCGTTCAGCGTCAGCGAGACGCCGTGCCGTTCGAGCGTCTCGCGCAGGCAGCCGCAGGCGATGATCTCGCTGTCCACGAGCACGCCGTCCAGATCGAAGACAACCAGTTCGAATGCCGACACGATGCTGCCTGCCTCGGCCGAGAGAGGTTTGCCGTTAGCAGAGCATTAAATCAGGCGCAGAGCAATTGATCATTGCGAGGTCGGCGATGCGCCGCTTTTGGCGGCGCTTGGACCGGTTGTCTCGGGCGGATGCGTTTCAGGCGTGCCGGAGGGTAGGGGACCAACGTCCCTAGCGCGGCGGCGCGTCGTACCGGGTGGTTCCGGCCTTGTCCGGCTCGTCGCCCTGCTGGCGGGCGGGGTCGCGCGGCTCGGCCTGGTTCTCCGGATGGTCGCCCTGGACATCGGGCGGCCGGTGCGTGTTGCCGAAGCTGCTGTTGCCGCCGGGCTTGTCGTTGTCGTTCGGTCTCTTCTGGGGCGTCTGGGGCGTCTGGGGCGTCGACATGCTGAATCTCCTTCGCGTTGTCACGAAGAGAACCCGCTCGCGCCGGTCCGGTTCCGTTGCGAGAGGCTCAGCCGACGGCGATCAGGAAGGGAACCGGGCGGATCGGCACCAGCCATTCCGGCCGCGCTAGGCGCTGCAGATTGGTGCCGACCGAGCGCCGCAGGTGCTGTTCCAGCGCCTTCTGCGCCTTTTCCGGCGCGCCGGCGATCAGGTGGTCGAAGATCTCCAGATGCTCGACCAGCATCTCGTCGAGATCGGGATGGACGAGGAAGATGTCATGCACGGCGATCAGCGGCAGCTGGCTGCGGTGGATGGCGTGGCGCAGCTGGCGGTTGGAGCATTTCAGCACGGTGTCGACATGCAGGTCGTGCTCGAGGCGGGCGAGGCGAGCGGCTTCGCGCGTGCCCGACTGCACGCTCAGGATCCGCTCGCGCTTGCGGCGGAGGTCCGCCTTGTCGAGGCTGGGCCAGGCGAGCGCCAGCGCCAGCGGTTCCAGCAGCCAGCGCATCTCGAAATGCTCGCGCACCAGCTCCGGCGTCAGCGGCCCGGCATACCAGCGCTGGTTGCGGTCCTGGGTGACGAGGCCGGCGCGGTCGAGCGTGGTCAGCACCTCATGCGCCACGGTGCGGCTGACGCGATAATGCTCGGCGAGCAGGCTCTCGTTCAGCTGGAACCGGCCATAGGGCAGGATACAGGCGACGATATGCTCGACCTCGGGATAGATCGTCGCCCGCCGGTTGCGCGTCTTCGGCTCGAGTATACGGATGTCGGGAAGCGTCAGCCCGGCCTCGACCAGGTCGCGGCGGAGCGGCGCGGCGTCGGTGTCATCGCCGATCATCAGCCCGCGCCCGCCGAACCGGCTGACCAGGCCCTCGTCCTCCAGCCGCTTCAGCGCCACGCCGGCCGGGATCCGGCTCGACTGGAAGGCGCGGGCCAGCGCCGTCTCGCCGACGACGAGACCGTTCGGCAGCGCGCCGTCGACGATGTGCCGCCGCAGGACGCGGTAGATCACCTCGTAGAGCGGCAGGCTCTCGTCGTTCGGCTGCGGCTCGGTCGTCATCGTCCCGCGTTCCCGCGCGGTCGCCGCCCGGGGGCGCGACCGCCGTCCTCCCTCTCCGGTTCCGGATGGCCCGGGCGCTCAGCCAGAAAATCGCTCGCCATCGCCCGGTTCCTTCGTTCCCGCCAGGCGTCCGGCCTAGCCGTGCGCCGCGGCGGCGGCGCACGGTTCGGTGTCGGCATGGATAAAGCCCATGATCTCGCGGCTCATCGGCTCGTAGCGGCGCGAATTCTCGATCGTGCCGGTGAGCGCGAAGTCGTTCATCACCAGGATGCGGTCGGCCAGCGTGATCATCTCCGGCATGTCGCTTGAGATCAAAAGCACCGAGAGGCCCTCGCGGGTGATCTCGCCGATCAGCTCGTGGATCGCCGTCTTGGTCTTGATGTCGATGCCGACGGTCGGCTCGTCGATGATCAGGATCTCGACGCCGGCGGCCAGCCACTTGGCGATCGACACCTTCTGCTGGTTGCCGCCCGAGAGCTTGCCGACCGCCTGCTCGATCGACGGCGTCTTGACCTCGAGCTTGGCGACCAGCGGCTCGACCACCTTGCGCTCGGAGGCGCGACTGATCAGGCCGAGACCGGAGGCGATGCGCCGCCAGACCGAGATCGCGATGTTCGAGCGGATCGGATGGGTGAGGATCAGGCCCTCGGCCTTGCGGTCCTCCGAGATGTAGCCGAGCTTGTGGCGGCGGATCGCCGTCGGCACGTCGGGGATGGTGACGGCCTGGCCGTTCAGGCGCAGTTCGCCGGCGGTGATCTTGGCGTCGCCGATGAGCGCGCGGGCGAGCTCGGTGCGGCCGGCCCCGACCAGGCCGTAGAGGCCGAGGATCTCGCCCTTGTGCAGCTGGAAGCTGATATCGCGATGGCCGAAAGACGTGCCGAGGCCCTTGGCTTCCAGCACGGTCTTCGAGCGGTCGATGTCGCGCTTGCCCATCTCGGCGACGCGCTCCTCGCGGCCGATCATGGCGGAGACGATCTTGCCGCGATCCATCTCGGCGATCGGCCGGCCGGCGGCGGCGATGCGGCCGTCGCGCAGCACCGTGACGCGATCCGAGATCGCCATCACTTCTTCCAGCTTGTGCGACACGAAGACGATCGCCTTGCCCTCGTCGCGCAGGCGGCGGACGACGGCGAACAGCGCATCGGCCTCATGGCCGGTGATGGAGGCGGTCGGCTCGTCGAGCAGCAGCACCTGCGCTTCCAGCGACAGCGCCTTGGCGATCTCGACGATCTGCATCTGCGCCACCGACAGGTGACGGACCTCGGTGCGGGTGTCGATCGTCGGGTCGATCATGTCGAGGAATTTGCGCGCTTCGGCGTGCACCTTGTCGAAGTCGACGACGCCGTTCCGGGTCGGCGGCCGCTCGATCATGATGTTCTCGCCGACCGTGAAGCGCGGGATCAGGTTGCGCTCCTGGTGCACGGCCGAGATGCCGGCGGCGATCGCGTCGCGCGGCGAATGGAAGTCGACGGGCTTGCCGTCGACCAGCAGGCGGCCGCGATCCGGCCGGTACAGGCCGGTGATGATCTTGATCAGCGTCGACTTGCCGGCGCCGTTCTCGCCCATCAGCGCGTGGGTTTCGCCGGGCAGGATCTCGAACGAGGCGCTATCGAGCGCGGTGACGCCCGGAAAATCCTTGCCGATGCCTTCAATGGTAAGACGCATGATCAGGCGCCTCCGGCGCGGACGGCGCGCAGCCGGTTGAGGCCGACCGCGGCGAGGATGAGGGCGCCGAGCAGGAACTGCACCCAGTACGGGTCGACCTTGGCCAGCACCATGCCGTTCTGGATG